>NZ_BLTI01000015.1:0-9427 GCF_017312445.1 Novosphingobium sp. PY1 | reverse complement strand
ATCGAGATCGGCCGGGCGCGGGAAGTTGTAGCGCCACACCGCCTGCCCCGTGAACTGCGGCTTCTCGGCATCGGGCAGGATCGCCTCGCGGGTCTGCGAATAGACCCCGTCTGCCCCCACCACGACGTCGAAGCGCTCTTCACGCCCGTCGCTGAACCTCACGTTCACGCCTTCGCCGTCGTCGTCGAACCGCTCGGCCGTCACGCCCAGGCGGATCTCGGCGCCAAGCTCCCTGGCGCTGTCGCCCAGGACCTTCTGCAGCGCGCGCCGGCCGATGCCGACATTGGCCGGCTTGCCTTCGACCAGCGCCGGCGACGGCACCCGCGCCACGCGCGTCCCGTCGGGCAGGTAGATCTCGACCGCATCGAAACCGCAGGCAGCACCGAGAAAGGCATCGAGAACGCCCAACTGGTCCATCGCCCGGATCACGTTCGACTGCTGGATGATGCCCACCCCATAGACCGACCACTCAGGGTCCTTCTCGATCACCGTAACACCGTGCCCCGCACGGCGCAGCGCAATCGCAGCCGAAAGGCCGCCAATACCACCGCCAATGATCAGCGTGTTCAGATCTTTCATCGCGAGAACCTCAGATAATCGAATTTGAAGCGTGTACTTGAAGGAGACCGGGCGGCCTGAAACCGACCTTCGCGGCGAGCCGAATTCTGGCAGGACACAGCAGCCGGGCAGCCAGGCAGATTGCCCCTGCCTGCCTGCATCGAGCACCAGCCCGACATGGCACCGCACACCTCAATCGACTGCAATGGACTCTCCCAGGCCTGGAGGCCGGATATCCGCAAACCCGGGCTGTCCGGGGCCGCCAAGTTGACCATAACTAGAATATAGTTCTATTAATTGCCGCACTCTCCGTCAAGCGTAGCCACCATGCGATGAATGCGAATATCGGTTTTAATTTTTGATTGCAAGCGGGCTCGAAGGATTATACTTCCAAGCCTCGATGCGAGGGTGGTTCAGGCCGCCCAAAGTGAAAAAGAGACAATGGGTTCAGGCCGAATTCGGACACATCCTGCCGCCCGATGGGGCCGAAGGCTGAAACGAGCAGAACACACTATGGGGGAGCGGCGAACCAAGCGAGTGCCAACCGGCACGACCGGATCATCGATACGAATCACTGTTTGAATTTCTTGGCCGGCGCCTGGCGACAGGACCGGGGCGTGTTCCGCGTAGCGAAGCGAAACCACGCCCCGCCCATCCCGGGTCCGGACGATCACCACGGAGCGACGAATGTCCAAAATACAACGAGGCGTGAGCCTTTACAGCTTCCAGGAGGAAATGTTCCTCGGTCAGATGAGCGTGGAGGACTGCGTCGCCTATGCAGCATCCATCGGCGCCAAGGGCATCGAGATCCTTCCCGAGCAGAACATGCCCACCTTCCCCAACATCAGCGACGCCGAAGTCGATCGCTGGAAGGGAATGATGGAGCGTCACGGCACCCACTTCACCTGCTACGACATGTTCCTGGACACCAAGCTGCGCAAGGGCGAGCTCATGTCCGACGAGGAACAGGTCGCCAGCATCGAGCGCGACCTGCGCCTGTGCCATCGCCTCGGCATCAAGAACATGCGCATCCTCATCTTCGTGCGCCCGGACATCCTCGAAAAGTGCGTGCCTCTCGCTGAGGAACTGGACATCCACATGGGCGTCGAAGTGCATGCTCCCTGGCACCTCGAACATGCCTGGATCCTTCGCACGATCGACGTCGCCGACCGCCTGAAGACCAGGCACCTGGGCATCCTGCCGGACATGGGCATTTTCATGAAGCACTATCCGCCGGCGTTCCGTGCCCGCTTCGAGCGCCAAGGCGCCCGTCCGGAAGTAACCCAGTTCATCGTCGATCAGCATGAACAGAAAATCATGTGCGAGTACACGATCTACGAAGTCGCGGTGAAGATGGGCGGAAACAAGGCCGAGATCGCCATGGCCGAGACGCTGCGCCACGCGCCCTACGCCAATCCCAAGCGGCTCAAGGACTACGCGCCCTACTTCCGCCACATCCAGGCCAAGTTCTACGAGATGAACGAGGACTGCACCGATCCTTCGCTGGCCTACGAGGACGTCATCCCCGAGCTGGTGAAGTGCGGATGGGAAGGCACGCTTTCGAGCGAGTACGAGGGCAACCGCTGGATCCAGGACGTGATGGAAGTCGACAGCCGCGAGCAGGTCCGCCGCCAGCACGTCATGTTTGACCGCCTCATTGCCAAGGCCGAAGCGGAGCTTGAGAACGCCTGATGCGCTTCTTGCTGCACGACCTTGCCGCGGCATCCGTCCTCATATTGGGGACGGCGAGTGCAGGCGCGCAACCGGTCGTCAGCAAGGAGACGCTTCCCGCGCCGGTGCAGCCCGCTGCGATCGATCTGCCGATTGCGATGGGAACGCCGCCAAGGGACATCTGGCACCTGCACGGAACTCAGGTGAACATGCGCAGTGTCATTCGCCCCGCGCTGACGCCGATCCAGCCGGTCGACGGCTGTCTTCTCGGTCTCGTTGAAAGCCGAAGGACGAAGATAAGCCTGCCAAGTTCCATTATTTCGCTTCGGGCGGCCACAGCTTCGGCCTCGGCAAGCCCCGAATGCCAACCGGAGGTTGGCCCGCGCAACTCTTCAAGTGGCTGGAAGCCATGGGCTTCCTGTCAGGAGACAAGTAATGTTTGACAAGTACCTGATCGACGAAACAACCCTGCACAACACCGGTCCGGCCGACGCGCCCACCGGCTTCGCGTTCCAAGCCAAACTCGGTTACTATCGCGGGATCGGTCTCTCGATGATCGAGAAGCTCGATGTCTCGGTCGACGGTGAGACCATAGCGCGTGACGCAGTCCGCTTTGATGAAGGCAAGGGCCCGATCTCGCTCGAGGAGATGGAGACCGCCTACGATCGCCGCTGGCCCTTCGGCGCTCCGGCAACGATCTCGGTCGAATATCCCGGCGGCTTCCCGAAGGGCGAACACGAACTTTCGCTGGTAGAGCAGCTTCGCGTTTCGTACCTGCCCTTCCCCTCGGTCAACACGGACGTCAAGCGCGTCACTTTCTGACCATCATGGGCGGTGCGCGAAACGCGTACCGCCCAGCCCATGCGTCAAGCGCCTTGCGAAGCTACCTCTGCGCGTCTCGGCTGCATGAAGCTGCGCCGCCCACGAGGAGTGATTTTCTGATCAAACGATTGGAAGTTTCCAGTCAGGCATCGTGCTCGGGAAACAAGGGTCCAGGCAGACGGATAGCCAGGACGAAGCATCCGAGCAGCAAGATCTCTATAACGAGGATCGCAGGCAGCAACTTGCCCGTTTCGCCGGGTCCGGCACTGGCGAAGAATGCGGTGCCGACAATCGCCACTCCCAGGGCCAGTCCGAGTTCCTGCACCGTCTTGATGAGCCCGCTGGCCGCCCCTGCGTGTTTCCGGTCGACACGCGCGAGGATCACCGGGGTCAGTGGGCCGTTTGTCATGCCCATCCCCGCTCCGGCGAGAGCCAGGCAGCCCAATACCCACCATCCATCACCGCCGGTCACAATCCAGCCAAGCGTGCCTGCCGAAAACAGCGCCATGCAGGTCACGCCGCCGACGAGGACCCACTTGCCGTGGCTGGCAATGAGTTTCCGGCCGAGAAAGGCAATGCCGATCATGACCCCGACACTGAAAGGAATGTGCAGCAGGCCGGTCTGCAGCGGCGAGTAGCCCAGGAGCTTTTGCACACCGAAAGCGAAGACGAAAAGGAACCCGCTCGTCGACGAGCCGAAGAGCAGCGCGATCAGCAGCCCCATGGGGAACTGTCTCTGCGAGAAAAGCTCGGGGTGGAACATGCTTGCCGCGCCCCGCTCCGTCCTTTGCCTCGTTCGCCGCCACACGATCATCAGCAGGATCGGCGAAGCCAGAAGAAGGGCGAAGTGCCAGGGCTGCCAGTCAAGGTCGCTACCGCGCACGAGCGGGAACAAAAGGCCCGCCATCGCGCCTGCAAACAGCATGGTTCCCCATACATCGATACCGCGGGCGTGCTCAGACCTGGCCTTGGGAAGAAGCCTCCAGGCAACGATCAAGGCTACGACGCCCACCGGCGCATTGATCAGAAAGACGCTGCGCCAACCAAGCCCGAAAAGGTTCGCGTGAATCAGCAAGCCTCCCAGAATTGGCCCGGCAATGGCCGACATCCCGCCGATCACGCCAACCCAGGCGAGTTTCGCGACGCGCTCAAGCGGTTCGAACAGGACCTGGATCAGTGCCATGACCTGCGGCGCCATCATCGCACCTGCGCACCCCTGCAGGACGCGCGCAGCGATCAGTTGCTCCGGATTGCCCGAAAGCCCGCACAGGATCGAGGCCCCGGTGAAACCGGCCACACCCGTAATGAACAGCCCCCGGTAGCCCAGTGCATCGCCCAGCCGACCGCCAAGCATCAGCAGCAGCGCGAAGGCGAGCGAGTAACCGGCGGAGACCCACTGGGCTTCCGCGGCGGCCGATCCGAAATCCTTCTCGATCACCGGGAGAGCGGTGTTGACGATCGTCACGTCGACGATCTCAAGCACCAGCGCCACCATGAGGGTCAGATAGGCAACGCTCTTCTGTCGATCTGTGAGGTTACCCGCCGCCCCATGCGTATTGTGATTCACCGCAAGCGGCGGCGACGCAACTTCGGTCAAATGGCGCCTTCCTTGAGCATCTTCACTGCCGCGTCGCACGCTCTTGCGGTGAGGGCCATGTAAGTGAGTGACGGGTTCTGGCAAGCGGACGAACTCATCTGCGCGCCGTCGGTGACGAACAGGTTCGCCACGTCGTGCGACTGGCTCCAGCGGTTGAGGACCGAGGTCTCTGGATCCCAGCCCATGCGTGCTCCGCCCATTTCATGAATGGCAGTGCCGCCATGGCCGGGCTGATCAAAGCCCATGACCACGTGCGCCCCTGCCGAATTGAGCATGGCCGCCGCCTCCTTCTTCGCGTCTGCAAGCGCCGCGAGTTCTTCCTTGCCGTGCGCAAAGGCAATTTCAAGCTGCGGCACGCCGCGCGGATCGAGCTGCTTGCTGAGGGTCAGACGATTACTCGCCCGCGGCATGGAATCAGCGAAAACGACAAGGACCATGGTCCAGGGGCCGATCTTGTGGATCTCTTCCTTGAAGCCCTCACCGATGCCCGGCATGCGCTTGCCGCGTGTCCAGGTGCCCTGCAACGCGCCGCCCTGGAAGGAATAACCGCGCGTGAAGCCGTCTCCGTCCAGCTTGTCGAGATTTCGGAAGCGGGGGATCACGATACCGGTCGGCCGGTTCCCGAAGCTGGTCCTGTTCTCGAAGCCCGGCACGACAGCCATCGCCGCCATGGTATTGGCATGATCCATGATGTGCGTGCCCAGCACGCCGCTCGAATTGGCAAGACCGTTGGGCATGGCCTCACTTGCGGAATTCAGCAGCAGATGCACGGAGTTGAAGGCGCCGGCATTGAGGAACACTATGCGCGAGCCGGCACGCTTCGCTTCACCGGTCTTGGTGTCGACCCAGTGCACGGCGCTGACACGGCGTGTCTGCGGATCATGGTCAAGCTTCGTGACCTGCGCATCGGTGACGACCGTCAGCAGCCCGGTCTTCTTCGCAGCCGGGAGCGTGGCCGACTGGGTCGAGAAGTAGGCACCGTAGGAGCAACCGCGCGCGCAGATCGAACGATACTGGCAATGTGCCCGGCCCTGTTCGGGGCGGGCCTCGGTCAGGTTCGCGGTGCGTCCGATGGTGATCAAACGATCGGGATACTTCGCGAGGATACGCTCGCGCATCGCAGCCTCGACGCAGTTCAGCTCCATCGCCGGGAGAAACTTCCCGTCGGGAAGCTGCGGCAGTCCCTCATGCGCGCCGGAAACACCGACGAAGTCCTCGACCAGGTCGTACCACGCCGCAAGATCGTCATAGCGGATCGGCCAGTCGGTGCCGAAGCCGTCGCGCTTGTTCGCCCCGAAGTCGTAGTCCGACCAGCGATAGCACTGGCGCCCCCAGGTGAGCGAGCGACCGCCAAGCTGATAGGACCTGAACCAGTCGAATTCGCTGCCCTTTGCCTTCTGGTAAGGCTGGTCGGCATCGTTGACGAAGTGGTCCTGCGTAAATTCGGTGAAGTGCCGGTTGAGCATCTGCACCGGATATTCGCGCTTGTAGAGCTCGGTATCACCGACACCTCGGAATGGCATGTCCCAGGGCGCCTTGGTCTCGTTCTCATAGTCGACCTGATGCTCGATCTTGCGCCCACGCTCGAGCATGAGGACTTTCAGGCCCGCTTCGGTCAACTGTTTCGCTGCCCAGCCCCCGGTAATGCCCGAGCCGACGACAATCGCGTCAAATTCATGATTTTGCATACTTATCAGCCGAAATCCACTGCAGTCCAGTCACTCGAGAAGGCCCTGTCGCCCGGCTGAATGGGGATATCGGGCTCCCACTTTCCAGGTACGAGTTCGTACCGCAGTTCCTGCGAGCCGCCCACTTCACTGGTGTAGTAACCGGTCAGGATCAGCCCCTTGATCGCGACCCAAGGCGAATAGGCAGCGCCGTGCGCCATCGCTTCGCCATCGATCGCGGCCAGCAGGCGCGATTGTTCGTCCTTGTCGCGACGCAGGAAGTCACCGCCTGCAGCATGATCGAGCCGGCGCTCCAACCAGTCGAGGTGGTTCAGGGATCCGTCTCGGCGGCGAAACGGAGCGAGCGCAGGCGTGATTACGCCCGTTGCCACAGGATCGCGGGTACCCGAAAGCCCATGCGCAAGCGCGAGGATCACGAAATCGCCGACGCCGACTTCGGCGGCACCGGGAGTATCGGTCTTCGGAATGACCAGCTCGGACACTTCGGCAATCAGTTTGCGCTGGCGATCACTCGGGACATCGGCCGCATCCAGGTCGGTAAGCTTGACCGCCGCGGCCGGAATGCCCAAGGCCAGCGCAAGCAACGCCGCGCCTCCAGCGAATTCGCGCCGGGTCCAGCCGGAGGCTGGTGTGCTCATGCCCCAATTCCCATGATCCGTGCATTGACCTCCCGGTCGCTGCCGCTGTCCGCAAAATCGTCAAAGGCCTTATCGGTCACGCGGATGATGTGATCGGCGATGAAGGGCGCCCCTTCGGCGGCTCCAGCTTCCGGGTGCTTGAGCGCGCATTCCCATTCGAGCACGGCCCAGCCGGCGAAATCGTACTGCGCCATCTTCGAGAAGATCTGCGCGAAATCGACCTGCCCGTCGCCCAACGACCGGAAGCGCCCCGGGCGATCGACCCATGACTGGTAGCCGCCATAGACGCCCATGCGACCCGAAGGACGAAATTCGGCATCCTTCACGTGGAAGCACTTCACGCGCTCGTGATAGATGTCGAGGAACGCAAGATAATCGAGCTGCTGCAGAACGAAATGCGACGGATCGTACAGGATGTTGGCACGCGGGTGATCGCCGACCCGCTCCAGGAACATCTCGAAGGTCGCGCCGTCGTGCAGGTCCTCGCCCGGATGGATCTCGTAGGCGAGGTCGACGCCGTTCTCGTCGAAGGTATCGAGGATCGGCTTCCAGCGGCGGGCCAGCTCCTCGAATGCATCCTCGACCAGACCTGCAGGGCGCTGCGGCCAGGGATAGACATAGGGCCATGCCAGCGCGCCGGAAAACGTGGCGTGAGCGTTCAGCCCGAGACGCTTGCTTGCCTTTGCGGCAAGCTTGAGCTGATCGACAGCCCATTCCTGGCGCGCCTTGGGATCGCCGCGGACATGCTCCGCAGCGAAGCCGTCGAACTGGACATCGTAGGCCGGATGGACTGCCACCAGTTGCCCTTGCAGGTGCGTCGACAGCTCGGTGATCTCCAGCCCCTTTGCTCCGAGCCGGCCTTTCACCTCGTCACAGTAGTCCTGGCTCTCGGCGGCCTTGGCCAGATCGAACAGGCGCGCGTCCCAGCTCGGTATCTGCGCGCCCTTGTAGCCCAGCGAAGCAACCCAGTCGCCGATCGCATCGAGCGAATTGAACGGAGCTTCATCCCCGGCAAACTGGGCAAGGAAAATGGCCGGGCCCTTGATGGTTTTCATGGCTGTTCTCTCTGTGTTTCGTCAGGCCGGAAAGTCGGTCCAGCCGCGCTCTTCGCGGCTCGCCCGTACGGCAAGGTCGATCAGTTGCATGCCGCGCAGACCGTCGACCATGCCGGGCACCAGCGAGCCCGGCTCGCCGCGAAGCTGCTTGGCAAAATCGCGATAGAGGTTGGCAAAGGCCTCGAGGTAGCCCTCAGGATGGCCACCCGGCGTGCGGCTGGAGGCAACAGCGGCCTCGCCCAGCCCCGGATCGCCGGCCTGGACAAGCTCGGTGCGGCCATCGAGATGGTAGAGGGTAAAGGCGTTGGGGCTTTCCTGTCGCCAGTCGATTCCGCCCTTTTCACCGTATACGCGAATGCGCAGGCCATTGCGTTCGCCGACCGAAATCTGGCTGGCGAGAAGCGCACCGCGCGCGCCGTTTTCGAAGCGCAGGAGGATCTGGCAGTCGTCGTCAAGGACGCGCCCGGGCACAACGGCGCCGAGGTCGGCCAAGATCCGTGTGACCTTCAGACCCGTCACGAATTCGGCAAGCTGGAAGGCGTGAACGCCGATGTCAGCGATACATCCGCCGATCCCGGCGCGGCCGGGATCGACCCGCCATTCGGCCTGCTTGCCTTCCGCTTGCTGGGCCAGCCATCCTTGCGGATATTCGACCACGACCTTGCGGATCTGGCCAAGATCGCCCGCAGCGATGCGTGCCCGCGCTTCGCGCACGAGCGGATAGCCCGAATAAGTATAGGTCAGCGCGAAAGGCAGTCCGGCCGAAGCGACCAGGCCGGCCATTTCGCGTGCCTCGTCCAGCGTCGCGGTGGCTGGCTTGTCGCAGATGACAGGAAGCCCGGCCTGCAGTGCAGCGCGCACGGCGGGCAAGTGATGATGATTGGGCGTAGTGACCGCAACGAAGTCTATACCGTCTTCGCGAGCCGCTTCCTCGCGCAACATGGTTGCGACATCGGGATAGGCGCGCGCAGGATCGATTCGATAGGTGTCACCTGCCTTGCGCGAGCGCTCGGCATCGCTGCTGAAGGCACCGGCAACCAACTCGATCTCGCGATCGAGCTCTGCTGCGATTCGATGCACGGGACCGATAAATGCGCCAGGTCCGCCGCCAATCATGCCCATCCGCAATCGGGACATTGCGAGAATACCTCCCCTTCAACCATTAGCTTTGAAATATCTATTCTAATTGCTGTCAGAGCGATCGGTCAAGCCCATCGGTCGTGTTTGAACTGGATTGACCGATGGGCGGAAGGGCTTTAGCCGATAGAAATTCGAATTCTAATACGCGTGGCCGCAAGGGCTCGAGGTGGGAGTGGAATGACACCGATACGCCGCTTTTTCAGCAATCTCACGATGAAGCCCCAGGGAATCACCCTAGTCGCTGCCGGCTTCCTGCCG
>NZ_BLTI01000014.1:0-24835 GCF_017312445.1 Novosphingobium sp. PY1 | reverse complement strand
AGTACCCCGGCATCGCGGGCCCTCCCGCGCATCTCCATCACCAGTTCGTCGGTCGGCGCACCGTGGTGGTCGCGGCGCGGGTCCTTCTCGTAAGGCACCACAACTTCGCGCACAAAGGCTTCCACCCTCTCGGCCATGTCGAGGGCGTATCGGGAAACGGCAGCGGAATTGGTCTGTAATACAGTCATTGTGCGGACTTGCCTCCATCGACCACAAGTTCCGAGCCAGTCATGTAGCGCGCATCGTCACTGGCGAGGAACGCGATACCGTCAGCAATTTCTTCGGCTTCGCCCGGACGCCCCATCGGGACGTCTGCCAGCAATTGCCTGGCGATCACGGGGTCGGCATAAGCCTCGGCGGTTAGCGGAGTGGTCGTGTGCCCGGGATGGATCGAGTTTGCACGCACGCCGTTTCCAGCTGCAGCACATTCCAATGCGGTGACCTTGGTGAACATGCGCACTGCCCCCTTCGACGCACTGTAGGACCCGGTGTTGACCCCAGCGATGATACCGCGAATGGACGAGACATTGACGATGGCACCGCTACCCGAGGCGGCCAAAAGCGGCATCAGGATTTTGGTCGAGAGGAAAATGCTTTCCATGTTGACCGCCATGACTGCACGCCAGGTTTCAAGACTCGTATCGGCGATCGGCGCAAAGCTGCCATAGCCCGCATTGTTGACCAGCACGTCGAGTCTCCCATGGCGTTCGCCGATGACCCTGGCCAGCGCCAGCCAGCCCGCCTCCTCGGTCACGTCGAGGACGTGACTCTCGTGCCCCTCACCCGAGAGCGCGGCGAGCGCTGCGGGAAGCTTCTGCGCGTCGCGGTCTGCCAGCAACACATGCGCGCCTTCCGAGGCGAGGCGCGCACAAGTGGCCAATCCAATCCCCGAAGCCGCACCGGTGACGAGTGCAATGCGCCCCTCGAAGCGGTTCACGACGCTTCTACTCCAACTCCGGCGTCGCGCACGCCGACGTCATCCTTGCTGAGTTCGAGGATACTTTCGAAGGTCGGATTGGCACGCTCGACGATGGACTGCGCTCTGGCGCGAATACCGGCGTCGAAGCGCTCGGTAGTAAAGACATAGAACTGGTTCGCACGGATACCCTCGAATGCAAGTTCGGCAACGGCCTCGGGCGAAGGGGCACTGCGATAGAGATCATCTGCAATCGCCTGGAGTTCTGGTGCTTCTTCGGGGCGCCCGCCTCGTGCACGCAGATGCTCGGGCCTCGACCGCTCGGCATCATAGATGCGCGTCGCCACGAGTCCGGGACACAGCATCGTTACGCCGATCGGCGCGCCAACCTCGCGCAGTCCCGCGAAGAGAGCCTCCGTGATTCGAACGACAGCATGTTTGGAAGCGCCGTAGACCGCAGACCCAGAGCCGCTGACAAAGCCCGCGACCGAAGCCGTGTTTAGGACATGCGCAGGCTTATCCTGGGCAATCAGGCGTGGCACGAAGCTGCGGATGCCATTGGTCACCCCATCGACATTGACGCCGAAGGCCCAGCGCCAGTCCTCTGGCGTAAATTCCCAGACCATACGGTGACGGCCGCCTGGAACCACGCCGGCATTATTGCAGACGAGCGCGACATCGCCGCATTGCGCAAAGGCATCGTGCGCCAAGGCATCCACAGCCTCTGGATCGGTAACATCGACTACCCGCGTCAGGCATTGCGTCACGCTTAATCCGGAAGCGACTCCGGCAAGGTCAGCCGCGTTGATGTCTGCGAGGACCAGCCGCATGCCGAGCCCCGCCGCTTGCTTTGCCAGCGCAGCGCCGATGCCGCTGCCCGCGCCGGTTATGACGGCGGTCCTACCTTCGAACTCGTTCATGTCTCTTCCTTGCTATCCCCTCGCGGTCCGGCTTGTCCGATCGCTCAAACTGTGTCGGAATGCCGTTGCGGCGACATCGCTCCATGCGCCTCAGCATTAATCGACCGACCAGTCGGGCGTCAATGATGAAGGTGACACCGAATCAAAGAGGCGAGGTTGATCAGAAAAGGAGCGCGCCCTGGCGATTGACGAGCCGTCTATCGACGCTTAGTCATTGCCCAACCGACCGGACGGTCTATTAAGTTGGAGAGATAATCATGACAGACGCCGTCACCAGCGTTGAACCAAGCGGCGTCGAGACCGCAGTACAGCTCTCGGCTCTGGGTGTTCTGCGCTGCAATGCACCAATGACCGTTGCAGGCTTTCAAAGATGGCGATCGATCATCGAGACCGACGGAGCAGTTCCGGCGAGAATCAAACTGCTCTTTGTTGCTTGCGCAGCGTGCGTGAAGGGCTATGTCGAGCTCGGTCGGCGTGAGCTTGCCGCGGCGCGCGAGGCTGGACTCAACGCCTCCGAGGCGGGGGCTGCCGTCGCAATTCTGTCTAGTGTGCGAGGCGAAGGGGCAGCATTGCGCTTCCATGGCATTGCCGAAACGCTGTTCGGCCCGCTCACATCCGACGAAGTGCCGGATGAGGTTGTCCGTGATGTCGAGCCCGGCGCAGCGGAGTCAAACTTCCTCGCCTACTTCGGTGAAATGCCCCCTTCACTCGCCAAACTGCTCGAACTCAAACCGCTGGGTGCTGACGCCTACTATCTCATGCGCGAAGGCACACTGTCTGGCACCGCGCTTGCATCCGACCATGCTGAGCTGCTGCTCGTGACTGTGCTCGTTGCCGATTACAGCAATTGGGCCTCAGTGCACATGAACGGCGCACGGCGTGCCGGTGCGAGCGAGGAAGCCATTGCCGAAGCGGTAATCTGCGCAGTTCCGACCAGCGGGCTGTCCGCCTGGGTGGTGGGCGCGACAGCAATGGACGCCTGACCGCTGAGATCGGAATTACTCTATCCTAAAGACCACTCACCAGATGGCCGCCGTCGACAGCAATGACCGACCCGGTCATGTAGCGAGATTGTTCCGAGGCTAGCAGCAGCAGCGGTCCATCCAGGTCTTCCAGTTGTCCGAGACGGCGCTGCGGAATGCGCGCGATCAGTCTCTGGCCCGCATCGGAGGCAAAGAAATCACGGTTCAATTCAGTCTCGAGGTAGCCGGGCGCCAAAGCATTGACCCGGACCCCCAGCGGCGCCCACTCGAGCGCGAGCGCCTTGGTCAACTGGATCAACCCAGCTTTGCTTGCGGCGTAGGCAGCCAGTCCCTTGGACACCCGCTCGCCAAGGATCGAGGCAATATTGATGATGCTGCCACCATGCCCGCGCATGGCTTGTGCGGCCTGCTGCGCGACGAGGAATGCGCCGGTGAGGTTTGGCCCGAGGACCGCATTCCAGTCCTCTGGTCCGACGTCCAGGGCAGCGCGAGTCTGCGCGACGCCAGCGTTGTTGACAAGGATCGAGGGAGGAGCAGGCGCGCGCGCGGCGATGGCGGCGAAAGCGCTTTCCACCGAGGTCGAATCGGTCACGTCCAGCGACAGGGCCTCGCAGGTGCCCCCCGCCCTGCCGATCTCTCCTGCCAATGCAGCAAGTGCATCGAGCCGCCGCGCCGCAACAAAGACATGCGCGCCGTGTGCCGCCAGCACCTTGGCGAAATGGCGTCCGAGGCCGGAACTCGCGCCGGTTACCAGAGCCACCTTCCCGTTAAGATCGACCATTCACTCTCTCCCTTGCCCGCACGGCGATGGATAGGCGACACGCCCGCCATTCAGCTGTCGGTTAAACTCGAACCGGTCCGCCTTAGCGATCGACATCAGATCGTCGAACTGACCATTTGGGCGACGGAAAGGCGAGACAGCCGGTCGAATCGGGCTTGTAGCGATACACAACCGATCAGTCGGTCGAGAACATGCTTGGCAAGAGTGTGATCTTCTGGTTTGGGAGACTATGGCTCGTATTGCGGCAAACGCCCGCAGAATTGGATGACGAACGACGCGGCGGATTACAGTCCAATGCGGTGAAAGGGCGAGAACACCGGACATGCCACGGCAAAATACAAAGAAGCGACAGACAACTGAAGCGCACGATGAAAAGCGCAATGAGATCCTGAAACATTGCGCCAGCCTGTTCGACAAGGTTGGCTACCACGGCGCGTCCATGCAGATGATCGCCGACGAAGTGGGCTTGGGCAAGCCGACGCTATACCACTATTTTTCGAGCAAGCAGGCGATTCTATATGCCATTCACGATGCGCATATAACCGCGCTGATCGATGGGCTCGACGCAAGCGATCCCTCGATTGAACCGTCCCGCCTTCTTCGGCTGGCCTGCATCGACATCTTGCGCGAAATCGCCGAACATCCCGGCTACGTTCGCGCTTTCATGGATCACTACACGGACCTTGAAGGCCCGCAAAGGCAAGAAATACGCTCGCGTCGTCAGGACTATTTCAACCGCATCCAGTCCATCATCGCCAGGGGCATTGAATCCAAGCACTTCATAGAGTGCGATCCGGTCCTGACCGTTTACGGCTTTCTCGGCATGTGCAACTGGGCCTACAAGTGGTATCCTCAGGTCGCCAAAAAGAGAAAGCCTGAGGATGTCGCCGATGCCCTGTGCAGGCCGTTTTTCGAGGGATTGTGCCGACGCTGACAGGCGTGCGGGATCGCGATGACTAACAAGCAGGTGTCCGACGTCCGGTTCGACAGCGTGGACGGCATTCGCAAAGCGGCCACGACACTGCGTTTCGCGGTCGAAGACATTTGCGGACTGCGCACGGCGATAACGCACAATATCGCTGTGCGTGAACCAATGCGCGACAGCAGTGGCGCCGTACTCGCTACCGAAGTCTTCGGTTTCCGAAACGACGAACCGCGCTGGTGGGAAGCACCGCAACTTGCCCTGACCTCGCCACTTGCACTCGCATGTCGGGTGGAAGCCGAGCCTTTCTGGTGCAATGCCGAGGGCTTTCGCACGCGCCTGCCCAACCCCCTTCTTGATCTGGTCGACCGCACCGATTTCGAAGCTCGCGCACTGACGCGCGCCGCGCTCGTGGTACCGATCCATCTGCCGTTCGGACAAATCGCTGCGGCTAGCTTCCTTTCGCACGACCCATTTGAAGACGACCTTTCGGCACAATATGCCTATGCCGACCAGGTCGGGGAACTCGCTCGCGCATTCGTGTGTTGCTACGTCAAGCTGAATTGGACCAGGTCCGCCGGCCCTCATCCGGTTTCTCTTACCAAACGCGAAGTTGAATGCCTGCGCTGGGCCGCAGCCGGCAAAACCAATGACGAGATCGGCATCATCCTCGGGCTGCAACGCACGACTGTGCGGTTCCACATCCGCTCGGCATCGGTGAAGCTCGATGCGGTCAATCGCGACCAGACGCTTTTCAAGGCTGCCCAACTCGGATTTCTCGGGATGTTGCGCTAGCCGAACGAGCCTTCCGGCGAGGGGGAAGATACGCCTTCTGTCGCAATGGTCAGAAGCCAATCGGAGTTCTGGGCGATAGGCCTATTGGCAGGAGAGCACTCATGCCAACAAGTCCAGCACCGCCCATCGATTCAGAGATAATTGTCGAGATTGGCGGCAAAATTGCCCTTGCCGCCTCGCGCGAAATCGCAAGCGGCCGTATCGTATTTCCGCCCAAGATAGCCGCCGACGCGCGCTACGAGCATGTCGTCCTGCCAAGCGAAGGGAGGCTGTGGTCCTGGACCGTACAGCGCTTCCGGCCAAAGTCGCCGCCCTATGCCGGGTCAGACACCTTCGAGCCATATGCCGTCGGCTATGTCGAGCTCGATGGTGCGCTGATTCTTGAGACCCGCCTGACCGACGTCGCCTTCGACGCGTTACACCTCGGTATGCCGATGCGGCTCGTGCCTCTCAGCTTCGAATTGGCTGGCGGCGAGAGGCGCACAACCTTTGCATTCGCACCCATGGAAGGGAGCGCCACGTGACGGAAGTGTGCATCATCGGCGCCGGCATCCACCCTTTCGGTCGCACGCCAGAACGCTCCGGACTTGAACAAGGGGCTTATGCCGTGCGCCAGGCCCTCGCCGCGACGGGACTCGAATGGAGCCAGGTACAGTTTGCCTATGGCGGTTCGGACGAAGCCGGCAATGCCGACACAATGGTTTCCGAGCTTGGTCTGACCGGCCTGCCCTTCATCAATGTCGCCAACGGCTGTGCCACCGGCGGATCGGCCATGTTCGGCGCATACAACACGATCCAGTCGGGGCAGTTCGACCTTGGCATCGCAGTGGGCTTCGACAAGCACCCGCGCGGTTCCTTCTCGCCATTACCAGCCGATTGGGGATTACCCGATTGGTACGGCGAAACAGGTCTCATGCTGACGACGCAGTTTTTCGCGATGAAGATTCAGCGCTACATGGCGAACTATAGCATAGCCGCCGACACGCTTGGGGCGGTCGCCGAAAAGGCTTTCGCAAACGGAGCGCTCGCCCACCATGCCTGGCGGCGCGAGCCGGTCGATCGTACGACCATTCTGAACTCGCCCATGGTGAGCGACCCTCTCACCAAATTCATGTTCTGCTCGCCAGCAGAAGGCGGCGTAGCGCTCGTCTTCGCCAGCGAAAAGCGCGCGAAAGCAATGGGACTGCCGTTCGTCAGGCTCCGGGCTGCGGCCGTCCGCACGCGCCCGCCCGGGTCCTTCGAGGTATTCAGCCCGGGGCTCGACATAGAACGCGGAGGCTCTCCCACCACGCTCGCCGCGAAAGCTGCCTACGAGATGGCTGGTGTGGGGCCTGAGGACATCGACATCGCTCAGTTACAGGACACCGAGGCAGGCGCAGAGATCATGCACATGGCCGAAAACGGCTTCTGCATCGATGGCGAGCAGAGCAAGTGGATTGCCGAGGGACGCACCCGCATCGACGGCGCACTTCCGGTCAATACGGATGGCGGTTGCCTGGCATGCGGTGAGCCAATCGGTGCATCTGGCCTGCGCCAGGTCTACGAGAACTTCGTCCAGCTTACCGGCCGCGCTGGCGCGCGCCAGGTCGCCGGTCGTGACGGACAGGGACCGCGGCTCGGATACAGCCACGTCTATGGCGCGCCGGGCGTTTCCGCCGTCGCGATCCTCGAACGCTGAGATTGATTATGGACCTGTCACTCACACCATTTCAGGAAGCCTTCCGTCATGAAGTCCGAGCCTTTCTCGCCCAAGCGCTGACGGACGACCTCAAGCGCGGAGCAGCGCTTACAACGGGAGTCTTCGCCGAACCCGACATCGCGCGCGAATGGCAGGCTATTCTCGATGCAAAGGGCTGGCTCGTCTACCACTGGCCAGCATCCGCCGGAGGCCCTGGCTGGAGCCCGATCCAACGCTGGATCTTCGAAAAGGAATGTGCCGAAGCCGGTGCGCCAATCCTGCCGGGCATGGGCCTGAAACTCGTCGGCCCCGTGCTCTACACTTTCGGCACCGAGGCGCAAAAAACGTATTACCTTCCTCGCCTGAGGAGCGCCGAGCACGTCTGGGCCCAAGGCTTCTCGGAACCCGGCTCGGGCTCGGACTTGGCCAGCCTTCGCACCAGAGCGGTGCGTGAGGGCGATGAATACGTCGTGACCGGCCAGAAGATCTGGACCACCCAGGCCCAGTACGCGAACTGGCTATTTGCCCTTGTACGCACCGACTTCGAGGTGAAGCCTCAAGCGGGTATCAGCTTCCTGCTCATCGACATGACGAGCCCCGGCATCTCGGTCCGTCCTATCCTCTCGGCTTCGGGCGATCATGAGCTCAACGAAGTCTTCCTCGACGAAGTCCGGGTGCCCGTCGCCAATCGCATCGGCGAAGAGGGCCAAGGCTGGACCATTGCCAAGTTCCTGCTGGAAAATGAACGCGGTGGCTCAACCTTCGCGCCTCAACTTTTGGCAGACTTGAGCCGGCTGCGCGAAGCGGCGCCTCCCCTGCCCGCCACACTTGCATTGCGTGCTGCCCGCATAGAGGCCCAAGCCTGTGCACTTGAACTCACCGAACTTCGCACACTGGTCGAACTCGAGGGCGGAGCAAAGCCGGGGCCGCGTACCTTTGCAACAAAGCTGATAGCTTCCGAAATTCGCCAGGAGCTCGAGACTCTGGGGGTCGACGCCTTCGGCCTGGCAGGACTTCAGCTGCCGGCCGAGCGCCCGCTCTACGGCGAGCGGGCAACCGCGCCCATCGCCTGCGCCGAGGCCCAGGCCGCTGCCGCGCGTTATCTGAATGCCCGGGCCTGGTCGATCTTCGGCGGAACGAGCGAAATCCAGCTGGACATCATTGCCAAGGCCGCGCTCGGCCTTTGACCTGACAAGACACCATAAGAAAGAGAAGAGACCATGCCTGAAGCCTATATCGTCTCCGCCCGCCGCACCGCCGGGGGCCGCCGCAATGGCCGTCTTGCCGGCTGGCACCCAGCGGACCTGGGCGCCGCCGTACTCGACGCTCTCGTTGCCGATGCCGAAGTCGATCCCGCCGCGATCGACGATGTGATCATCGGCTGTGTCAGCCAGGTAGGCGAGCAGTGCTTTGCCTTCGCTCGCAACGTCGTGCTGGCCTCCAGCCTGCCACAGAGTGTGCCCGGTGTGACAATCGATCGCCAGTGCGGTTCCTCGCAGCAGGCACTGCATTTCGCCGCGCAGGCCGTCATGTCGGGCATGCAGGATCTAGTTGTCGCGGGCGGTGTCGAAAGCATGACGCGCGTCCCGATGGGGTCGGCAATCACTTTGGCACAAGCCGGTGGCATCAATGCCGATCCTTTCTCACCCGCGATCAAGGAGCGCTTCGGCGTGCCCGCGTTCAACCAGTTCGCCGGCGCACAGCTGATTGCCGACAAATACGGTTTTACGCGTGAGGATCACGATGCCTTCGCGCTTGAAAGCCATCGCCGCGCCGCCGCCGCAACCCAGAACGGCGCTTTCGCCAAGGAAATCGTCCCGATCGCTTACGAAGCGGAGGACGGCACAAGCGGTATCCACGAAACCGACGAAGGGATACGCGCCGATTCCACCATGGAGTCGCTCGCGCAGGTCAAGCTGATCGGCGGAAAGGGAACGCTTTCGGCCGCGACGGCAAGTCAGATCTGCGACGGCGCCTCAGGTGTGCTTGTCGCGTCTGCCGAAGCGGTCAAGGCACATGGTCTCACGCCAATTGCAAGAGTGGTGAACATGGCGGTCACCGCAGGCGACCCGGTCATCATGCTGGAAGAACCGATCCCGGCAACGCGCAGCGTGCTTCAGCGGGCCGGGCTTTCGCTCGGCGATATCGACCTGTTCGAGGTGAACGAGGCCTTCGCCTCGATTCCGCTTGCCTGGGCCAAGGCGCTCGGCGCCGACCTTGCGAAGGTCAATATCCACGGCGGCGCGATCGCGCTCGGCCACCCGCTCGGTGCGACCGGCACCAAGCTCATGACGACCTTGATCCATGCACTGCGGGCCCGGAGCAAACGCTATGGCCTGCAGACGATGTGCGAAAGTGGTGGGATAGCCAACGCCACGCTGATCGAGGCGCTGTGAAGCCATGAATTTCGCACCCAGTGAAGAGCAGGCCATGGTCTGCGACATGTTGCGCCGGTTTCTCTCCGATCGGGGCGAGAGCGCTGGCCTGGCGCATGGCCCTATGCCGAAGGCGGACTGGCTGGCGCTGGGCGAGCTGGGGCTCTTCGCCTTTCTCCTGCCGGAGAGCATGGGTGGAATGGGCGGCGCAGCAAAGGACGTCATGCTTGCAGCCGAAGCCTTCGGCACCGCGCTTGCCATAACCCCGCTCGCTCAGGGCGTAGTAATGGCCGGCGCACTGATCGGCGCGGGCGCAAGCGGCGAATCGGCCGGCCATTGGGGTGAAGCGATCGCTTCGGGCGAAGCAACCTTCGGATACGCGCAGGGCGGGAGACGGCAGGATAGACGGGTAACGGGCAAGATAGGCCTTGTGCGCGACGGCATGACAGCATCGGGCTTTCTGCTGCAGCTCGAATCTGGAGAGCTGGCGCTGATCGAGGCCGACGCACCCGGCGTACAACGCACGCCCGTTCGCCTCGCCGACGGGAGCCTTGCGGCGAACCTCGAGGTCGGGGATGCAAAGGCCGAATTCCTATCCCATGCTTCTGGCGACTTCGAACGAGCGCATGCACTGGCAGGCATCGCCGCGAGCGCCGAACTTGTGGGCACGATGGAGACGCTGCTCGGCCTGACCGTCGATTACGTCAGGCAACGCCTGCAGTTCGGCAAGCCGATCGGCAGCTTTCAGGTAATCCAGCACCGCTGCGCCCGGCTCTATATCTCGCTGGAACAAGCCCGTTCCTTGCTGCTGCGCGCAGCGCTGAGCGATGCGGGCCAGTTCGTTCGCAATTCGGCCATGGCCAGCGCCTTCATCGCCGAGGCGGCACAAGGGTTGGCCGAGGACGCGGTGCAACTCCATGGCGGTATGGGAGTAACCGACGAACTGGCCGTCGGACGGGCTTTGCGACGCGTACTCGTGCTGACGCGCAGCGACGGCGGTGCAGCGACGGGTTGGGACAGGCTGGCTCTGCAAGACGCGGCCTGAGGCCGGCAGAGGTCAGCCTGCAGGGCAAGCGGCCGGGTCAACCTCTTCCACCGGCATGATCGCAGGCGGATGCCATTGGCCTTTGGCCGCAGGCGGCAAGGGCCGATATAACCGCATCATCAGCATGAACCCCTCTCGAGGCGCGGGCAACCAGTTTGCTTCGCGCCCGGGCCCCGGGTTCTCGCTCTGGACGTAGATGCGAAGCGAGCCGTCCGCTCCGTAGCGAATACCCGGTGTTCGGTCTCCGATCGAATAGCGTTGCATGGAATTCGGGACGAGGAATCCCTTGGCATAGTACATGGTGATCGACCAGAACGCGCCTACCGGTGGCAGCTGGTTCTTCGCGAAGCAGATCACATAATCCTTGCGACCATCCAGCGCCGCACCGTCGCCGTCGAAATGCGCGACAGGGTAAAGCGCCTCGTCCTTGTCGTTGACGTAGATCTGATCCATCGCGACGGCAGCACGCAGAAGGTAATCGCCTCCGAAACGTGAGCCGGCGAAGCTCGTCGACCATCCGCGTGAAAGCTCGCCCAGATTCGCTGTCTTGGCACGGATCACGGCGAAACCATCGGTTACCCCGCGCTCAACCGCATTGCGCTCCGCCTCGTCGAGAAGGGACGGTAGAAAGCCGTTCTCACGCGTCAGACCTATTCGGGCGAGCGGCGCGATAATCTTCGCGTCCTGAGGCACGGGGAGCCAATCCTGCAGCACCGCGCCAAGATCGCTTAGAAAGTCAAATGGCTCGGGGTCCGCAACGAGGCCACCTGGCAACACCCGCTGTGCCGTGACTGGCGCCTTCTCGATCCGATCCGGTCCGAGCCAGCGATCCAACTCAATCCTGTCCTGGAGCGCGTGCACCGCTGGCAGATCCGCCTCGCCGTTTACCAATATGCGGCCTGCGATCATCATGTAGCGCTGCCGGCTACGTACGACGAGTGCGCCTCGCGGGATCGGTCCCATGTATTTCGGCGCGACAACCGCGATCTGCGGCAGCTTCGCTCCATGCGTTGACTGGCCGTAGGAGTACTGCGTCGAACTGTCGGCCTCCCCGAACTGGAAGGTATAGTAGCGCGCACCGAAATCGGGAGTTCGCAGCAGGAATGGCCCCTCGTCAGTGTCGAGGAATGCCAGAACGTAAAGGGTATCGTTGTTGGGCGCGACGCCGATGCGCGTCTTGGGGTCGGCAAGAGCGCGGGCACGACCAAGGCGGTTGAGCGGCGCCGTCGCAAGCGTGGCAGGCCTTTGGGAGAAAGGGTGCTCCGGTTGAGTGGCCTTCACTCGCAACTGGGCGGCCCGTACGAGCGGATACCCCCACACCGTAGCGCGCAAGGCGAGTACATAAGGATCCATGCTCTCACCGGAAAAGATCTGTTCGGTCGTCTCAGCGCCGACCAGAGAGACCGGCTGAGCGGCAAGTACCTGTGTCTGGGTGGGGGTCGCATTGTGAGGCGGCTGGACGCAGGCTGACAAAACGAGCGCACCGAGCAAAGGGATCGATCTCGTGGTTCTGGCCATGGACCAATGCTCCCTGTCGGATCAGCGCGAGAGATCCCGCGTATAAGTGCGAGCAGCGAGAAGGAAGCAGCCTCCCGCACCGATAGCAACGAAGGAGAACGCTGCCATGGCGACCCTGAGCCCTTCTTCACCCCCGATCGTGTCGCTCAGCAAACCGGCAAGCCAGGGCCCCAATCCCAAACCGACGATGTTGACCGTCAAAAGCAGCACCGAGGTCGTGAAGGCCCGGATGCCGGGCGGAACGAGAGCAAGGCAAAGCGCAATGATAGGGCTGTAGTAGAAGAACAGGAAAAACACCGCGAACGCGCTGCCGAGCAACGAGACCTCGAGCGAGGGAGAAAGAACTTGCAGAAGCGTTGCAGGACACACGGCCATGGCCACCAGCGCCATGATGATCGGCTTGCGGGCCTGCCGCTTCTGGCCAATGCGATCCGTGACCCAACCGCCGGCAAGGATACCGGCGCCACCGCCCAGGCCCACCATGAATGCAAGCGCCGTTGCCACTTCGCCCAGCGACATATGGTGGAGGCGCGCATAGAACGGTGCGTTCCAGTTCAGCGCGATCGAAAGTACGAAGTTATTGAGTGCGCCGCCCGCGAAGAGAAACAGAAGACTCGGCCGCGCCAGCATGATCGCGAAGCCTTGCCGTAGTCCGGGTAGCTCGACCTCCGAACCAATATCGAAACGCCCGCGGGGCGGCTCCTTCAGCAGGGCGAGCAATATCGGCGCCAACAACAGGCCCGTGCCACCGATAATCCACATTGCGGCGCGCCAATCAATGGCTTGTGCGATCCACCCCCCGGATAGGTAGCCTAGCATTACGCCGATCGGAAGGGCCATCCCCCACAATGCAAGGGCGGTGCCGCGCCGGGCGGGTTCGTAATAATCTGCGATGACGGAATGGCTTGCGGGAATGCTGCCTGCCTCACCCAACGCCACCCCGATGCGGAAGAAGACGATCGAGGTAAAGCTCCAGCTGAAGCCTCCGAGCGCGGTCATCGCACTCCACAGGGCAAGCGAGGCGACAATGACATATTTGCGGTTAAAACGGTCGGCAAGCCGTGCGATCGGCACGCCCATCGTGGAGTAGAAAAGCGCGAAGGCAAGACCGGTCATCATCCCGAGCTGCGCATCGCTCAAGGCCAGGTCGCGCTTGATCGGCACCTGCAGGATCGAGATTATGGTCCGATCGACGTAATTGAAGATTGAGACCAGCAGCAGGACGAGCAGAGCGACCCTTCGGTTTCGCACGGACGATACATGGTCGCTATGCGGCATTTCGGTCCTTCTTCCCAAATCATTTATCTGTTCGGCGTGTCCGGTCGCAAGAGTATTCATCCCCTGCGCCCGGACCTTAAGCCAAGATCACTGACCGAAACGTGCGTTCAATGTAATTCCGATTACACGCGATGGCGCGATGGCCAGCCTTTCGACGTCTCGCTGAGCGGCTGGAGTTGCGGCAACTTCCGAGGGCGAAAGCTGGTAGAAGTAGTAATTGAGGCCGTTGGCCGCATAAGTCTTGTTGAAGACGTTCGTGCTCCACAGACGGATGTCCCAGGCCCCACTCGGCGGCGAGTATGAAATCGAGACGTTCCCGACGTTCTTCTGCTTGGTATAGGGAACGCCGATCTGGTTCGCATTGGTCGCCACCAGCTGGTACGCGCTGGCCCACTTGTCGTCGAAATGGAACGTGATGCGCGCGCCGCTATCCAGTTCCTTCGTGTAATCCAGCATGGCGGTGAAGGCGTGCTTCGGTGTGAAGGGAACCTGGTTCCCGCTGCAGTCGGCCCCTCCTGCTGCGCAACCCTGGAAAGTGGAGTAATAAGCATCGGTGTACGCATAATTGGCTCCGATCGACAGCCCCTGAACCGGGTTGAGCTTTGTCTCGACCTCGACGCCCTTGACGCGCTCACTGCCAGCGTTGCTGTCGGTAAGGACACCATCGACGAGGGAGCGGACCTGCAGATTCTTGGTATCGGCGATATAGGCCGCGATGTTGGCAGTCAGCAGGTTGTTGAAAAACGACGACTTGGTGCCGATTTCGTAGCTCCATGTCGTCTCAGCCTTGAGGGGCACTTGCGCCTTGATCTCATTGGGCGCGGTCAGCACCCACCCGCCACCCTGGAAGCCCTTCGACGCTGAGGCGTAGAACGAAATGTCACGCGCCGGCTTGTAGTCGAGGATGAAGCGCGGAGTGAATGCCGACCATGAATTCGTCGCCCCGCCCTTGCCGAGCTCGGTGAAGAATGGGGCCCCATAGAACGGAGAGGAGCCGGTGTGCCGGGTATAACCGTCCTTCTTCTCGTAGGCGTAGCGCACGCCCGCAGTCAGCGAAAGCTGGTCGGTAAGCTTGTACTTGCCCTCGACGAAGGGTCCGACGCTGAAATTGTGGATGCGCCCTTCGACGAGCTGCGAGGCCAACGCACCTTTGGTCAGGACCGAAAGGTAGGATTCTGGATACGTCCCGTCGAAATTGAACTGAATGCCCTTATAGAGGTTCTCGTAGCCGACATAGACCCCCGCGAGCAGACTGAAGGGGCCACCCCAATTCGACGTGAAGCGAACCTCTTCACTGATCTGGCTCTCGTTGTTATAATTGATTGAAGGTGTATTGAGCGGCAACGGCCCCCCGTCGGCATCCTCAATGAACGCCGCATCCATCCAGCGATAGCCAGTGATCGAGGTAATGGTTCCGATGCCTGTCTCGTAATCCAGCTTGAGAATGCCGGCAAACAAGTCGCGCCGCGTCGAGCCGTCGGTATCGAGAAGGGTCTTGTGCAAGTCCCCTCCGTTCGCCGCTTGCACCTGGGCTGCCAGCGCACCGGGACCGACGATCACTGCACCGCTGCCGTATCCGCCACGGTGCGTATAGGACGCGCTCGCCGAAACCTTCAGCGAATCCGAAGCCTGCCATGCAAGAGAGCCGCGCACGCTCTGGACCTTGTTATCGTCGAGATAGTGGCCGGTCGTGAGGTTCTTCTGGTAGCCGCCGTTGTTCTTGATGCCATAGGCAAATCGAGCCGCCAGGTTTTCATTGAGAGCGACGTTGAAGTAACCGTCGGTCTCAATGCCTGGCTGTCCGGCATCGTTCACGAGCCCAGTCATCGTGATCCGACCATCGTTTCGGCCGAGCTGCGCCGGATTGCTTGTAATCTGCACCGCACCGCCGACGGCGTTGCGACCGAACGTGGTGCCCTGAGGACCGCGCAGAATGGCGACCTGCTGGACATCGAACAGGTTCGTGTCGAAGGAGGCCAAGGTACCATAATAGATGTCGTCGATGTAAACGCCGACGGGAGTTTCAAGCCCTGGCGCGTCATTGGTCGTCGATTTGCCGCGGATCTGGAATGTCGTCGTCGAGGTTCCCTTCACCGGAACGAACGTCGGTCCGGGCGTAATGCGCGTCATCGAGGCGAAGTTATCGATGCGCTGCGCCTGAATCTGCTCCGCATTCACCGCGCTGACGGCGATCGGCACGTCCTGCAGCCTTTCAGCGCGCCGCGTCGCCGTGACAACGATTTCCTCCACCGCCTTTGCCGAGACCTCGCCAGCCGGTCCATCCTGCGGCGCCGTCTGCGCGGCTGCTGGCGAACATGCGAGTCCGGCTGTCGTGCAAAGCAATGCGATCCGAACGAAGTTATGCTGCTTCATAATCAACCTCTCCCCAAATGCCTTTGTATGTGCACTTCTGTTAATTGTGTTTCCTGGAAGCCGAGCTCATCAGGTGGCGCCAGCCTCCCTCGCTGCGTGCCAGGCGGCACGTGCGAGCGGTTCGATGCGAGTAATGACTTCCTGCGCATTCTCTGCGGTTTGCACACCGTCGCGCGCACGTCCCGCGATGCCCTGCAGGATCGCGGCGACGCGAAAGAGGTTGAAAGCCTCATAGAACGGCGCCGTCGGGTCGGATTTGAGCCCCGTCCTCTCACAGTAGCGGCGGGCATATTCGTCGGCATTAGGGATACCGAGTGCGGCGAGGTCCGCGCCCTTGAGTGTACCGCGCACATCGACCCCCGCCGGCCGAAACCATTCGAGCATGTGGTAGGTCAGGTCGCCCAGTGGGTCGCCGAGAGTTGAGAGTTCCCAATCGATGACTGCCGAGACACGCGGCTCAGTCGGATGGATCAGCAGGTTATGGAAGGAAAAGTCGCCGTGGATAATCGCGGTCGTATCGCCCGTATCGGGAATCGCCGTGGGTAGCCACTCGATCAACCGGTCCATCTCTGGAATGTTCTGCGTGCGCGAAGATTCATACTGACGCGACCAGCGCGAAATCTGCCGCGCGAAATAGTTGCCAGGGCGCCCGTAATCCGAAAGACCGAGAGCCGCAAAGTCGACCATGTGCAGGCGGGCGAGCGTCTCGTTCGCTGAATCGTAGATCGCTGCACGCTCTGCCGGATCGAGACCCGGCATCATGGGATCCCAGAAGCTGCGACCCGGCACGTAGCGCATGACGAAGAACATCGTGCCGATAACATCGTCGTCTTCGCAGAGCACCAGTGGCTCGGCAATCGGCAGGCCCACTTCGAACAAGGCGCGCGTCACGCGAAACTCCCGGTCGACCGCGTGCGCCGACTTGAGAAGGACGCCGGCTGGCTTGCGCCGCAGCACGTACTGAGCATCTGATGTAGTAAGCCGGTACGTCGGGTTCGACTGGCCACCAGCGAACTGCTCGACTTTGATCGGCCCCGAAAACCCGGGGATCCTTCCCTCGAGATAAGCAACCAGGCGCACCTCGTCGAACGCCGCATTTGCGGCGACGGCGTGAGTGCTCCCGATCATCGCCTCTGCCTTGCTTACATTTGCGGGCGATGCGCTCACTGGGAAGTCTCCCGGTACTTGCGAAGTTCAAGCCGAGCCAGTTGGCGTTCGTGAACTTCATCGGGGCCGTCGGTCAGACGAACGATGCGGGTGTTGGCGTAGAGTTCGGCGAGACCGAAATCGTCGCTGACGCCGCCACCGCCGTGAGCCTGAATCGCCTCGTCGACGATGCGTTGGGCAATCTTGGGCGCGGCAATCTTGATCATCGCGATTTCCGCGCGAGCCGCCTTGTTACCGACAGTGTCCATCATGTGCGCCGCCTTGAGGCAGAGGAGGCGCGACATTTCGATCTCGCAGCGCGCGCGCGCTATGCGCTCCTCCCAGACCGAATGCTCTGCGATAGCTTTCCCGAAAGTGCGGCGCGAAAGCAGACGCCTACAGGTCTTTTCGAGCGCCACTTCCATCGACGCGATATTCCGCATCGTGTGGTGAATGCGACCCGGCCCCAATCGCCCCTGCGCAATCTCGAAGCCGGCGCCCTCTCCCACGAGAATGTTTTCAACGGGTACCCGCACATTCTCGAGGGCAACTTCGAAGTGGCCGTGCGGCGCGTGATCGTAACCGAAGACCGGCAGGTAACGCACGAGCGTAACGCCCGGCGTGTCGCGCGGAACGAGGACCATCGACTGCTGCCGATAAGGTTCTCCCTCCGGATCGGTCTTGCCCATCACGATGAAGAAGTCGCAGCGCGGATGACCTGCACCGGATGACCACCACTTGCGGCCGTTGATCACGTATTCATCGCCTTCCCGGCGAATATCCGTCTGAATGTTTCGCGCGTCCGAGGAGGCAACGGCAGGCTCGGTCATGAGGAAGGCCGACCGGGTTTCCCCGTCGCGCAGCGGAACCATGAAGCGTGCCTTCTGCTCATGCGTACCGTAGCGGTGCAGGACTTCGAAGTTGCCCGTATCCGGTGCCATGCAGTTAAACACTTCGCTTGCGAACGAAATGCGCCCCATGAGCTCCGCTATGGGTGCATACTCCACATTGGAGAGCCCCACACTGGTAAAATACTCATCATCATGCTCGCTGGGCGGCATGAAGATGTTCCACAGCCCCTCTTCTCGCGCCTTAGCCTTGAGTTCGTCGAAGATTGGCGGCACCTCGGCCCAACGGTCAATCTCGGCGAGCTGGCTGTGGTAGATCGGAACGGCAGGTACGATGTGCTCGTCCATAAAGGCGCGCACGCGCTCCATCCACGCGACCGAATTGGCAGATTGCCCGAAGTCCACTTTTCTTCTCTCCCACGCACTGCGGTTGGTTCGCTGATGGCCAAACCCATACGGTACATTCGACCGACCGGTCGAGTGGTAATTAATCGACCGACCGTTCGGCTGTCAATTTGGTTAGTGAAAAAAATTTCGGTTGACGCCCGACCAGTCGGTCGAGCATTTGAGGAGGCAAGAGAGGAACGACATGACAATAAGTCCATTGCTGCAGAACGCGCTCTTGCAAGACGTGGCGCCATATACCCTCGCCGGGTTTTCTGCCTTCCGCGAGGTAGTCGACACCGACGGTGCAGTGCCTGCCCTGTACAAGGCACTATTCGCGGCGGTGGCGGCAATAGATCGACGCCATCACGTCCTGGCTGAACGCGAACTGGTTCGCGGTGCCGGTCTCGGTTTGAAGCTCGACGAAGCTGTCTCTGGGTTAATCGTACTGGCAAGTTTGCGTGGCGAAGCTGCAGCGCAAGACTTCTCTTCGATTCTCGAAAGAGTTTACGGTGCCCCGCCCCAGCATGATCCGAAACCCCTGCCCGAAGCCGCTCCCGGCGAAGCCCAGGAAAACTTCGTCTCCTACTTCGGCAATGTCCCGCCCCCGCTCAAGCAGTTGCTTCGGCTCTGTCCGCGCGCAGCTGACGGCTATTACCTGATGCGCCGGGGCAGCATCGACGCCAATCCTCTTACTCCCAAGTATGGAGAGCTCCTTCTGCTCGCCATACTGGCCGCTGGCTACAGCCCGATGGCCGCTACCCATGTACGCGGCGCCCGCAACGCGGGAGCTACCGACGCCGAGATTGCCGAAGCGGTGCTTTGCGCAGTTCCGGCCGCGGGAATCGCTGCCTGGATGGCCGTTGGGGGCATGCTCGCCCCTCCAGAGGAAGGGGGGATCGCCTGCTGAGGAAACCAACCAATCATCGATAAAAACTAAACTGTTACGGAGAAGAAAGATGGAACCCGAGAAAGACGTCATCCAGTACGAAGTCGCCGATAACGGCATCTGCACGATCTGGCTCAATCGCCCACACGTAAAGAACTGCGTCAGCCCGCAGCTTCTTCGCGAACTGGAGGCAGCCGTCGACAGGGCCGCAGAAGACGACTCGGTCCTTGCGGTCGTATTCCGCGGCCGCGGCAACACCTTCTGCGCCGGCGCCGACCTCGGGCAGCTCGTCGGCCCGGTCCTGCACGAGACCAGCACCTCGCTGCAGCTCGCCATCGATTCGGCACGCACGTACGACAAGATTTACAACATGAAAAAGCCGACGATCGCCTGCGTCGAAGGCTACGCGGTAGCCGGCGGCTTCGAGCTCTTCATCTCCTGCGACTTCGGCATTGCCGCCGACGAAGCCAAGATCGGCGACTTCCACATCCGCCGCGCGCTGTTCGGCGGCGCCGGCCCGATTTATCGCCTGCCGCGCTATATCGGCATGCGCAAATCGAAGGAACTGATGCTCACCGGCAAATTGCTTTCAGGCAAGGAATGCGTCGAGTGGGGCCTTTGCAACGCCTCGGCCCCTGCAGACCAGCTCGACCAGCTGATCCAGGACTTCTGTGCTCCGCTAATCGACAAGAGCCCGTTCTGCATGTGGATGACCAAGATGGCCGTCAACCGCGGCATGGACGCCGATACCAACTCGCTCATCACGCTCGAGACAATGACCTGCAATGTCGTCCATCATTCGGCGGACGCGAAGGAAGGCGTTGCTGCGTTCCTCGAGAAGCGTGAGCCCGTCTGGACGGGTAAATAAGCCATGCCTGTTAGCATGGTCGTCCTGGCCAGCCGGCCTAGCGATTGGACACAGGACCAGTTCACTGCCTGGTGGCGCGGCCCGCATGCCGACGCCGCCAGGGTCCTGCCGGGTCTCGTCGCCTACCGCCACGGAGTGGTGAAGACGGACTTCGACAATCCCGAGGCTCCAGGCTGGGACGGCCATGCTGTCCTGACTTTTCCGGACCAGGCAGCGCTTGATGCTGCCTTTGCATCGGAAGAGTGGAAGATCGCCACCCGTCAGACCAAAGGGATGGGAGGACGGCGAATCATCCTGCTCACCGATGAGGTTGATCTGCTCGCCGGAACAGACGGTGGAAGTGACCGATGATTGATTTCTCTCCAGGATTTGCGACGCGGCGCTTCCGACTCGACGGCAAGCGTGCCCTCATCACCGGCGGGCGCGGCGCGCTCGCCGAAGCGATGGCGGCGACTCTGGCGGACCTAGGCTGCAGTGTCGCGCTGGCCTCGCGTACCGAAACGGATTGCGCCGCACTTGCCGCCCGGATCTCCGAACGCTTCGGCGTCCAGGCGATTGGCCTTGCGTGCAATATCGCAGATGAGCCCTCGGTCGAAACGGCGATTGCCGAAGCGATTGAAAGACTGGGCGGCCTGGACATCCTGATCAACAACGCCGGTGCCTCTTGGTGGGGGCTGCCGCAGGATATTCCGCTCAAGGGCTGGCAAAAGGTGATCGATGTCAATGTAACCGGCACGTTCCTGGCATGCCGTCACGCCGCACGCCACATGATCGGGAACGGCGGCGGCTCTATCGTCAACGTCGCCTCCGTCGGTGCATTCCTTTCCTACCAGCCCGATGCCGGTCAAGTTGTCCCATACACCACCAGCAAGGCCGCGATCGTCCACCTGACAAGCGACCTGGCGGCGCAGTGGGCCGGCCACGGCATTCGTGTGAACGCCATCGCGCCAGGATCAATCGAGACGGGCATGACCGAGACACTCGACCCTGCGACCCAGGGAAAGACCCGGGCGGGCATCCTGCTACGCCGCTTCGGCCGCCCTGAAGAAGTCTGCGGAGCGCTCGCACTGCTTGCTTCGGATGCAGGTAGTTTCATCACCGGCCAGACCTACCTCGTAGACGGAGGCCAATCCATTGCCTGAGCACAGCGGCCACACCCCTTTCGCTTGGGACGAATCCAGGCTCTGGCCACAGTTCGCCTCGCTCAGCGCAGCAGCGCCGACCAAAGCCGCATTGGTCGACTGCAACGATAGGGTCTGGCGGCGCGAGGAAATAGCCGCGCTGGCCGAAGAGATCGCCGCGCGGCTTTCCGCCGCCGGTGTCAGCGCAGGCAGCCGCGTCCTTGTCGTTGCGCACAAGACACCGGCAACGATCGCCGCGGCACTCGCCGTCTCGCGTCTCGAAGCCGTGTTCTGTCCAGTTTCTCCGAAGCTGGGAGCAGGAGACTTGGCGCAGCTCGAAGCACTTCTCGGCCATGTTGCGCGCGTCACTGGCGATGGCCCCGAGGCGGTGGTCGTGGAAGCAGTCTCTGCGCCCCGATCCGCGGACCCACGCGATGCGTCGTGCGTGCTGATTGGTTTCACTTCGGGCAGCACCGGCGTGCCCAAGGGAGTCATGCACGGGCCCGGTGCGCTCAACTACGCCACACGCGCCTGTGCCTCGATTGCAGCACTCGAACCGGACGATGCGATCCTTGGCATCGTCCCGCTCGACAGCGCACCGGGCTTCACCTTCACGGCGCACTTTGCGCTCTCGCTCGGCCATCCCCTCGTCCTCGTCGACCCCTGGGTACCGGCCGAAGCATTGCGCCGCGCCGAACGGCACAATTGCGGTTGGGCCATCGCCGTTCCGACACACCTGTTCACGATGGTAGAGGCTGCGCGCATGGGCGAATGGCACGGTACCCTGCCGCTGCGGGCCATGGCCGTAGGTGGCAGTGCCATGACTGCCGAACTGATTGCAGACGCTAACGCCATTCTCGGCCTGAAAGTCTTGCGCATGTTCGGCATGTCCGAATGCATGGGGCATGCCTCTACTCGCCCGGCGGATACGCTGGAAAGGCGCCAAGTCTACGACGGTCTGCCCTTCGCGGGAACCGACGAGGAGGCCTTCGACGAAGACCTTGCGGCTCTGCCACGTGGCACCCGTGGGCAGGCCGGGGTCCGCGGCCCTTCGCTTTTCCTCGGCTATGCGCAGGGGCTCGGTGCCGGACAAGAGCGTATGACGCCGAGCGGTCACTATCTTACCGGCGATGAAATCGTGCGCGATGCCGACGGCTACATCCGCGTTGTCGGCAGGATCAAGGATCAGATCATCCGCGGCGGTTTCAACATCGATCCTGCGGAGATCGAGGCTGTCCTGCTGCGCCATCCTGCGATTGCCGAGGCGGCCGTCGTGGCCGTGCCGGAGCGCAAGCTCGGAGAACAGGCTTGCGCCGTTTGCCGCTTGCGTCCGGGCGCAAGCGAGCTCGATCTCGCCGCTGTATTGGCCCACATGCGCGAGGCGGGCGTCTCGCGCAAGAAATGGCCCGAACACCTCGTCCTGGTCGACGAAATGGAAGTGACCGCCACGGGTAAGCTCGACAAGAAGGCCATGGCCACAATCGCAGTTGAATGCGTTACGCGCCGTCGCGAGGAAATCGGGGGCAAGGCGTCGTGACGGGGCCGGCGACCAGCGTCACTGTCGATCGAGTGGCAGTGATCACGCTCGACAATCCACCGGTTAACGCTCTTTCGCATGCTTTGCGCGCCGGACTCCTTGCCGAGTTGGAAGCAGTGCTTGCCGATCCGGCAATCGATGCAGCGGTCATTCACTGTGCTGGCCGTACCTTCGTGGCGGGAGCCGACATTAACGAATTTGGCAGGCCAATCGCGCAACCTGGCTTTCCCGAACTGTTCAGCGCTATCGAAGATTCCGCCAAACCGGTTATTGCCGCAATCCACGGCACATCGCTGGGGGGCGGCTTCGAGCTATCGCTCGCCTGCCATTATCGGGTGGCCGTTCCCTCGGCCCGCGTGGGACTGCCCGAAGTCAAACTCGGCATCTTGCCTGGTGCCGGTGGGACGCAGCGCCTGCCCCGCCTGGTTGGCGCTTGCGCTGCACTCGAAATCATGACCAGCGGACGCCAGGTCAAGGCGGAGGAGGCACTGGCGATCGGGTTGCTCGATGCCGTCCTACCGGGCCAGGATCTCGTGATGGAAGCAGTTGCTTTCGCTCGCAATGTCGTTGCGGAAGGCGCTCGTACACCGCGGGTACGGGACCGCGAGGACATGCTCGAAGTCGACCGCAAGGATCCAGAACTGGTCGACAGGTTCTTCATCAAGAACGCGCATCGATTCAGGGGACTCGATGCACCCACTGCGATTGGTGCTGCCGTGCGTGCTGCGCTTTCGTTGCCCTTCGAAGAGGGTCTCGCTCACGAACAGCAACTATGCCTTGCGCTTGCAGAAGGCCACCAATCTGAAGCACTCCGCTATCTTTTCTTCGCAGAGAGACAGACTACGCGCGTTCCCGACCTGCCGCCCAACACGGCGCAGCGCCCCGTCGCCTCGATCGGCGTTATCGGCGCAGGAACTATGGGGGGGGGCATTACGATGACCTTCCTCGATGCGGGACTGCCCGTCACGCTCGTCGAAACTTCCAAAGCCGCACTTGAACGCGGCTGCTCCAACATCCGCCGCCATTACGAGGCAAGTGCTCAGAAAGGTCGCATGTCCGCGGATGAGGTCGAGACACGCATGTCCCTACTCTCGCCGCGACTCGACCTCACAGCACTGCGCGATGCGGATTTTGTGATCGAGGCGGTGTTCGAGGATCTCGCGTTGAAACGCGACCTGTTCGCTCAACTCGATGCGCTCGCCGCCCCGGATGCAATACTCGCATCGAATACCTCGTTTCTGGACCTCGACGCCATCGCCGATGCGACAAGCCAGCCCGAGCGTGTGCTTGGCCTGCATTTCTTCTCCCCTGTTAACGTAATGCGGCTGGTTGAGGTCGTGCGCACAACGCGAACCAAGCCAGAGAACGTTGCGACAACAATGTCGCTCGCCCGGCACATCGGCAAAGTCCCGGTTCTGAGCGCCGTGTGCGACGGCTTCATTGCCAACCGACTTATGGCTCCGCGCGGCGCTGAGGCCGAAATTATGATGCTTGAAGGTATTCCCATCGAGCGAATCGACAAAGTGCTCACCGACTACGGCTTCGGCATAGGTCACTTCCAGATGATGGATATGGTCGGTCTCGACGTCGTGGGTCGCGGCGCGAGCGAGCGTACCGTGATGGGCGATCTCGTCGCCGCAGGACGCCTCGGACTTAAAAGCGGATCGGGATATTACGACTATGACGGGAAGCACCGCCCTTTACCCTCCAAATTGACCGAAACCACGATCGCTGCAGTCGCGCGCGAAAAGGGTGTGATAGGCTCTGACCAAGTGAGCGATGAGGAACTTCTGACAAGGCTGCTCTGCCCTGTTGTCAACGAAGGCGCGCACATCCTCGAAGAAGGCATCGCGCTCCGCGCCTCGGATATCGATGTGGCGGCGGTGCTCGGCTACAACTGGCCGGCACACACCGGCGGCCCGATGGCATGGGCGGAACATTACGGGCTTGCACGAATTGTCGAGAGCTTGCGTAAGCTTGAGGCCATGCATGGCGCACGTTTCAAGCCAGCTCGCCTGCTTGTCGGACTCGCAAAGGACGACAAGGACTTCGCCGAGGCTCAGGTTCGTCCTCTGACCACCTAGTCCTTTTGCTGCTGCGACTGGCCACCATTGAGTAGCCAGTTCAGCCTGAGCGCACCGTCATCCGCCTGCCGGCGACCTATGAGGCCGTCTATCGCACCGCCATTGCCCAACTGGAGGAGCACCTCGCCGCGCGCGAGGCGATTGGCTCGAAGAACACGATCCGCGCTCTGATCGAGGCAGTAGTGGTCCCTGGCGGCGACAACCGCGGTGGCAAGCATGGCTGCCTGGAGCTGCACGGCGAGCTGTTTCGGATGCTGGATTTTGCGCAAGGCGCAGCGGCGGAGGCCAGGGTAGCGGGCTGTAAACGACAAAGCCCCCGGCGCGTGGGCGCTGGGGGCTTTGGTCGTAGATGGTTGGTTGCGGGGGTAGGATTT
>NZ_BLTI01000013.1:0-298403 GCF_017312445.1 Novosphingobium sp. PY1 | reverse complement strand
CAGCGGGTCGTCTAATCGCCCACCCGAAGTCAATGCCTATTTCATGGTGAAGATGAGGCTTTTGTATTCGATCGTTTGCCGGGAGCATGGTCGTCTACGCGGTCGATACAGTTCGGTCGCCGCAGAATAGAAATTCGTGGGTGAGAACTTCCTATGTTCGTGCCGCAATCTGCCAATGCAGGCAGTTGCTTCCCGCTACTCGGAATGATCTCATCCGCGTCCCGGCAGGGACGGTCCGTGGCATCCAGCTGGATGCGAGCCTGCTTCTTCCTGCTGCTATCTGTCGTTGATGCCGATGCGGTTCACGCAGTCATCTCGAGGCGGCGGTCAAACAACTCACCTGTTTTCATCATCGTGTGCATGATGACCGCCAGCTTGCGGGCGAGCGCCACCGCCGCCCGCTTGAAGCCGAGACGGTCTCGCAATTCGAGGCCCCATCTGCGCAAACTGCTGTCAGCGATAGATCGCGTCAGAATGACGGCGGCAGCCTCGTAAAGCAGCGTTCGCAGATGGCTGTCTCCCCGGCGCGAGATATGGCCGTCATAATCGACCTCGCCAGACTGGTAGCGTTTGGTCGTCAAGCCGACCCATGCACCGACAGACCGCGAATTCTTGAAATTTGCCGGATCCTCGATGGCTGCAGTGAACGCGGTTGCGGTGACGGTCCCGACGCCAGGCACTGACATGAGCAAGCGGCAATGCTGGTTCTCCCGTGCCATGGCAATCATCTGCTTGTTCAGCTCAGCCGCCTGGCGCCGCATGTCGCTCCAAGCCCGCAGCAAAGGCAGAATAATCTGCGCCAGCTTCGGATCGTCCTGCAACAGAACAAGCACGTTTCGCTCGAAAACGCCGCCAACGCCTTTGGGCACGACGAGGCCAAATGTCTTCATCAAGCCGCGGATCTGGTTGGACAACTGGATCTGCATCTTGAGCAATTGCCGTCGGCCGGCGACCAGCGTCCTGATCAACATGCTGTCGAAACCTTTGACGCGAACTTCTCGGTAGAAGCCAACCTCGGCAAGATGGGCGAGCCCATCGGCGTCGTTTGCATCCGTCTTGTTCGGCGCCATGTCGAGATGCGCCTTGGCGTGGCGTGCATCGATGCAGATCGCCGGTAACCCTTCCGCCGTCAGAGCATGATAGAACCATACCGATAGAGGTCCTGTCTCAAACACGATACGCTTTGCCTGCGGGGCACGTTTGCGGATCATCTCCGCCAGAAGCTTCGGATCAGAGGGGCACTTCCCGCGCCAGATGCGCTTGCCGTCCTGCCGAACCGAAATCGAAGTGTCTTTCAGGGAAACATCGAGGCCGATATACTGCTCCATGGTTGTCCTCCGTACGATGCCTGGGCCCGGTGCACATCGTGAGCCCGTTCTTCATCCTATCGGGGGGCAACCAACCTGCCAGCAATCTCGATCCACGAACCAGCCTCTCCGGCGGTCGCTCCCGCGATTACCCTATGTTCGTACATGTCCAACAAAGCCGACATGACATTGCACCCGAGATGGGACCCCACCATGTCCGCTATCTGGGAACGGGAAAGCTCCCGTTAGAGGCAAAGAAGGGTCGTATTTCTTCGAGTCAACGAAGGCGACATGACCGTCTTCATACGCCATTGCCTCATACGCCATTGACTCATGTGCCATTGACTCATGCGCCATTGGCGCATAGAAAGTGCCCATGACCAGCTTGCAGACCGTTGTGGAACTGCCCGAGTTCCTACGACGGGCCAAGGCGATCATGTCCGACAAGGAGCGTACCGCGCTGGTGGATTACCTCGCTGCCAATCCCGAAGCAGGTGTTTCGCTGGGCGGAGGGCTGCGCAAGGTTCGCATCGCGCGGGAAGGGGGCGGCAAGAGCGGCGGTTTCCGAACCGTCCACGTATTCGGCGGTATGCAGATGCCAATCTTTCTCGTCACCGTGTTCGCCAAGAACGAGAAGGACAACCTCAGCAAGGGGGAACAGGCTGAACTCATCGCGCTCGGCAAACTGCTGCTCGCACATTATGGAGATCACTCATGAGTGCCTTTGAAAGTATCAAGCAGGGACTGACCGAGGCGCTAGCCTTCGCCGAAGGCAAGGACACCGGGGCGGTCGTGCATCAAGTGGAAGTTCCCACTGTCGATGTCGCGGCGATCCGCGCCAGTACCGGCCTATCGCAGGGTGCATTCGCACGCAGCATCGGCGTGGCCAAGGGCACGCTGCTCAACTGGGAACACGGCCGCCGCCGTCCCACGGGCCCTGCCCAAGTGCTGCTGGCGATGATCGCGAAGCGGCCTTCGCTGGTGAGCGAATTGCTGCGTTAGGGTCAAGCGCAGCCGTCATACAAATTTGAATCGACAAGTTCGCAAATCCCCATCTCGCGAAGGAGGGGAGGGGGCGAGTTACCATCTTGCGGCATCGAAGGAACGGCTGTGTGGCAAGAATTTCACCTCAATCCGATCGGTTTTCGGTTTCGAACGATCAACCTTGATGGTAGCTTCGCGTTCGGAAAGGATCCCCCAGTGGAACCCGCGAACGATCCGAGCAACACCACGCAAAATCACGCGCCTCTTGGCAGGTCCAAGCCAAAAGCGTCTGCTTGGCTGTGGCGGCCATGGCGGGCAAAACTGTGGTGGGCAGGCATCGCCGCCTACTGGGCGGGCAAGTGCGCGTCGTTCTATGTTCCGTCGCTAGAAGGCTTCTACACCAGCGCGCTCGCCGGTTATCTGAACATTCTGTTCTTTCCGATGACGGCACTGCTCATTCTCGGGATTGGCTTCGCGCAGGCACGGTTTGCCGCGAGCGATTGGGAATTCGTCGAACCGACACACGAACAGATGTTCCCAAAGCGTTCAGTCGGAGGATGGCGCGATCCCTACTCGGATCCGCTGGATCCTCGATCAGGAATTCTGCACACGCGGCATTTCCAATCCAAGAAATGATTACTTATCCCTGCGTTCCTTGAAACTTGGATCGCCGTCGAAAGGCCCGCTAGCGAGGTCATTTGAGAACCGGCCAGTACCGAGAACGGATGACTGCTCAATTGAAGTCAGTGGGCCGGTAATGTCAGCGGTCCCCCGGCCTGCATCCCCTTGCTCAAGATAGCGATTACGCAGGCCATCCCGCCCCAGCACCTGGCGGCTGAGTTCTTGTGCAAAGGTGTTCGCAGGATTGGCAGATCGAGTTGCTGCACGTTCGGCAGCAGCAATTGCTTCGCGAACATCGTAGTTCACGATATCGAGGTGAGCACTGGCCGTTTCTGAAGTGCTGCCCCGATCTGCGCTAACGAAGCCCAGATTACCGGACACCCCGCCAGAAATTGCGTTCCCCGCTGGCTTCTGGCTTTGTTCTGCACCCTTGCCGGAAACGCTTCGATTGGCTGCTGCCGATACTGAAGCGCCAACTTCAGTCCCCATGGAATTGTGATCTTGCGCCGCACGCTCAATGCTGCGCGTCCACCCTGTCTGCGCCATAACCGCCTGAACATCGCGCTGCAGCGTATCGGCCACCTGCGGTTTCAAGCGCCAGTTACCATGCCGATCCATTTCGAACCCGCCGCGCAGCCAGCTTGCCATCGCGGCATGGCCTTCCTTCCCGCCGCCCAGGAAATGCTCGATCGTATCCGGCCCAGCCTGCTTGCCTGCCTCGAAACGCGTGCTGGTATCGCTGCGGGCGGACTGGCTGAAGCCCGTGCTGCTGGAAACCAGGACATCGTCGTGCGCAAAGGAGAAACGGGCTGTTCCGCCATTAGCGATAGCCCCCAACTGGCTCTCGTTGATCAGACCGCCGCGCCACATGGCCGCAGCCGTCCGGGACGTGAGATTGACACTGAAATCCCCGTTCTGGTCCATCGCGATCTGGCGCCTGGTGAGTTTGATGCCGTGATCGCCGAGCAGCTTCTGCATGCGGGTCAGCCGTTCGTTGTCGACGATGCGGGTGAGGCGTCCGTTACGCGCCCGGTCGGCGATACCATCAGCGCCGCCTTCGGCCATGTCGACCTGATTGCCCGAGGTCTGTCGCAGCGCCTGGATGAAGCTGTCGAGCCGGGCAGCCTGCCGTACGGAGGTTCCGGCTGCCACGGCGCCTTCGGCATAGCCAAAATTCTCCGACTGCCGCCGCTGCTCGCCAATGCGTGCTGCGCTGCGGGTACCGCCGGTTCCCACCTCCCGCTGGGCATCAAGCTTGCCGGACCGTTCGGCAAAATCGTAGCCTGCCGCCTCGCGAGTGCGTCCATAAATGCTGGTCCCTTCGCGCGCGGCTTCGGTGCTCGCCCCGTCGGCCGTCCCCACCGAAACAGCGGCATTGTACGTCTCCAGGGCGTGCAAGACCTGAGCCTCATTCCGGCCAGTAGCGCGGGAGAGTTGGGTGATGGCAGAGGAGCGCGCCTCGCCCGAGAGGGCATTGATGAAGGCGATGCGGCGGCTGGTTTCATCGAGAGGAAGGCCGAGCATGGAGGCAGCGGTGCGCTGGCCTTCGTTGTTCCCCGTTCTCCAGGCTTGTTCGGCCGAGACATTGCCGCGCTCCACTTCAGCCACGCGATCCCCGGCGTAATCGCGCCGGCCCTGCATGGCGCCAACCTGGACCTGCGCGCCGGTCAGATCGTTCTGCAGCATCTGCTCTTGCTCGTAGGCATTGGCGATGAGCTTGGCGAAGGTAGGATCGGCTCCGGCCTCACCGATCACGCCGGTGGCCTTCAGTTCTGCGTCGGCCTTTGAATAGCCGCCGCGCTCAAAATGCCGGGCTGCACCCTGGAACATCATCGAATAGGCACGCTCGTCGCCGAAGGCCTTCCATTGCACCATGTTCTGCGCGAAGGCGGCGAAGGCCTTCTCGCCCGACTGGCCCGCGCCAAAATAGCTGGTTCCCAGGCTGCGGAGGGCATCCTTTTCGGCAAAGTTATGGATCGCCGCGGTCGTCGCATTGGCGCGCACTGCACGGGCCACCGCCGGGTCGGCGAGACTGCGGCTGCCAAGGGCAGGGGCGATACCGCCAAGTTCGCGTGCAGCATCGACCGCGCCCATCCCGAAAGCGGGGACACCGGGCATGCCGCTGCTCGCTTCGCCAAGGACCGTGTCCGCCGCGCCGAACGACCGGTTCGCCCCGAACGTGGAGCGCTCGCCAAAATCACCAAAGCTCGAGGTCGCGCTGCGCCTTGCCTTCGTCCCGCCTGCGGAGGCCTGGGCCTCGAGCGCCGAGGCATAGCCTTCGCGCGTTGCCATCGGAGCGGCTGCCGCGGAACCCAGCCCCTGGGCCTGCAATGCGCCGCCGGTGAAGCTGGAAAACACGTTTCCGGAGAAACGGAACACGGTGAAGACGAAGGCGCCAGCCAATCCCGCCGCCGCCGTGCGGAAGGTGCCGAAGATGGCGAGAGCCTTCATCGCGGCCGAGGGCGCCAGCATCCAGGCGTTGGCGGCAACCGCGTTGCTGCGCATTTGGGCCAAGACTTCCATCGCCCGGCCCAGCGTTAGCTGATAGATCCCGGCATCGATCACGCCCCATAGGGCGACGAAGACGAAGAGCCCGATCGCAAAGCTCGCTACGCGCAAGTTTATGGGGGTCAGGACGAAGAGCAGGGCGATCGGCACCATGAAGAGCATGATGGCAAAGACGGTGGCCCGGATCGTCGGCATCCATTCGTTGGCGACCGACATCGTGGCAAGGCCATTCGAGACAATCGCCCGGTTGGCCATGACCCGGGCTGCGGCTGCCGGACTGTCCTCGAAGAGCACGTCGCCCACTGCATTGCCGAGCAGCACATCGCTCATGAAGGCCTGAAGGACAAGCGGCGTGCCCATCATCATTTGCCCCATGTCGCCAATCCGCGAGCGGCAACGGGCAAGCTGTGCGGCATCGGCTATGTCGTACCCTGTGCGCTGACAGACCTGCCGGGTGTAATCGTCGAACAGGGCGGGATCGGACAGCCGGGCCTGGATATGATCCCAGGCCTCGGTGCAACTGACCGTAGTCCCGCCCTTGTCGGCGGCGGTATAGACCGTGCTGAATGTCGATGGCCCGGCCATGGCCGCAAAAGCTGCGGGCAGGTCGGTGGCCGTGCGAAACAGCTGGTCATCGTCGACAGGGTAGGACGGAGAGACGCGCGCAACCGGATAACACTGGCGCAGGTAGTCCTTGATCGTTGCATCCAGGAAGCTGTCGGTCATCGGACCATTGGGCGAAACCGCGTTGAGGAAGAGATCGAAGCTGTGCCCGCCCGCGCCGAACTCGAGCTTGGCATTCGGATCGAGCGTATTGTCGTCGATGGTCTCGGCGAGCGAGCGCTCCATGAGGTTGGTGACGCCAGCCACCAGGACGAGAAGGTTCGGCACATCGCCCACTGGCTGATAGGCGTTGCGCACCTTGTCGTAGACATGGACCGTGCCCGTTGCGGCGATGAGCCCCACGAAAAGGCCGACGCCCACCAGGATCTGGAAACCGAAAGCGACAAGGCCCATACCTTGCCCGCGCACGCTGGCGATCACGGCGCCGAGCGCAATGCCGACCACCGCAATGATCACGACCAGCGTTTCGTAGCGCGGGTCCGCAAAGATCATCGAGACGAGCCGGAACGCATCCACCGTCTCGGCAAAGCCGTCATAGGTATAGAAACTCGTATCGACCGCCAGGGCTGGCGTCGCGATCAGGCTCAAAGCCAGGGCGGTGAGAAAGCCGGAGACGGTGCCGCCAAGGGAGGTCCGGGTCATATCTCGCCTCACCGGCCAGGCGCTGCGGCGGCACCAGCGGCATCGCGCGCATCGCGATCACGCTGACGGATGAGCCCGGCATAATTCGCGGAGAGATTGGCGGCATCGAGCGCTGCCATATAGCTCTGGCGCATCTGCGCGCGCTGACGCAGCACTTCATCGCGCAGGCCCCGAAGCTGCTCAATGCCCTTTGTGAGAATGCGGGTCTGGCACAGGTTCGTATTGGCGGCATCGGCTGCGCCTGCCGCATTGGCTCCGCGTTCGGCGTTCGAGACGGCAAAGTCGATGCTGCGGGTGAGGTCATTGAGCATCTGGTAGGCGAGGGTGAGGGCAACCAGTTCGTCGGTATCTGCGATCACCGAATCCGGAACGCCCTGACGCACGCCCCATTCGAGCATGCGGTAGACGGGGAGAGTGCGGATATTGGCGACGAACTGGCGCTCATCGGACGTGAGCGTGCTGCGCGATCTGATCTTGCCGGCGATCGCCTCCATGCGCTCGCGGGCCAGATCCAGTGCGCCCTTGCCGGTTCCCTCCGAGCAGTCTGCAGCGGTCGCCGGAATGTTGAGCGCGCGGCGCTGGACCTTGCCGGTCAGAAAATCCTCAGCACTTTCGGTGTCCTGATGCGGGCACGCCGGGATTGCCGAGAAGAGCGGGACCTTGTCGGCCGCGTCCCAGCGCATGTAAACGTCGCCCACCCGCGCACGCATGACGCTCGCCCAGTCCCCAGCTCCGACACGTGTTGCGGCATGGGACAGCAGCGATCCGGTGCGGAAGATCTCAGTAACTTCGGCCGGACAATTGGCGAGCGCGTCCTTCAGGTCCTCGGTCGGGTTGTTGGCATTGGCCTCGATCTTTTCGCGGCTCTGCTGGTAGCTCTTGGCAAAGCCTTCCTTGACCGACTTGTAGCCGGTCATCTCCTCGATGATGCCCGACATATTGTCATCGCCTTTGGCGATCTGGACCATGCGGTTCGCAAGCCGGCAGTCGTTCACCTGGATCGAGTTCAGGAAATTGGTCGCCGCTTCCATCTTCGAGATGATGTTGCCCATCTTCTCGTCGAGGGTTTCGAGGAGGTACTGGAAGGCGACGGCGGGGGCTGCCTGGAGGATGCTTTCCAGTTTCTGGACGAGGTAGTCGGGGTCGAGAAAGGACATACCGCCCAGGAACATGTCGATACCGCCGCAGCCCGCCTTGATCTTGGGCAGGGTGAGACTGGTTAGGTAGTCGCTATGAACATCGACCCGGCCCGACATGCCGCCCGCAGTCACATAGCCGCGTGTCTGGTCCTCGAAGCTGCCGGGGCTCGTGTAGGTGACGTTGTCGAACCAGGTCTCTGCCCAGCTCTGGGCATGGGCTGGCGCGCTTGCTGCGCACGAGGCGAGCAGCAAGGCTGCTGCAAGGTTGCGGCGGTAGAAGCACTTGGCCATGGCGGGCGTCTTTCTGTTCGTGCCGATAGGGGAAGGGACCTGCCCGCCATGAACGGTCTCTTCAGCGATGTATTCGGGATATCGGGCTTGCACCCACGATCCCGGTGAATTTGGACAGTGCGCGTACGCCCACCTGAGCGCGCACGCCGGTCAGCATGCGTGCGGCAAGCCAGGCATTGCGCGCCAGGTTCCGCGCATGATCGGTGCCGATCGCGATGGGAACGGTGCGGTTTGGGTCATCGAGAGGCCGGACCCAGGCGACTGGATGGCCGACCCAGGGCAGGCCAAGCCGGCCAGAGCGCAGCAGGGCGTCCTCGCTCGATATCGTACGGATTTGCCAGCCATAGTGCTGGCGCAGCATGCCGAGCCGGGTCCACAGATCGGCGCAAGGCACACACCCCGGCGCGGTGCTCATTTCGATCACGAAGGCAGGTGCATAGGCGCGCAGAGATCCGGCAAAGTCGGACGGAAATTCGCGGGTGACCGGTACACGCGCAAGCCAGGACTGCATCTGCGAGTGGGTGGTGACCGGATGAATCGCGGCTGCCCGCGCATCCTCGCGCGTGGCAGGGCGGGCCCAACCGGACGGGCCATGTGCGGTCGGACAAGTGGCGGCCATGACAGTGATCAGGAGGCGAATGCCTTGCTTCATTGGCCAGGCCCATAAAGGGCTGATTCATCCCCGATCCCTCTATCCTGGGACAGCGCACGCGGATCGCTTGCCGCGATCGGGCCGGCCGAGAGGGCATCGAAGAAGCCGCCTTCCTCGCCCGCGCCCGTCATGAACTGTTCGGGCCGGATGTCGCCTGTCAGCAGCTTCACGGCTTGGTAGGCCATCTGGGCAAGGTTGGGATAGGCCTCGATCCCGGCGGCAATGACCATTCGCTGGTGGCTGTTCCTGCGAATGATCATGGTGGTGGGTGTCACTTCGACCCCGTAGCGCGCTCCGAGGTCCGGACGCCTGTCGAGGTCCATCAACGTGACCTGCCAGCCCATTTCGTCCTGGAAACGCTGGACGATCGGCCATTGCACACGGCAGTAGCCGCAGGTCGTGCGCGAGAACATCACGAGCGCGAATTCGTTGGCGTGAGCCCGCAAGTAGCGCTGGCGGACCTCGTCCTTGTGCGCGGTAAGCTCGGCCCTTGCATCGCCTACCATCGGGTTGGCTGACTTTGAGTTCAGGGCCGGATTTTGCAGCATGGCAATCTGGGTGAGCCCGGCGAAGGCACGCGCCTTGCGGCGGGCGAAGTCCTCGAGGCGCCAGAAATCGGCGACGGCATCGACCGTGAGTACGGTCGCGGCATAGTCGCGCTGATCCTCGATCAGCTTGCGGATGCGCGGCGGTGTCCATGCCGCGAGCTCTGCCATGGGCGGAATCACGGGTTTGACTAGCGCATCGGCATCGCTTGCCTCGTCCGGCACCGGTTTGGGAGGCTGAAGATACCACCAGTAGCCCTGTTTGGTCTCGGGAGGACTGGTGCCCGATCGTGCGAGGGCGGGATGGGGCTTGTTCAAGGCCAGGGCCAACGCCATGGTGGCTATGCGGGCTAAAACCTGGACCCTCACAGCACTTTCCTCATCCGCGTGAGGCGCAGAATCGCCACTGGTCCGTAGTAGCGGCTGTCGAAGCCATCGGGCTGGGGCGAGCCGACATAGACCATGCCGGCCGGAATGACGGGGCCTTCCGGATGCCAGTGGGTGAGCGCCTGCCCGTTGCGGCCCAGAGGCTTGGAAATGCCGAGCAGCTTTCCGTTGCAGTAGTACCAGCCATCGCGCGTTCCAGGATGCATCGAGGGTCGCTCGACCATGGTGATCCTCTCGCCCGGCAGGCACAGCGCTTCCTTGGTCACGCTGACAGGTTCCGGCCCCGCGAGCGGATGCGAGAGCGTGAACATGACGAAGTCTCCCTTGCGGATGGGACCGGGGTCGGCGCGCACCGCGATGGCGGGGATCGAGGGGCTCATGACCCAGGTGACCTGCGGGATGGCCCACCAGGCAAGGAACCCTGCAGGAAGGACGATTGCGTAGGCTTTCCAGAGCCGGGCCGGGCGAACCGGCTCGCCGAGCCCCGCGCTTCCCAGCGCCACGGCGGCGCGCAGCGGCAGGTCGCGCAAGGCGGGCCAGGCGCCTCTAGCGGTTTTCCAGGCGAGTCGCAGCATCGCGCACCTCCTGTCTGCCGCCAAGGCGTGCGTATTCTTCGAGCATTCCGGAAAGAGCCGCATCGCCGTAGATGACATGCGGGCTCACCGGCGTGTTGTCGTCGCGCTCGCAATAGGGCTGCGCCGGATCTCCGGGGATCATCGCCAATGCAGGCACGCGCGTGACGCCATGCTGGCGGAACACCAGCGGATCGACGATGATCTGGACATCGCGCATCGCGCAGGCCGGGCCTTCGCAGCCCGGATCGATGCGCAGGATTTGTGCAGAGAGTTTCGCCATCGGGCCGACATGCGTCAGCCCGCCCGGCATCCCCCGAAACGCCATGACCCCGCCTGCTTTCTCAAGCTGCCCTGCGTATGTGCGCAGCACCGCAACCGGCATGGACGACGAAGCGAACAGCACTGGTACCCAGCCTTTGGCCGAGGGTGATGGCACCGCCTGGGCCAGAGGCATCACACCGGGCGCATCGAGCCCCAGCGCCTGCGCCATGCGCCTGGCCATGGCCTTGCGCTCTGCCGCCACACCCTCGCGCGCTGCCTCGAGCCCCGCACGCGCCCGCATCTCCAGTTCCGGCGAAGGTGTCCGCGCCCGCAGACCATCGAAGGCCCGGCGCCTCTGTTCGTCGGGCAGGTCCGGGAGCGCGGTGGGTCCCGATACGGTGTCCGTCTTCTGCCGGCTCACGGCCTGCTTCAGCTGCTCCATAGCCGCAGTGCCCTGCTGCGCGACCGGACGTCCGGTTCTCGGAGCCTCATTGGCCAGAGCCTCCTGAGACAGCGCAGAGAAGGCAGGGACGAAAAGCGACAGCACTACCAACGCGAGGGTGCGCCCATTGCGGATTTGGCTCAGGCCGGAGCGAGAATGGGTAGGTTCGAGAACCGGCGCGGAGCGTACTTCCAGTACGTGAGCACCGGAAGCGCAGAACATGCCCGTTCGCAGCCCGGCATCAGCCAAATCCCTATCGAGTGAAGTAGGCATCGATCCTGTCCTCCATATCGATTTGTATCTCGCTCTGGGTGCGGGCCTCGATGTCCGAGTAGTATTCGGAGAGGTCCATCTTCGAGAAATCGAGGGCCTGGAACTCTTCAGGGGTGAAGCCGCGGCAGTAGGGATTTTTGGGCGTGCCCCAGCCAATTTCGTTGAAAGCGATAAGCTGAGGGCGGCCCTGTTCCTGGATGATGCGCCCGAGCCGGGTATTGAAACAGCAGTGGCCCTTCGCCTTCTGGACGCAGATGCCCAGGATCTTGGACGAGCAATAGGTCCCGACCTCATGGCACATGTCCGAGCCGCGCAGCATCCCGGTCTCCATGTCTTCCTGGTCGCACCCGGCGAGCAGGACCTCGATCATGAAATTGACGGCAAGGCTGATCGCGATCGAGGTCGGATCGATCCCGACAATGAGCGCGTTCGCGCCGGCACTCGCCGCTTCGCTTGCCGTGGCCCCAGCCTGGAACGCGGTATAGGCGGCTTTCATTCCGGTGAAGACGCCCTTGGCGACGGCGATCTTGGTGCCGATCGAGGCGACGGACGAGCCCATGCCGTCCTTGACGATCTTGCCCTTGTCCTTGCAGCAGTTCTGGAAGGTGTCGGAAAGTCCTGGCGGACGGCAGCGCATGGCGCGCCCGGAAAAGATCTCGATTTGCGCAAGGCAATTGCCGTCCGCATCGACTTCGCCATCGGCAGGAACGCCCGGATCGTTCATGGCCGGTTCCTCGGTGATCGGCGTGGCACCGGTGTCGAGGCAGCTGCGCGGCGAGCAGGAAGGGGTACCGCCTGCGGCGGGTGTCTCGCAGGCGAACTGGTCTCCGAGCGGGCAAGTGTAGGAACCGGCCGCGTCCGACACGCATTGCACCTCTTCGATCGGGCAAAGTCCGTTCCCGGAGGCGGTCGAAAGGCAGCTCGCGGTCTCTCCGGGATCGGCGGCATCGCCATTGCCATTAAGGTCCGCGGCGCAGACCGCATCGGCATGGGCAGGTGTTGCGAGGACCAGGCTCGCGCTTGCCATGAGGGCAAGGAGGAGAGCAGAGTTTCTCATTGCTCGGCGCTCGTGCAGACCATGTCCTGGCCTGCGAGCCGCACGGTCTGCATCATGACCACCGCCTCGGGAAAATCGTCGAGGCAGCCGCAGGCGCTTACAATCTCTTCACCGGGCCCCGTGGGGCAGACATTGGCATTGTCGCACACGTGATAGAAGGTGTCGTATCCTGCAGGATCGTTCTGTTTGGTGCCGACGACGCCGTCAGGCGCGGCATCGGTATTGGCGCGCGGCGCGCGCGTCTTGCAGATCATTTCGCAGGCTGGGACCGAACCCCGGTCCGGCAGACTGAAGGGCTGCATTGAAGTCGTGACGGTGCCATCGGCCGCGGTCTGGCGATCGGCCAGCAGGGTCTCGGTCGAATGGTCGATGATATAGGCGCCGCGGCTGAGATCGGGCTCGGGCAGCGCGGCGCTGTCAACGATGCAGCGGTATTGCCGCTCACGCGTGAAGAAGTCGCGGGCGAACTGGAACGTACAGGCTCCGGTTCCGAAAAGGCGGGTCTGGGGCAGGGGACGAAGGCCGGTGCCTACGCCGTTCACGACCGTGTCCACCCCATCGGCGCTCTCGCTGTAGAGGCGGCAATTGCCGTCAGCAGCATTAGCGGCGCAAAGGTCGATCAGTCTCTCGCTGACTTCGCATCCTGTCTGTGCCTCTACTTCGACATCGATGTAGCCCCAACGCCCGCCGCCGCCTGCGCGAACCCGCGCGGCAACGCTGGTCGTACCCGCCTTCAGTCGCGGCGTGATGTCGATGCTCGTCCGGTTGTACCAGGCGCTGCCGCTGATCCGGCAGTCGCCCGAAGGCAGGCCTTCGGTAAGCCAGGGACGCTTGCCGGCCGAGCCCACGATCACGCCATTGACGCGGCCCTGGACCCAATCTTCGGCGCCCATTTCGACGATCCGCGCCGAGATCAGCCGATCGGGCTCATGGACGTCGAACGTGGCGGTATAGAAGGGAGGATTGGCTCCGCAGGCGCCGTCGCCGCCGATCCGGTAGCGGCGGCAGTTCCTGCCGCAGCTCGTCACTGACTGGACCGCGCCGGAAACGCCAAGAATATCATCGAAATCCCAGGACCGGATGGTGATGTCCCGGCTGATCGAGCAGGACCGCGTCACTTCTGCCTTGCCGGAACCGGCCGCCGAGCCTTGCAGGGCCTGGAAAACCGAGTTCGTGGAGCTGAGCGCGAAGGCATCCCCGCCGATGGCCGCGGGATTGTCCCGGTAGGCGGTCTCCTCGGTGGTATCGCCACCCGTGCAACTGGTCGTCAGCGCCCCGACATAATCGATGACGGGGCCGTTGATCCGCGCTTCGGCCACCCCAATTGCCGGGAAGGCTGTCGTGAGCGCGCCCACCATGCCGCCGCCCAGGTCCTTGAGCACGGTCGCCAGATTGCCGAAGACGAGATTGCTGCCGCAGCTGTTGTTGATGCAGTAACATCCGGCAAGCTGAGGCATCTGGACCTCGGTGAGCTTCAGATCCTTTGCGGCATCCACGTCCCAGCGGAACGCGCGGCAATTGGCCCAGGTGCCGGGATCGCAGGATAGCAGGCCATTGGCGCAGATGCCCGATACCGGAACGGGCAAGTTCGATGTCGTATCGAAGGCGCCGTCCATGTCCTTGTCGCGCGAGACCTGGACGAGGCCAATGTCGCCGGTTGCCGAAGGCTGGATCAGGACTTCGAGAAGTTTCGCGCTTTTCTGGCACGCGATCGTGGGCGTGAACGTCTTGCTCCCATCGATCGTCGTCACGGCCTCTCCGCTCATGGCAGGCGTCACGTAAGTTTCGAGCAGCACATCGCTGCTCCCGGTCTTGGCGCGCGATGCGCTGGCCGCGGTTCTTGCGCGCTCCTCGACGCTCTGTGCCTGGAGGCTGGCGGGGAGCAGCAGGATCGTGCTGGCGGCAAGACGGGGCCAGTGCGTCATTGCCCGTGCCCGCCGGAGACGAACCCGCTGCCGCTCGAATTGCGAAAAGCAAGGTTGGCCGGCACGGCCGAGGCGGAGCCCGGGACGGTTGAGAGGAGGAACGTCCGGGAAATCCGCCATCGGCCGTGCCGGCCAGGGGTGGAGCGGCCCTGCCGGGGGGCAGGCAAGGCCGCTCCTGTTCCGCGCGAGTCCCGGCAGCCTTCGTGGCTGTGGCGGGCAGACCATTGCGGGACCGGGCCGCGCGCGGAATGTGGATTGGTGCATGCCGGGTGAGCGTTCATGGCGTGCTCACTCCGGCGCAGCAGATGACTTTCTCGAAGAGCATGAACTGGGCGTTGTCCTGCCCCGGCGCATGCTTGGCCGACGACCACAGCGCGCCCGGCCGCCCGACATTGACGCAACTACCGCCCTTGACCGGCTCCATCAGCTGGTACTTGTAGCGGCTCTTGGTCCAGATGGGCTGGGGGATGAACGAGCAGCCGTCGGCCGAGGAAATGGTAAGCGCGCCAAGCCGCCCCATCATGAAGGTGCCGCGCGCCGCCAACCCGGCCCAGGCCTCGACGCTGTCATCGAAATGAATGTCGCCAGCGACCGGGTAGGTCGCACCCCACGAACCCATGCACCAGAACAGGGGGTCGATGACCTTGCCTGCGGCGGCCGCGGCGCTGTCGGCCATGCAGGCAAGGCCCGCGGCAGGATTTCCGAAGAGGATGCCCTCGGGTTGGATGATCGCGCCAAGCGTTCCCGACTGCCAGGTCGGCAGCACCTCGGTGATCATCGCCACGTCGAAGCCGTCGTCCTCGAGGCAGGGCAGGTCGGTGAACATGTCGAGCATCTTCCAGACTGGCGAGATGTAGTAGTGCATCTGCGCAAACATCTTGCGCGTGTTCGTCCCATCCGAAATCGAGCTCTGGCTGCCCTGGAGGCGGCCATGGGTGGGCATCAGATCAGCCCCCAATGCCATCATGCAACCTGGCTCGGTCACCACATCGATCATGCGATTGGGGGACCAGAAGCTCACCTTGACGCCGAACCAGAAGGTCGCGCCCTTGCGGCAGGCGCACAGCGGCTTGGAAGAAGACTGCGCATCGAGCTCGCGCGAGAGCTTGTCGGTGCTACCCACGCGTACGCCGCCGATCGTGATCGGGAAGATGCAGTTCCAACGCACCTTGGTGATGGGATTGAAGACGGTGCCTGCCGGGCAGGATGATGCCTGGGCCGGGCTCGCTGCTAGGCCTGAGGCGAAAAGCAGGGCTGCTCCAAGGGCGTTTCGGATGCGTGAGCGGCTCATGGCTGGGCCCTCCGTTCGCTGGCGGGCTTTGCCGTAGCGGCCTCTCGGGTCCCGCGCCGATCGAGCCGGACTTCGGTAAGTTCGAGTTTCCTGCCTTGCTGGCGCACCACGACGGGCGCGACGGTAAGGCCAAGGCGCTGCTTCACACGCTCTTCCAGAATGAAGATCGGCCGGCCCCACCGCTGCGAGAGCGTAATCGCATCCGAATCCTGCGCATCGCCGGCCGTCAGCAGGATGAAATCCGTCAATCCCGCCGTTCTGAGCGCCCAGTCGAGGTCACGCGGCCGGACCACGACGAGCCGCTGGGGAAGCGTTACATAGTCGAGCGGATTGAACGTGTAGCCCCTGGGGTAAAGGACCTCGCCGCCCGGAAGCCGGATCTCGGTATCGAGCGTGTAAAAGGGAACCACGCTGCGGGTGCGCCTGACCTTGGCGGGCGCTAGCACCGCCGCCTTCATCGCCGTCCAGGTGGATCGCGGGCCAAATTGTGCTCGCATGTCGGCAGGGAGCCTGGCGGAGCGCGCCTCGATTTCTGAAAGCGCATCGGGTTCGGCGATGGGCCAGGTCCGCCCGATCGTCGATGTCGCGGCATCGGCGCTTGCTCCAAGAAGCGCGGAGGCCAGCACCAGTGTGGCGACGGTTACAGCCTGGAAGATCGCCACCGCGCGGGCGCGATTATGTCTGGTCGGGTGCATGTTCACCGGCGCCTCCAGCGGCGCAGCCGATCGAGGACATTGCAGGTAACGCCTGACAGCACGATGAGCAGCATGCCGCTGGCGAAGCAGGCTATCCCAACGAGGAACGCCCCGCGCATGACCAGGGGCATGGGCTGGCCAAGTGTGAAGCCTGCCGCGATCACCAGGGCCGCCATCATCAGGCTTTCGACGAAGATCAACCGGAAGCGCCAGCGAATGGCTTGCGCCTCGGCGCGGATGGCAACGCGCGCCTCGATGATCCGCTCTATCTCTGCGTCCTTGCTCCAGTCGAGCGTCATCTGATCCGGGTGGGGGCGGCGCGTGCGCATCATGCAGCCGCCTCGTCGCTGGCGCTGAGCAGAAGCGGCGGCCGGGTGCCCAGGATCCCGGCCGGATCGACACTGGCAAGTTCGCAGACCGCCTCGAGCGGAGAGCGGCCGCGCCGGATCAGCGCCTCGAAGGCGGCGACTTCGGTCGGCGCCGAGGTGTTGATCCAGTAGCTGAAGGGATCGACAACGAGCCGGGCGATACCCAGACCCAGCGGGGAGTCGATGAAGACCTCGGAATAGTTGGGCTTGTTGTTTCGGACCGACTTCAGGAGGTCGAGCACGAAGGGCGAGTAGTCGAGGATCTTGTTCTCGACGGCCTTCTCGTAGGTCGAGCCCTGGAGCAGGAAGCGCGTCGCGGCGTTTTCAAGGATGACCTGGCCGGTGCCGCCGAAAAGCAGGAGGTCGTTCATCGACTGCATGACGATGCCGAAGCTGCCCTGGTACTTGCGTGCGCGGCGGTAGCCTTGCCCGAAGGCTTCAGCGAGACGCGAGAGGTCCTGGCCGTCGCTGCGGGTCATGAATTGCGCGGCCTCGTCGCAGAGCACGAAACGCGGCCGGTCGCGGCCCGAGAGGTAGAGTTCCTGGGTGACGGCGTTCACCACCACCATGACCACGACATTGAACAAGTCGGGCATGTTCTTGAGGCGCTCGAGTTCGAGCACCACGAACTCGTCGCTGGAAATGTCGAAGGTCGATGGCCCGTTGAAGTAGTGGCCGTAGGCGCCGTCCGAACCGAAGTCGCGCAAGTTGAAGGCAAGCTCGCGCGCGACGGGGAGGAGGTGCTCGACCTTGTCGAGATCGGTCCGGGTGTGGGCGGGATAACTTCCCAGCCATTCTCGCACCGCATCGATGCCCCGTTCGGCGCGGCCGGAATCGATCGTCCATTGGACAGCGGACTTCAGGAGATTCCATTCCGAGGTGGAAACGCCCTTGCGGGTCGCGGCATTGGCCATTTCGGCAACAATGGCGACGGCCATGGCGATCGCCGACTGCTTGTCCTCGCCGTCGATCGCCAGCCCAAGATCGAAGGGATTAAGGACGAGACGTTCTTCGCCAAGATCGATGTAGCGGCCAGAGCATAGGGTACAGAGCTTGCGGTAGGAACCGCCGATATCGATGATGCGGATGAGCGCGCCGCTCGCGTAATACTGCTGGCACAGGTTGTTGAGGAGGAAACTCTTGCCCGCGCCGCTCTCGGCCGAGACGATGAAGTTGTAGTTGTTGATGCGCGGATCGAAGAGGTCGAGCGTGATGAGCTGGCCCTTGCGCCCGGTATAAAGCAGGGCCGGGCGCCCGCCGCCGCGAAAGTCGGTCTGGATCGGGCTCATCAGCACGGCGGCTTTCACCGGCATGCGGAAATCGCGCTCGAGCATGCGCAGCGTCTTGCCGTCGGGGTAGAGCCCGAAGGGGAGGCTCATCGGCAGCAGGATCGGATTGAGGTAGCTTTCCTCCTGCATCATGAAGGGGAGCGGCTCGGCTTCCCACAGCCGCCTTGCGCGCGCGGCCATCTCGCGGGCCTGGCCGCGTGTTTCACCGAAGACCCAGACCGAGGGGATGACGCGCACGAAACGGCTGCTCCCGGCCTCGTCGAGCACCCAGCTGATTTCCTCGATCTGCTTGCCGACCTCGACCGCGAAGGAGCCTGCGGCCTTCTGGGCCGAGAGGATCTGCGCGCGCTTGTGAATCTCGAACGCGCTGTGATCAAACAGGACATTGAGGGTGTAGAGGAAGGGGCCGCCGATCTGGTCGCTGTCCTCGGCAGACCCGCGGATTCCTCCGGTTAGCCGGCTTGCGCGTTCGGCAGTGATGCGCCGGGCGGGCGCCTTGGGTGTCAGGCACCGTGCGACCTGGCCGCCGAGGAAGACTTCGGGGCCTTCGAAGAGCAGGTCAGGCCCGGCATCGATGATCTGCTTGCGCAAGGGACGCGGGGCGCTGCCATCGCTGGTGCCATTGACGAAGCTGCCGGGCGCGTCCGTGAAGAGCCCGTTGAAGACGCGCCGGTAAAAGGCCATCAGGGCTTCGGGCGGCATCGGCGCGATCCCGAGCCTCGCCAGTTGTTCCTCGATCTGGCGCCGGGGATCGCGGCCCAGCGGCTTGCGCGTCTTGACCGCCAGGAAGGTGCGGAAGTTCCTCACCGGGATGCCATGCAGAGCGCCGAGCCCGTGACGTCCTTCGCGCAGGTAATCGTAAGTGCGCCGGGCCGATGCCTGGATCAGCGGATCATCGCGGGTTTTCAGATCGAGGAAGGCATCAAGCGCGGAATCGACAAGCGGATCGGCAAAGCTGATGATCTGCAGCACCGTGCCAGGCTCGAAGTGGATATTGAGCAGGCCCAGCAGCGCCGAATGCACATGCGCGAACATGTAAGCGCTGGGTGTCAGTTCCCATGCGTAGCCCCAGCCATCGTCGATCGTGAGGAAAGCGCCTTCCTCCTCGGCCCAGGCGACGAGTGGCAGGTGATCGGAGTAAGAGTCCCGCGAAACCTGCCGGCGCAGCGCCGCGAAGCTGAGGTCGCTTGCCTTGCGGCCGTTCTTGTCCGTGCGCGTGTTCATCGGCCCGTCTCCGATGCTGCTGCAGGTGCCGGAACCCCGGCGACATCCGGGGCAATGCTGTCGGCGGGTGTTTCGCGGATCTGCCCCAGTATCGGCAGCTGTGATGCCGGAGACACGGGCTTCACCAGATATCCGCCCACCACCCAGGAGGGCCGCTCGAGGATCGAATAGACATAGCGCGGCATGAACAGCCGGTCGGGCCGCTGCCGGTCTGCGTAGGGGAGGATCAGCGTGCGCACCGTTTCTCCGGATTTGAGCATCGGCGTCACCGGCGCCTCGATCAGGCCCTGCAATTCGCGGTAAACGCTGTCACGGTAGCCCGCGAAGGCGCCCGCCGTGCCGGGCGCACCGCTACCGGGCTTGCCAATGGACTTGCTGCTGGCGCGCAGCAGCTTCCTGTCGTTGGTCACGGCGGGATCCGAGCGTGATGCGCGGCCCGCGACCGCATCCTCATAGGCCGCCTCGGGATGGATGCACTGTCCGTGATCCGGGTTCTTGCAGGAGAACTTTTCCGGGTAGGGCGACATGACCGACCCGAGCGAGGCGCAGCCGGAAAGCGAGCCTGCAAGGGCCATCAGAACAGGTGCAATCAGGCGCGTGGTTCGCGGCCTGGAATAATCGGGGAGCAGGACCATGGGGGCTTCTCCGGATGATGAGAGGAAGCGGGGCATCAGAACTGCGATCCCGCGCCGGGCTTGATCTCGAGGGCGACGCCCTCCTGGATGACGACGACCACATCCTTGGCGGCGCCGACCTCGACGATCGGGCCGGCCTGGCGGGCAAGGTCGAGATAGAAGTCGGTGAGCTTGTCCGAGGACTTGGAAAGTCCGCCCGCGATGCCGGTCTTTGCGGCATCGGCTGCATCGAGCGAGCGGACCGTTCCGAGCGCGGAGGTAGAGGTTTCACCGAAGGTGTTTTCGACCGTCTGGCTGATCCCGCTGATGGTCCCGGCTAGGAAACTGCGGGCCAGGGCTGCCCCGGCGCGTATCACCACGCGGCCCGACAGGCCCTTCTTGCCATCAGCATCGACGAAGAAGCCCTTGACCGGTTGGTCGACCACGGAATGTTCTTCGAAGTCGACGCAGGACAAGCTGACCAGCTGGACCTCGACGCGCTCCTTGGCGAGGCTGCCGGTCGCATTGCCGATGACGAAGCACCCGGAAAGGTTGGCCTTCACGTCATTGGGCAGAACGGCGGGCGCCTGGACCCGGGCTATGATCGGCTCCGGGTTCGAGGTCGCATCGCGGCTCGCCAGGGCATCAACGCCGGTCAGGAGCCGCGCCTTCATGAAACCAGGCGGTAAATAGATCGTCCGATTCTTTTTTTTCGAGTCCGCGGCCGAACCCTCGGCGCCCTTGGGGATCACCGGGCTTGTCGCCGAACCGATCGCGCCGACCACCTTTTCGACAGGCGGCGCGGGCGGGGCTGCAGGCGGTAGCGGTGGTGTGACCGTGATGTTGTCGGGGATGCCTTCGGGCGGCGGCGGAAAGGCCGGAGCCTCGCCATCCAGTGCCGGAGGAAGATCGCCGGTGTCGCTAGCCGCTCCATCAAGTCCTGACGCTTTGGTTTGGCCGGGCGCCTTGCCTTCCTCGATCGCGGCAAGGCGGTCGCCCAGCAGCTTCTGGTCGTCGAGCACCTTCTTGAAATCGCCGCGCAGTTTCTCCTCGAGACTGTCTCCGCGAAGACCCGCGCCCATGTTCAGCGTCGATACCGCCGGTTTGGAGGCTTCCGGTTCGTCACTTGCGCTGCTGGCGGTGTAGAGCGCATAGCCGAGCAGTCCCACGGCGCCCGCCAGCGCGGCCTGCTTGACGCGCAGGCGTGTTTGCGAGCCGAGCGCGTTCCACCGCGTGCGAAGCACATCGGCAAGCGATGGCGCCAGATCCGGCGGCGGCGGAGGTGTTTCCGGCTTTTCGCCGAGCTTCCTGTTCGATCGGGACATCGCGCCGGACGCACGAATACCATTCGTCATTGCGCCTCTCCCCTGCGGACGACGACAAGACGCGCGGTCTCGCCGGCCTTGAGGGCAAGCCGGTCGAGCGTGACCGCGAAGATGTTGGTGCCGAGATTCCGGTCGAGGAAGCTGCGCTCGTCGAGCGTCATGCTCGTCTCCGGGCTCACCAGGTATTCTGATGCCGACAACCCCGCGCCTTCGACAGCGACACGCCGTCGCTCGGTCAGTGCGATGCCTGGAAGGCCTGTCAGCGTCAGTGTGCCCGAGGCGGGCGCCACTTCGGCAAAGCTGGCGGGCAGCCGGTCCTGCAGCATGGCAAGGGTAATCGAGACCGCGCGCTCTTCCTCGACCAGAGGTCCCAGGAGATCGGCATTGGCTTTCGCGCGCTGGGTGCGCCCGGGCGTTAGCGTTACGGTTTGCGCCGGGATATCGGACGGCTCGGAATAGAGCGTGTAGATCGCCCCGTTACACGCAACGAAGAATTCCGAAGGGGTGGTCACATAGCTGCGCGTGACCGCGCCGGTGTCGTCCACTTCCTTGACCAGGAACTTGATCCAGGCGTCCGAACCGGCCTTTTCGACCGCGATGGCCTTCTCCGCGGAAAAGCGCACATCCTCGATCTCGCCGCCCTCGCACACCACGTGATTGATGTCGTGGTTGGAGAGGCGGATGGTGCTTGTCTGGCCCGGCAGGACCATGATCGCTTGAGCCATGACCGGTCCGGACGGTGTGAGCAGGGTGGCCGCAAGCAGAACTGCGCCGCCGGCGCGCGCGGGCCAGTGCCTGGTGGGCCAGCTCCTAGTGGGTTTCAGCATCGAACTTTTCCTCGGAAAGGCGGGTGAGCCAGAAGCGGCCGTTGTCGATCGCGTAACCGATCCGGAAATTGCCGCGGAACTTGCGGATGACCCCGCCGATGATGCGCACCTTCTCGACCGGCACGACGATCTCGGTCTTGTCCCAGGTCACGGGCTGGTCGGTGCGAATGTAGGTCGCGATCGAGAGCGTCGGATTGTTCGCGAGCTCGTCGAGAATGGCATTGAGGCTGTCGCGAAGGCCGTTGTAGGCGCTGGGATGCGCAAGGCTCAGAAGTTCCTGGAACTGGCGGTCGGCGCTGTAGGCCGAATAGGTCCCGGCCAGGCTGACCACGTTGCGGGTCATCGTGCGCAGGTAACCCGGCGAGGGCGTATTGCCGGTGACGTAAAGATCGCCGCCCGATCCGAACGGCACGATCACCGTGCGCTGGTTCTGGTTCGTGGTGTAGAGCAGCATGCCCAGCACCGCCGTCACCCCCAGCGTTCCCGCAATCGCGAATTTGAGGAGCCGGTTTTCCTCGAAGAGGTTGGCCGAGCCCTGCAGGTAGCGGTGGATGCCGAAGCTTGCCGGTTTGCCGGCGAGCGGATCCAGGCGCGCATCCTTGTCCTTGCTGAACAATGCCATCACCGGTCTCACTCGAAAAAGCGGATCTGGGTCGGACCCGGGTAGTGGCGGAAGCGCACGAGGCCCCAGCGCCATGCGAGATGGGAGAGGAACCCGCGCGGGCGGGCCCGCTTCCAGGGGATGAAAAGGAGAAGGGCGCCGATGAGCGTCCATCCGACGATCCCGCCGACGATGGCGGCGACGAAGATCGTCGACATGACCAGAATGAACTCGTCCGAGCCGAACCATAGGATCTGGACCGGGCCGTGCAGATACTGGGGCAGACGTTCGTCCAATGCCCTTCTCCTCCTGCTTCATGACACCTGTCGCCAGGCGCCATTGTCCAAAGGCCGGGGATCGGCCTTCAGCCTGGGGTGCGGTGCGCGCCCTTTCCTGGCCATGGGGGAAAACCAGGAGGCACGCGCACCGCATGTCAGATCACCATTCCAAAGGTCTGGAGGATGGTGTCCGACTTGATGAGGCAGACCGCGGCAACGATGGTCGGGATGCCGACCATGACGTTGGAAAAGAGCCGCGAGACGCCGAAGAGGAAGGCCGCGACACCGCCGACAAAGCCGAGCGGGCCCTTGACGCCCTTGTTCACGACGATGTCGTAGATGTCGTAGCCAAGATCGCCTGTGGCCGGTGCCGTGAAGGCGTGGGCGCCGGTGCTGAAAAGCACCATGAGGGCGAGGGGCACGCCAAGATTGGCGATCATGTTGGGGACGGCGAGGGCATTGCGCCCGAGTTTTGGGATCATCGTTTGTGCTCCATCAGATGGGAGCCGCCCGGGCATGAGCCTTTCGGCATCGATGGAATATCGCTGCCTGCCAGCGCGTGCGGTGGGCGGCTCCATGAGCGCCGCGCGTGCCGGCATTCCGGTCCGCCGCGCCGCGGCATCGAAGGCCGGGCAGCTGGCGTCCGCAAGATGGGTGATTTCAAAATCAGCGCGAGGCATTGGCGCTGGCCTTTTCCGTATCCTGCCGGCCTTCGAGAAACGCCTCGAGTTCGGCCTGCTGGAAGCCCGGGATGAGCTTGCCGTCAGCGATGAGCGTTGGCGTTCCGCCAATGCCCATGGCCTTGACGAGGCCGGCATCGTCCGCGACGCGCGTCTTTCCTTCCGGGCAGGTCAGAAGAGTATCCGGGGCCGCACCGGCGTAGATTGCATGGAAGGCGGCTGCCTGGTCCTTCGAGCAGAGGATATGCTCGGCCTTGGCTGCGGAACCGGGGTGAATCTGGCTCACGAAATAAATAAGCCGCCGTACAGGTTTGCCTTCGGCGGCCTTGGCTGCCCAGAACCTGTCCAGAGCACGGCAATAAGGGCAATCGGGATCGGTGAACTCGATCACGGTGGGGGCATTGTCCGGCCCGATGGCGAGCGCCTTCTGGGGATCGATGAGATCGAAACGCTTCCTGGCGCTGGCCTGCTGGGCGAGAGCGGTGACGTTGACACCGTTCTTGTCGTAGACGGTCCCGAACACGATGTGGCCGCTGGCCGGGGCATAGTAGATCACCCGTCCGCCCGCGAAGGCCTGGTAGATCGCACCCTTGATCGGCGCGGGACCGAAGTCCTCAAACGCCAGGTTTGTGAAGGTCTGGTGGAGCTGGCGCTGTGCGGCTTCGGCAGCCTTGCCCAGTACCTGGGCATCGTTATTGCTCGCCGCCGGTCCGGCTTGCGCCAGTGCGGGGGCTGCCGTGCTCATCAGGCCCGGGATGGCCATCGTGCTGATCGCCGATCGGGCCAGGCAGGCCATCTTGAACGAAAGGGGCATGGAGTGTGCTCCTGAAATGGAAGGGAGAGGGGGGACCCAGGAGCGCCGGATCGAGGCGGATTGTGCTACCAAGCGGAACCAGCGGTGCCGGCGTATCGGTGCTGCCATCAGCTTCGATCCGCTCGATCGCGAAACCGCCCGATGTGGCGACGATGCGATAGTGCGGAAGAACGCGAGGGGGCGGATCGAGGTGGGCGCTCCCGGCACAACCGGCGAGCGGGAGCACGACGAGCGCGGTTGTGTTCGCCAGGCGCTTGGAAGTGTACATCTCTCACATGGCCTCCTTTTCCGGTGAGATGCTGAGCAAGCAGCTGATCTCCGGTTCCTGGATCGGGCTCGGGCAGAAAGCTTCGGGCGTTATCGGATGGTGATTGCCGTCACCCCTCGTCGGGATGGCTTGAGGTGAACCGATGACGCGGATCCGGGCAACGGGCAGGGCACTGACGTGCCTGTTTCGGCATCTGCGTGCCGATTGCGGCACTGCCGTGCCGAAAATACCCGTCAAATTGGCAGAAAACTTGGGGCGCGGGCCGTCCTATCAATGACCCACGGTGCGAATCACTCGGAGCAGGTCGCATGGCTGCGCGTTCATCGAGAACCTACAAATTGAGGCTGTCGGACAGGGGGATCGATCTTTTCCTGGATTGTCACAGCCGCCTCGCACATCTCCTTCGCGAGTTCCCGCCCTATGGCGCGACACTCCATGTCGCGGTCATGCTGCTGGATCGCATGCAGCCTTGGGACCTCGCTGGCGAAGTGGCCGACCCGCGATGCGACCGGCTTGCCGGCAATCATGTGCGTTTCGTGGGATCATCTTCGCAACTGGCCGAAATCACCCAAAGGCTGATGGAGCGTATCGACGCATCGGATGAGCCAACCTCGGTCACGGCTATCGGGCGGTTCTATCTTGCCGGGCTATTGGTCTTTGAAAGCAGCGAAGATCACCGCCTTCTCAAGGCCTATCGCAGGACAAGGGACGCGTAGGACATGTAAGTAAGCGCTTCACGTCCACTGGAGATCAACAATGAGCGTATATGAAAGCATCAAGCAAGGCTTGAACGAAGCTCTGGCGCTTGCTGTGGGACATGCTTCGGACGCGCGTGTTCATAAGGTCGAAGTTCAGGCCGTCGATGTGGCCGCGATCCGGGCAAAGACAGGCCTGTCGCAAGCTGCGTTTGCGCGCTGTATCGGCGTCACCAAACGAACTTAGCTGAATTGGGAACACGGCCGCCGCCGTCCTGCATGGCCGGCCTAGGTGCTGCTGGCCTTGATTGCCAGACGCCCTTCGCTTGTTGGCGAAATTCTGCGTTGAGTGGGCTATCGCTTTCAAAAATTTCATCAATATTTTTGCAATTCTACCAAATTGGGAACGATGGATGATTGATTTAAGGCGTAATTAACACCAGCCTTGGCGCTGTCGGATTGTGTATCGGAAAGCTTTGAGCGGCTGTCAGGGGATCCCGGACGTGGCCAATCAAAAGCATCACCGCACAAATGAAGAAGATATTCTGGACGAGATCAAATTGATCTCCGGAAAGTGTATCGAGGGACGGCGCAGGATGGAACGGATTACGCAGGCTCAACTGGCGGCCGAGGCCGGTATTGGCATACGCTGGCTGCGCGAAATCGAAGCCGGCAGTCCCAAGCCGTCGATCGAGGACCACCTTCGCTGCGCCGCCCGCCTCGGCCTGCCTGCCGGCTACTTCTTCCTGCCCATGATGTTCCTGCAGAACCGGCGGTCTTTCCCGGCTGACCTGCTCCATGGCGACATGAACCGGCTCCAGGAGCACTGCATCGAATACATCATCGAGGATTACTATCTGGGTGCGGTCATTCGCAAAGGCCGCCGCGCGGGCGTCCCGTTGGATGATGCTTCTCTGCGTGGCATTGAGTGACGCGGCGCGATGTCACCTGAAGCTGTCGCTGCCGAGCGGGTCTACCAGGGGCTCAAGCGGGTCATTCTCGAGGGGCAGTTCGCGCCCGGCACCATGCTTGTCGTGACCACCCTCGCCCGGGAATTCGGGACCAGCATTGCTCCGGTCCGCGACAGCATGCAGCGACTCGTGGGCGAGCGGCTGCTCGACTTGCACATCGGCGGGGGCTTTCAGATGCCCCGCCTCACTGCGGACGGGCTCGCTCACCTTTATTCATGGCACCAAGATCTGATCAAACTTGCGCTCAAATTCCGACGATCCGGCACTTCGTCGAGCGATTATCAGCCAGCTTTTCCATCGATCAATGGCAATGACACACATGCACTTGCCGAAGCGACGGCAGAACTGTTTCTGCACATTGCCAGCTTTTCCGGAAATCCCGAGCATGTCGAAGCCGTTCGCTCCGTTGGTGAGCGGCTTCACGCGACTCGCATTCGCGAAACGAGGCTCTCCAACCGGCTTCACGAACTCGAACGGATATGGGAATTGGCCGGATCAGGCCCGCCACGTGACGCACAGGAAGCGATCCGCCGCTACCATCGCCGGCGATTGCGGCAAGTGTCGCGACTTATTCATGCTGAGGATCAGATCTGAAATCCACGACGGGATGGTAGAAAACCCGGCCCTCCAAAGAGATTTCTTCCCCATTTGGAGGGCAATGAATGAGTATTTTGGCTTATAAGAACTCAAATTGGAAACTTATAAAATCGAAGTTTCGCGCACTGGCGCGATATCCTTCATTTCGTCGCAAATCTCTGCGACGAAATGAAGGAGGTAATCATGACCGTGATTGACGAACATCGCGATGACGAGCTGATCGATCTCGGCGCAGTCAGCGCCGCGACCAAGGGTGCCGTCCAGGGCGAGGCCGACCTCGAAGGTCAGCCGCGCCAGATCTTCGGCGCCATCTCCGACGACTGAGCAAACCGGCGCGCTCCGGCTCTTGCCGGGGCGCGTCACTGCCAAGGCGCCGCGGCCATGTTCTTCTCTTTGCGCGACAACCTCCATCACTGCACGGCGAGTGGACGCACGATCATCCTCGACATCGAGGCCGACCGGTATCTCGCGCTGCCGCCTGGCATGGATGAGGCTTTCCGCCGCGCGGCAGGCGGCGAAGCCTGTGGTTCGGATGATGTACGGCTGCTGCAATCGCTCCTGAGCCGGGGCTTGCTCATCGAGCAGGCACAGGCCCCCTTGGGCGACTGCTCGATCCGAATTGTCCGGGCGTCCCGAGATGTCATTGCGAGCGCAGGTGAGCACCCTGGTCCATCCATGCTTGCGCAGGTCGCCGTTGCCCAATGCGTTGTCGCATGGCGGATCCGGTTTCGTGGGCTGCCAGCGATCATACGGGATCTGGAAAGTCGCAAGCTTGCTGCCGGAGCAGGCGGTGCCGAACGGCATGACCATGAATATGCCGGGATAAATGCGGCCTTCGAGGCACTTGGCCTGGTCTTTCGGCGTTCGGATCGGTGCCTCGTACGCTCGCTTGCCTTCATTTGCATCTGCCTGCGCCGTGGCCTTGCCCCCAGACTTGTATTTGGCGTGCAGGCCAGCCCGTTTTCCGCGCATTGCTGGGTGCAGCAAGGCGAGGCTGTTCTCAACGACACTATCGAGAATGTCCGTCCCTTCACGCCGATCATGGCCGTGTGATGGCGCTGCGCTACATTCTCTTCCATTCGCCTGACGCAGATCAGCGCGAAATCGTAGCGCGCGATGCCGCGCAACGCTGCGGTCTCACCATGGTCCCGGTGCCAGGCGCGTTTTCGCTCCTGGCAAGCGATGACAGCGATGTTCTGCCCATTCCCGGTGGCGGCGCGGTGATCGGCACGATTTTTTATCGCCATGGTCCTCCTGAAGCCATCCGCGACCTGGATCAGCGCGCTGCCGACGCCATCCGTAAATCAGGCGGCGCCCACCTCATTGAGCGGTACTGGGGGGGCTATCTGGCGGCGTTCGAGATGCCCGGCGGCGTGTGCGTCCTGCGAGCCCCCATGGGCGCACTGCCATGCGTTCAATTGCGGCAAGGCGGCCTGCACATCTTCGCCTCCGATCCAGGAGTCCTGGTGAAGGCGGGGCTGCTGGCACCAAAGATCGACTGGGAGGCATTGCAGCGCCACCTGTTCATGCGCGACTTGCCATCGCCCCGGACGGCCATCGTCGGGCTGAGCGAGATGCTTCCAGGTACACGCGCCATTCTTGCCGAGGGCGACGAGGGTGTCAGCCAATGCTGGTCGCCATGGGACTATGCCGCCACGCTCGATGCCATGGAGCCCGAGGACAGTGCGGAGCGATTGGGCCGCGCGCTGCAGCAGTGCATATCGGCATGGGGCTCACGCTACGCGAACATTCTTCTCAGCGTTTCTGGCGGCCTCGATTCGTCGATCGTTGCCACAACGCTGGCAGACCGGGGCCGTCCCCTCTCGTGCCTGACCCTTGCGACCAGCGATCCGAGCGGTGACGAGCGAAGCTATGCCCGGATCATTGCCGGGCATTGCCACGCCAGCCTCCATGAGTGCGGCTATGCTCTCGATGCCATCAATCTTGATCGTTCGGTGGTAGCCCATCTTCCCCGTCCTTGCGGAAGAACACACGACCTGGCCTTTCGCGCCGTGGTGACCGCCAAAGCGGCAGAGCTCGGCGCAGATGCCTATTTTACCGGGAATGGCGGCGACAACGTTTTCGACAACAGCGCCTCGGCGCGGCCGATTGCCGACCGCTGTCTGGCCGAAGGCATGGGGCCCGGGCTCGTCCGCACACTGCGCGACGTTTGCGCTGTCACCGGCGCCAGCGCCTGGCAGGCGATGCGCGAGGCGCGCCGGGTTCTGAAGGGCAGGTGCAAGGGCTATGTATGGCGCTCCGATCCCTTGTTCATGAACCGCGAAATCGTCGCCGAGGAAAGCCGCCAACCTGCCGAACACCCCTGGCTCGACGCTCAAGACGAGGCATTTCCGGGAAAGGCAGGGCACGTGGCCATGTTGCTGCGCATGCAGCAGCATCTCGACGGCTACGACCGAGGTCTGCCATTCACGCTGGTCAATCCGCTCGTCTCACAGCCGATCGTCGAGACATGTCTTGCCATTCCTTCCTGGGCGATGTGCGCCGGGGGTATCAATCGTGCTGTCGCCCGCGATGCTTACGTATCACGGCTTCCACCCCAAATTCTCGAGCGGCGTTCAAAGGCGGGACCTGACAGCTTCATCGTGGAATTGCTCACGAGCCGCATGGGCGAGATCCGCGAAAGGTTGCTCGGTGGCCGGCTCGCCTCACAAAGATTGCTCGATCTCGATACCCTGGGGGCCTGCCTCGTCGAGAGCAGGCTGCACACGGCATCGGAGTACATGCGGATCATGGCTCTGCTCGATACCGAAGCCTGGATCGGACATTGGTCGTGACCATTCGCGCCATACGGCTGATCTCGAAACCTGTTGTCACGGTGTTGATGACGACGAGTGTGGACCGCCATCGGCGTCCGCTTTCCGGGCGCGCTTCGCCAGCCGATCCCGTAACGCGTGCCAACGCGTAGTTTCGGCGGGAGGTGCATCGGGCGCCGAACCTTTGAACCAGAAGTCGAACCAGTCGAGATTGCGCCGGTAGACAGCGAGGCGATGGGCCGGTTGCCATTTGACGTGATCTTCGTGGGGGTAGACGTAGAGGTCCACCGGCGCGTTCACTTCGGCAAGTGCGGTATAGGCCTCCAGCGCGGGCAGAAGCTCATTGTCCGAGAGCTGCATGAGCACCGGAAAGGCAACGCGCCGTGGCTGCTGGGCCCATGAGATCTCGTTCCAGAAACCCGGGGCGTTATCCGACTGGTGCGGCCAGCCTGTTTGCACGTACTGGCGCGCGACGGCCGGGCCGAGCATGGCCATTTGCGAGCGTTCCCAGCAGCAGCTGCTCATGGCAGCGACAGCAAAATACTTGCTGTGAAGGCCCGCGAACTGCACCGTTGAAGCCCCGTCGCTGAGGCCCGTGATACCGACGCGAGCGGGATCGACGATGCCGCGATCGATCAGGGACTGAACGGCCATCTCGATCGCCGACAGGACATTCTTCCGGTCCTTGAAACCCACAAGATCAGCCTTGTCGAGGTCGGTGTAGCTTGTCGCATCAGGGGCAGCGACCGGCGAGCGTGGCCGCTGGATGCTGAGGATCGCATAGCCCCGATTGGCAAAGGCCTGGATGGGATACTCGTCGCCCGTCCCGCCCCGCAGGAAGCCGCGCGAGATGTATTGCACGACAATAAGCGGATAGCGCTGGCCGGGCAGGTAACCGGCCGGATAGACAAGGTCCCCGAAACTCTCGGTGCCGAAGGCGGTCTTCCATGTAAGCCGCTCGACCCGCCCAAGCCGCAACTTGCCGAATTCCGGGTTGGGATCGAACAGCACTTCGTCCTGCCCGGAACCAAGCCGAAGGAGGCTGATATGCCTTGGCGCGCTTGAGCCTTCTTCGACGCAGACCAGGTCGTCATTCAAGGGTGTGCAGTCGACCAGCAAACCGGGCGTGACATAAAGCCGTTTGACCGTCCGCGCACCCGGTTTCCATTCGTAGATGGCGGTCAGGCTGTCGGCCCAGCCTTCCAGATGCGTGAAGCGGACCCGCTGGCCATCGGCAGACCAGCCCAGCAAGGTCGTGACCGATCGGCATGCTTGTGCCTCGCAACTGATGGGCGATCCGGTGAGGCTTTCTGCCACCAGTTGCGGGCGAGGTGGAAATCGCTCCGACAATGTCGGTTTCGTCCAGGCCCGTCTTCCCGATGGCGAGACCGCAATGGCAATCGCGCCCGGCGGGCCGCGTGGTTTGTCATCCTGCAGCAAAGCCGCTTCCGCCACGGATGCCGCGCGAACCTTCCCGCTGGCCAAATCGAGCGCGAAGGTTTCGACCGGGATCGGTGGCGAGGGGAACGGCCTCCTCGAGGCGTTGGGCGCGAACCGATCATCGAAATGAAAGCCCGAGAGGCCCTCCTTATCGATCTGGCCCCACGCCGCCTGTAGCGCGGGACTGGACGAATAGATGATCGTCCGGCCGTCCCTGGCGATCCGGAAATCGAGTATATCGGTATCGGAATGGGTGACGGGAGCACTGCGGCTCCCGTCGATGTGTGTCCGCCATATTTGTATGGTGTTTCCCGTGCGTTTCAGGAACGCGATGGCCTTGTTGTCGGGAAACCACCTTGGCGTGATCACTTTTGCGAAGCCCGAGGGGAAATCTGCCTTTCCTGGTAGCTCAGGGAAGCGCCAGCGAATGATATCTGGATGCTGATCGACGAGCACGGCCTGCCCGCCGGGGCGCGCCTCCATCACGGCCATGCCCTGACAATAGGTATTGAGCTGTGGATCAGCCCGGTGGATCTCGAATGCCAGCCATTTTCCATCAGGCGACACCGCAACTATCGGCTGCCGCATATCCGGGATGGAGCCGATATCGCGCAGTTGCACGAGGTCGAGCGGTGTCAGGGCCCGATGCGGTCCATCCTTGTCCAGCTTGCCGGGAACGAGGGAGTGGCAGTCTTCGGGGGCTGCCGAAGCCGGTTTCGCGCAGAGAAAGCCAGCCAGCACCAGTGCCGCTGTCGCCGCGCGGGGAAGGATGAATCGCATGCTGCTTACCAGGCCTTGGAAAGGCCGAGGCTGACGCTCCGGCCTATGACGGGGTAATTGGTGGCATCGTAAGTCGGTGCGGCCGCGGACGAATTGCGGATCGTGGCGGGCATCTCATTGAAGATGTTGAGCAGGGAAAGCGTGACCTCAATGCCGGAGAGAAATCCTGCCGCTTCCGAGGTCCGTACCTGCGCGACGGCATCGATGCTGGTGTAGGAGCCGACGCGAACGTAGGGCTGGTAACGATCATCGAGTGTCCCGCCGATATAGGTGATACTCGGGCTCAGCGTGAAATTGCCGCGCTGCCAGGTCGCACTGCCCCGCGCGCGCCAGTGCGGGGGATCGAAGATCGTGCCCGCCCGCTGGATCGTCGGTTGGCCTTCGCTCAGCTTCTGGTTGCTCTCGAGGTAACTGACAGCGGCATTGAAGCCTAATTGGTCCCCGCGTGCGAATGTCAGCTGATAGTCGGCCGAGGCATCGACACCTTCGAGGGTCTGGCTTGCGGCATTCTGCAGGCTGTTGTCGACGATCGCGCCAACATTGGCGGGATCGAAGGCCTGCCCGGTCTGATTGACGAGCCCGAGCGGAAGTTCGGCAATGACCGCGTTCACCTGTTCTGCCGTCGGATTGTAGACGATCAGCCGGTCATAGATGTCGTTCCCGAAAACCTGCGAGGACGAGGTTGCCGGTTGAACGACCCGGTCCTTGTAACGGGTATGAAAGTAGCTGACCTCCAGGCGAAGGCCTTCGGCGAATGCGGGCGTCGCGCTCACCGTGGCGGTCCAGGTCGTGGCTTTCTCCGGCTTCAAGTCCCGGCTGACGCCCCCGAGCAGGAGGACAGGCTGACCAGCGGGCGCTGCCGGTACGAAGTAGCTTGCGCTGAGAAGATTACCTTCGGGAACCTTGTTGATCTGCGCCAGTGTCGGGGCCTTGAACGATTTGCCCCAGGTGCCCTTGATCGCAAGACCGCTGACCGGTTCATAGACAACGCCGAACTTGGGCGTCGTCGTGCCGCCAAAGCGCTGGTAATCCTCGTAGCGCGCCGTGCCTGTCAGCCGAAACCGATGAACCAGCGGCACGCTGTTCTCCGGACCGACCAGAGGAAGCGAGAGTTCGCCATAGCCGAACCACACATCCTGCCCGCTCGTGTAATCGACAAGCGTGCTGGTAACGCCGCCGCGCGTCGAGCGGATGTTGGCGTCGAGGCTGACAGATCGCCACCCGCCGCCCAAGGCGAGGCGTGCCTCTCCGCCCGGCAATTGCAGAACACCGCCTTCCGCGCTCGCTTCCAGTGTATCGAGTGTGTTGTCATAGAAGATGCGGTTGCGGGAGAACTCCGCGCCGCCCAGGTTTGTTACGGTTGCCGCATCGGAATCGCTGCGGCCATGGACGTAGCCCAATGTGGCCAGCCATCCGCCCGGCAAGGCCGCCTTGAGGCGCGGGGCGATGGACCAGGATTTTACATCCCGCTGCGCCGCCGTGCCGTTCACCGTGAAGTCGCCTGTGGTGAGGAACGCCAGTGCCGTTTTGGAACGGCGTTTGCTGAACTGGCCGTCGAGCTCGACACTGAACATGTCATTGATCTGCTGATGCCCGGCAAGGACCGCGCTTTTCTGGTTGAGCGAAGGATAAAGCGTGGTCGAGCCGTCGAGGGTGGAGGTGATCGAGCGCTGCCCGGCTGTCACGTCCGTGGAGCGGCTGAAGTCGCCTGCCACCATGAATCCGCCGCCGTCCCAGCGGCTTCCCGTCACGAGGTTGTATTGCTGCTGGACATCGCCGCCTTCGGTCGCGGCACCAAGACGGGCGGATATCTTGCCGCCCTCGTAATCCTGGCGAAGGATGACATTGGCGACGCCTCCGACGGCATCCGAACCATAGAGCGCCGAGGAACCGTCGGCGACGATTTCCACCCGGTCGATCGCCACGAGCGGGATCGCCGAAATATCCACGCCCTGAACGACGGAATCATAAGCCGCGCGGTGACCGTTGATGAGCGTGAGCGTCGCATCGGCGCCAAGGCCCCGCAGGTTCAGGGTCGAGGAGGAGTTGAAGTTTTCCGATCCCTCCTGGACACTGCCGATGACGCCGGGGTTCTGTCCGCCCGCATAGTTCTGCGGCACGCTGCGCGCGTAGGCCCCAAGATCGGTTATGCCGCGCCGCTCGATCTCTTCGCGGCTGCTCGCAACGACAGGCGAGGTCGGCACCGCGCCGCGGATGCGCGATCCGGTGACGGTGATTTCCGGTCCCATGGCAGCTGGTTCGCTTGCAGACTGCGGCGAAGGGGAATTCTCCCGGATGAACACAGTGCGTCCGGATACTTGCGCGGTAAGTCCTGTTCCCTTGAGGAGGAGCGCGATGGCCTCTGCTGCGCTGTAGCGCCCCTTGAGGGCCGGTGCGCGTTTGCCGCTCAGGGCCTCGGACGTTGCTGCCAGTTCGAGGCCGGCAGTGCGCGTAACGGCATGAAGCGAGAATTTGAGTTCTTGCGCCGGGAGATCGAAATCACGCCGGGTGTCCTCCTGCGCCTGTGCGACCGAGCAGATCGCCGTGCTGGAAAGTATGGCCGCGAGTAATAGCCGGCTCTTGTTGTCCATGTCCTTGCCCCTGTGGAGCCCGCGCTGTGTGCGGGCATCAGGGCTAGACGGCGATGGGGCGAAAACGGTGCGTGAAAAAATACAAAAAATTCATCGCGGCCGCAGGACGAGTTTGCCAGGTTGGCTCGTATCGACTGTCAGGTCGAGCAGAACGGAGAGCTCGCGCGCGACAGCATCGGCGTCGCGGATGTCGAGATCGACGAACATCTCCTTCTGCAGAAGCCCGGGTTCCGACACTGAAATCGTGGTGCTGGAATAGGCGTTGGTCTGCGCGATGATATCGCCGAGCGGCATGTCTTCGAAGCTCATCGTCCCGGACAGCCATCGGCCGTCCGCCGCGGGAGCGCCTTGCGGAACCGGCATGACGGCCTGCTGGCGCGATGCAAATTCCAGCTTCTGGCCGGGAGAAAGCCCGACCAGGGCATCCCCGTTCTCGGATGAATTGTGCGCCATGGCGACTTCGACCGAACCGCGCATCAGGTGAACGCGAACCGTGCCGCGCACTTCGACGTCGAACACGGTCCCGGTTGCTGTGACACTTCCGCCGGGTGTCAGCACCACGAACGGCCTCGAGGTGTCATGCGCGACTTCGAAGCGGACGCGGCCGCGGGATAATTCGATCACGCGCCGGTCCGCCGAAAAGTGGATGGCAATCGTGCTGTCCCGGTCGAGCGTGACGACCGATCCATCAGGGAGCCGGGTCCGGCGAATGTCATTGGCATGTGAAGACCAGGATTGGGCGACTGTAGGGGCGCTGGAAACGACGGCTTTGCCGGGCGTTTGTTGGCTGCGTAGCACCAGGAACGCGGCCGAACTGGCCGCCAGGACCGAAGCGAGGACCGCGAACGCCCATATGAATCCCGAATTGCTGAAAGGCCTTCCCCTTGCGGCTCTCGCGTCTGCAGGGCGCAAATCGAGTTGGGCGGCGCTCCATGTGGCGAGGCGCATTTCCCGGGCAACGCGGTTGTACACGATGAGGTGGTCTGGGCTGCGAACGATCCAGCGTTCAAGGCCGGCCCGGTGCCGCTCGGAATCGTCGGCCATCTTCATTGCCCATTTATAGGCCTGGCGCTCGATCCGGTGCATCGGTTGGAAACGTCCTTCTGCTTTGCCGAGGCTCACCGGTGCCTCCGGTTCTGGTCGAGATGGGCAATGGCCTGCAGCATGTCGCGCTTTACGGTAAACACAGTAAGGCCCAGGCGTGCAGCGATCTCCTTGTAGGTATATCCCTCGACGCGGCTGAGCAGGAAGACCTTCAGCACTCGCGGTTTGAGCTGGCGCAGGACCTGCTCGTAATGGACAAGCTCCTCGCGCGCTTCGAGTTGCTGGTGTTGATCGAACTCGACCGGGCGGTCCAGTCCTTCGACCAGGGGTACCGAAATCTGCGCAAGGCGGGTCGATCCGTGCTGGGCCCGGTCGATAAGGAGATTGCTGGCGATCCGGCGCAGATAGGCCTGAGGTGTTGCCATCTGCGTGGAAGGGGCCGCGCGCAGGAACCGGGTGATGGCCTCCTGCGCGAGATCGTCCGCTTCGTCGGGGCTAGCGAACCTTGCCTGCCGGCGAAAGAAGCGGATCAGCCTCGGGCGTTCCGCGCAAAGCAGGTCGGTCAGTTGCCGTTCCCGCTCCGCCGGGTTGCTGGCCCCGGTACGGGAACGGCCAGTATCGCCATCACAGGACGCATCGTCCAGAGCGGCGGACGTAAGTGGTAACAGGTGCGGGGAGCGCATGGGCAACACTGCCTGCGCCGGCCAAATACGAAGCAGACCCGACAAGCGGGACATTCGAAGCTAAGGTGTGCCGTGAGCCGAAAAGCTCCAGCCGACCGGCCATTGCGGACGGGCGTGATGATGCCTGGCAGGATGATCCTGAGGACGGACGCCAGCATTTCCGTCTCATCACCGGAATATGGAACAAACCATGGACTCCGGCAAGCCCTGGCCGGAATGAGGGGAGGGAGGGGTAATTAAATTGTTGCAAGAAGGCGTAATTATTGTGTGCCATCGCATGCAATTGGCGCTGGGCAATCTTGCGGTGTTGCGTTTAGGGTGACGGTCCATGCGTACGGGAATTGATCATCTGCCTCCGGCCAAGCAGCGCGAGCTGGAGCGCGTCGTGGCCGTTATCTTCGAGGAATTTCGTGAGGCGACCGAGCATGCGACCGGTCCGCGCTCGCGGGCGCAAATCCTGAAGATCGTGCTGTTCGGCTCATACAGCCGCGGCGACTGGGTCGATGCGCCGCTCTCGGCCAATCAGTACAAGAGCGACTACGACATCCTCATCATCGTCAGCCAGAAGGACCTCGCCGACCGGGCCAAGTACTGGGCCAAGTGCGAGGAGCGGCTGATCCGCGAGTACATGATCGAGAAGACCCTGCGCACGCCGGTGAACTTCATTGTTCACTCGCTTCAGGAAGTGAACGACGGTCTGGCCCATGGCCGCATCTTCTTCCTGGAGATGGCGAAGGAAGGCATCGCGCTGTACGAATCCGATGAGCGCGAGCTTCACCAGCCTAGGCCGAAAACGCCCAAGGACGCGTTGGTCATGGCGCGGGAGTATTTTGAGGAGGGAATGCCCAGCGCGGCTGAGTTTCTGGAAGGGTACCGGTTCTATATGGGGCGGAGGAGTTGGAAGAAGGCAGCTTTCCTGCTTCATCAGGCTACCGAGGGCCTCTATTCCTGCTTCCTGCTCGTCGTACAGAACTATACGCCCTACAATCACAACCTCGCGTTCCTGCGCACCCAGGCGGAGCGTCTCGACGGGAGGATGGTCGGCATTTGGCCCGAAGGCTCACGCCGCGAACGGGCGATGTTTCAGAAGTTGAAAGAGGCCTACACGAAGGCCCGCTATTCCAGGCACTACCGGATCAGCGAGGAAGAGCTCACCTGGCTCGGCGAGCGCGTCGAGGAATTGGGCCGGGTGGTCCACCTGATCTGCAGCGACAAGATCGCCGAACTGGAAAAGGCCGCTGCGCCGGACTGAACGGTGTTGCTGCTTGCACCAATGTTCATGAGCGATTAGATTTTAATCAAACAGATTGAAGGCTAATCGTATGGCAGCTTCTACCCGCGTCATCACCGCCCATGTGTCCGCCGATCTGGCGGACAAGGTCGATGTCCTGGCGGAACGGATGGACCGGTCGCGTGGCTGGATCATGAAGCAGGCCCTGACCGCATGGATCGACCAGGAAGAGGAGCGGCATCAGCTTACGCTTGAAGCGCTGCATGATGTCGATGCCGGCAATGTGATCGACCATCAGAGCATCGTTGCCTGGGCCGAGAGCCTTTCCACGAAAGATCCGCTGGCCCCGCCCCTGGCATGAAGATCCAGTGGACCAGCAAGGCTTCTTCGGACCTTGTTCGCCTTCATGAATATCTGAAACCTGTCGCGCCCGATGCTGCGGCGCGCATCGTCCAGGAATTGGCCCGTGCGCCGGGCCGGTTGCTGGATTACCCCCGCCTTGGCGAGAGACTGGATGCCTTCGATCCTCGCGAGGTCCGCCGGATCATCGTGGGCCATTACGAAATGCGCTACGAAATTTCGCGGGCTACGATTTTCATTCTTAGGCTCTGGCATTGCCGGGAAAATCGGGGCAGTGGTCCCGATAACTGAGTATCCTTGAGCGGACGGCGGTCAATCGCTGCTGGCATGCGTTTTGCCACCCGAACCGCACTGGCAGCACGATGTCATGAGCATGTGCGTCAGCGTATCGAATAGTTCATCCATCAATTCGCGAAACGGCGATGCCAACTGAATGCCGACACGCCTGAGGTCACTTTCATCGACGGTGCGCTCCACGAAGCCCTTATGCACCATGATGTCGATCTTGCGGTGCGCGCTCGAAATGGGAATGTTTGCCGAAACGCTGAGCTGCCAGATGTAGAGCAGTTCGCCTTCCCGGTCCGCGACGTAAAGTTCGAGCAGCATGTCCCAGATCGGATTGGCACATAGGCCAGCCCCGAGCAGCTCCTTTGCGAGCTTGCGCTGAAGGATAAGTGTTCGGCATAGCGCGAGGCGCTTTCCGTTGGCGGGGACGCTATCCATGGGATGCCTGCGCACCGGGGGGCACGGTCGGGAAAAGCGCGGATTGCTTGAGATTTACTGCGGAACCCTCGGGGTGCTCCGGACCGATCGTACCGCTTCGCCATGCCCTGATAAGCTCTTCCTGTTCGGGCAGCAGCGCGTCCACTGCGCCGGGCGTATCGGGCGTGCTGTCGAGCAGGAGGGAAGGGCAGCGCCCCTCATAAGTACCCAGGTTCGGGCGATGCACCCGGTATCCGGCAAGGCGGGCAAGGCTCCGTGGAAATTGCCGGGCTACTTCTGGCGGGTAGGCGAGCCAGGGAAGCTCATAGGGTTTCAGCCATCCAAGGCAGTAGCTGATGATCACGCCGCGGCGGGGATGCGCGGTGCGATTGGCGCCAGCTGCGTGCAGGGTTGAGCCCAGGAACACGAGTGCTGAACCTGGTGCCATTTCCGCCACGATCGATTCTTCGTGGGCAATGAGTAGTTCATCCTGCCGCCGGTGGCTCCCGGGCCACACAAGCGTTGCGCCATTATCCTGTGTGAAGTCCGACAGCGGCCACATCACATTGATCAGGAATTCCATGCCGCGTTCGCGGTCAACGAAGCCGCTGCAGGGCCACATGTCCTGATCGCGATGGGGCACCTGTTGGCTCGCTCCGGGAGCAAGTTCGATCGCCTGGGTCAGATTGAGTGAGAAATGATCGCACCATGGTCCGAGCATCTCTTCGGCAATCCGCAGGATCAGGTCGTGCTCGACCAGGCTCGCCACATGCGGCGATCGCTTGAGCAGGCCGGCAAAGCGCCGGGTTCCTTCGCCGGAAAAGCTGCCTTCTGAAAATCCGGTGGCGGAAAATTGCGCGTCGAGGTCCGTGCCGAGGGCTGTGATCAGGTCGGCCGGAACCAGATCCTTGATGATGGCGTAGCCCTGTTCATGGAGATCGGCCACGCACCGGGCGTATGGTAAGGCAGTGCTCATGGTTTTCTCCATCATCACTGGCTCAGGGCAACAAGCGGCGCGAGTGTCTCCGACCATATTCCGGTCGCTTCCAGCCGCGCGGGCGTTTCGTCGTCGATGTGGATCATCAGGGCGGCGAGCATGCCGCAGGGAAGATCGTGCGGCAGGCCAAGAGGCTCACAGCGCCATCCGAATGAGAGAATTTGGTTGTACCAGGGCATGTCTGCGACGCAGCAGTAAGCGCGAACGCCGTTATCCCGCGCAAAGAGCGTCAGGGCAGTCGCCAACTGATTGCGCACGTACCGCCTCTCGGCCGCACGGATGCTGCGGGACAGGCACAGCCGCGAAATCTCCCAGACATCCGGTGCGCTCGGCGCGCCAAGATCGCACAGGCCTGGAAACACATTTCCCAGCACATGGGGCTGGGTGGTGGGCAAGAGCCGCAGCGAACCCAGATGCTTGCCGTCGGTGCCTGCGATGATGAGATAGATCGTCGAGGGCGTGTCGAACTGGTCGATTTCGTAGCGCCCATCGAGCGCGGGCAAATCCCAGCGCAGCAGATCGATGAATACGCGTTTGCGTTCCTGGTACATCTGGGCAAGCAGCGCGCCTTGCGCCGCCGCCCATCCGCCATGAATGACGTGGGCCATGTTCGCCATCTCCTGTTGTGATGGCAAAAGGATCGGCGAAACCGCCCGTCAGGAAAATTCCTCTATTTAGAGGATGTCCGGCGCAGACTGTGAAAGCAGATATGGCCATCGAACAAGGAGCGGAACACCAGCGCGGTTCGCTTGAAAACGCCGCATTTGCGCATGGCGCCGGTGATGTGCTGATGGACCGTGGCTTCGGAGAGGCCCAGGGCGTGGGCGATCTGGGTATCCCCCATGCCGGATGCGACCAGGCCTACGCAATCAACCTCACGCGGGCTGAAACGTGGCAGGGACGGCGCCGTTCGCTCCAGGCCGAGTCGTATGCGAACGAGCTTGCGCGCGGTCTCGAAACCAAATCCTGCGACAATATGCGTGGCCCCCCGAATTTGCGGTGTCATGGAAACAGGCTGCGAGGTCGCGAAGGAACATGTGCCACGGTATTCCCCCGGCGAATGTACGGGGACGGTAACGCCGTCCTGAAGGCCGAATCTGGCACCTTCCTTGAGGATGGTTCGTTGCCGCCTGCTCTGAATCATCTCGGAACCGATGGCATGCCAGGCGTAGGGCGTGTTGCGACCGATGCTGGCGGCATGGACCGGATCGTCGAGATAATAGCGCTCGGTCAGGATTCGCTCGACCCAGCCGTCGGGGTAGTTCGATATCGCAACGGCCTCTTGGGCCGCGGCGACGAGATCGACGTGACTGACTAACGCGAATTGCTCGAAACCCAGCCTGCGGGTCGTCTCCAGCATGAGGTCGAAGAAGTCCGCCTCGGAGCGCACCTGGCCAAGGCAGAGAAAAAACTCGATAAGCTCTGAACCGATAAACATGCAGCACTTCCCCTGTTGAAGCGCAGGCAGTCGGCTTGGCTGGCTGCCAGTCTATTCTCGCAATTTCGCGGTGTCCTTACGCAGCCAGGCCTTTTTCCTGCAGACAGCACAAGCGGCCTATCGTGACAGGAAACCGACACCTCATCGGTGAAAAATATTCACCTCCCAGTTCGGGGCGCCTCCGGATCACGTCATGCCGCAGTCACAGAATGACATTTCCACGCCATTCCCGGGGATTACATTTCAGAAATGTCGCTAGCGTCTTGCCGCAGTGATCCCGAGAGTGTTCGTTAGCGTCCGCGCTCGTGGTGTAATTTCTGGTGTAGATTGAGGTGATCGCATGGGGTGGGGCATGCCCCACCCCATGCGATTTTCATCTCGGTGGCCACCGGGCTCATCGGTAAGGTGGAGTTACCACACTTCACAAACGCACCGAGGAGTTGATCCCGATGACCGAAGACAGACTACCGCTTGCCGAGCTGTTGGCGAAGACCGGAGATGTAGATTTTCTGCGCACGATCGCCGAAAGCGTATTGCAGATCATCATGGAGGCCGATGTCGATGGCTTGGTCGGCGCCGGCCGGCACGAGCGTTCCGGCGACCGGACGACCTGGCGCAACGGCTACCGCGATCGCAGCCTCGATACCCGGCTCGGCACGATCAACCTCAAGATCCCCAAGCTGCGGACCGGTACCTACTTTCCTGGCTTTCTGGAACCGAGGAAGACCGTGGAGAAGGCGCTGGTCGCGGTGATTCAGGAGGCGTGGATCGCCGGCGTCAGCACCCGGCGCGTTGACGAACTGGTGCAGGCGATGGGCATGACTGGCATTTCCAAGTCCTCGGTATCCAAACTGTGCAAGGATATCGACGAGCGTGTCCATGCCTTCCTCAAGCGGCCACTCGCCGGTGATTGGCCCTACCTCTGGCTCGATGCCACCTACCTCAAGGTGCGCGAGGGCGGGCGAATAGTCAGTGTCGCTGCGATAATAGCCGTCGCCGTCAACACTCAGGGCAAGCGCGAGATCGTCGGCCTGCACATCGGTCCTTCCGAGGCCGAACCGTTTTGGTCGAGCTTCCTCAAGGACCTCACCCGGCGCGGCCTGACCGGCGTGAAGCTGGTCATCTCCGATGCCCACGAGGGCCTCAAGGCGGCGATTACCCGCGTGCTCAGCGCAACTTGGCAGCGCTGTCGCGTCCACTTCATGCGCAACGCCCTGGCCTACGTGCCCAAGAGCCAGAACACCGTCGTTGCCGCGGCCATCCGTCAGGTATTTCTCCAGCCCGACCATGCCGCCGCGACACTCGTCTGGCGCCAGGTTGCCGATCAATTGCGCGCCCGATGGCCCAAGCTGGGCACCTGCATGGACGAGGCCGAGCATGACGTACTGGCCTACATGACCTTCCCCGAGCAGCACCGGGTTAAATTGCATTCCACCAACCCATTGGAACGCCTGAACAAGGAAGTGAAGCGCCGTGCCGATGTCGTCGGTATCTTCCCGAATGAGGATAGCATAATCCGGCTCGTCGGCGCCGTCCTGCTCGAGCAGAACGACGAATACCAGCTCCAGCACCGCTACATGCAGATCGAGGGTATGACCGCCCTTGCCACACCAATGAACGAGGAGATGCAACCGCTACAGATTACACCCAAGGCCGCCTGAAAATGCAGCCCGCTGGCCACACCCATTTTTACACCACATTGACGGACGCGACCTCGTGTTCCGAGAAGAGGCCGTCTACGAGTTGACCAATGCAATACGCGCTGTCGGCTAGGGAAGGGGCGCCGATGATATCGGCGGGTTGCCAAATACTCCGAGATTCCTCATATTTGTGGCGTGGCGGTCAGACCTCGTAACGCGAGGTATCGACTATGAATGACCCCTATCTGCGCTTGAAAGCTGTCGTTGCGATAACCGGCATTCCGCGTTCATCCCTGTATCGTATGATAAACGAGGGCCGTTTCCCGCGACAGGTGTCACTTAGTCGCCGTTCGGTTGGATGGCGCGAATCCGCAGTGCATCGGTGGCTTGAAGACCCCACTGGCTTTCGGGAAGATGGCTAGGACATGAAATGTAAAGACAGATGTCTGGCGATCGCCGCCGTGGCCATGGCGGCAAGATCTAGCCTGTCTTGCCTGACGTAGCTGGAGGGCAAGACACACGCCCACTTGGCGCATTGGACACCGGGCGCAATCTGCTTTTTGCCGCCGCACTGCAGGTGCTCGAATTTCTTATCGAATCTGCCGACATTGTCAGCTTGGCCGACGGCACATACGCCTCAGACCCGCCTGCCTTGCGAGAAATAAGAGAAGATGGGGGTGAGGGCCGGGGGCGCGTATAGTAGCGCCGATATCCGAGTGCCAGAATCTTGCACCTGCGGACATTCTTGCAGGCGGCGAAAGTCTCAAGAAAGCTCGCCAAAGCCCGATCACGATGTGGTAACAAATGTGGTAACGCTGCAAGCGGTTATGTCGTAACGTAATGAAAATGCGCCAATTTTCGCAGGAAAGTGGCTCCCCGAGTAGGATTCGAACCTACGGCCATTCGATTAACAGTCGAATGCTCTACCGCTGAGCTATCGGGGAGCAGCCCTGCAGTGTCTCCACCGCGGGGCAGGGGTGCGCCTATAAGCGGCACTGATTGGGTTGGCAAGCCCGGGGGCGAGGAAATTTTGACAAAATTTCCTCGCCCTTGCTTTCGCGCGGCTCAGACCTGGAACTGTTCGGCGAAGATACGCTCTTCCAGCGTGTAGCCGGGGTCGAACAGGATCGTCAGCTCCTTCTCGGTTGCCGCGCGGATTCGCACCGATTGGACCTCGCGCACTTCCTTCTGGTCGGCGACGGCGGCGACGGGGCGCTTTTCCGGTTCGCGAATCCGGAATTCGACCTCGGCGCTTTCGGGCAGGATCGCACCTTTCCACCGGCGCGGACGGAAGGGGCTGATCGGGGTCAGGGCCAACATGCGCGAGCCCAGCGGCAGGATCGGTCCGTTCGCAGAGAGATTGTAGGCCGTGGATCCCACCGGTGTCGCCACCAGGATGCCGTCGCCCGCCAGTTCCTCCATGCGCACGCGGCCGTTGATGCGCACTTCCAGCTTCGCGGTCTGGCGCGTTTCGCGCAGCATCGAGACTTCGTTGATGGCGTAGTAGCTGAATTCCACGCCGGAGCGATCCACAGCGTCCATGCGCAGTGGGCTGACGGGGACGGGGTGCGCTTCTTTCACGCGCTGGCCGATGACCTGATGCCCATGCGGGTGGTTCATCAGGAAGCCAACGGTGCCCAGGTTGAGTCCGTAGCAGGGCTTGAGCGTGTCCCTGTCGAGCATTTCGTGCAGGACGTGGAGCAGGAAACCGTCTCCGCCCAGGACTACGAGGATGTCCGCCTCCTCCGGCGAAACCCAGTCGTGAGACTTGCGCAGCGTGTCGGCCCCGGCCTGCGCCTTGGCGCTGTTCGAGACGACGAGGGCAAGCTTCTGTTCGCTACTCAAGGAATGTTCCCCCATATTCCATGTGCCCGGGATCGGGGCGGGTGTTGCCCGAGATGCTTGGGCTGAAAAATTTTGAACGGTTTGGCAAGGCCTTTGCGCTAAGGCTGCACGTTATGGGTGGCACACAGCAAGGGCTGGCATTGAGCGGGGCACGAGGTATCGAGGCGCGTCTGACCGGGATTCCCGGTCTGGACGTCGTGCGCGAGCGAATTGAACATTGGCGCAGCGACGGTGCCTGCGGTCCGCAGCATGCCCATGTCCATGCACTGCTTCTTGGCCTGAGGCGGCTCGATGCGATCAATATCGCCTATGGCGCAGCGGCCGGAGACGGTGCGCTTGAGGAAGTCGCCGCGCGGATCAGTCACTTTGCGGAAGACGAACTGGATGGGGCCTGGATGGTTGCGCGGGCAGGCGGGGGTACCTTCCTGCTGATCGCCAACGAGGCCTGCAGCCGCGAGCGCTGGCAGCTTTTCGCAGACCAGTTGGCCGAAGCCATTGCGCGCCCGATCGCGGTGCCATCGGGCGTCCTGCGCCTGTCACCCCGAATCGCGCTGATTCGGGCGCTCGACGACGAGAGCGTGGATTCGATGCTCGATCGGCTCGGCCATGCGCTGCAGGGCGTCAACGAGCAGCAGAGCGGCAGACTCGCATGGGCAGACGGCGAAGTCACGCCGCCGGGGCGCTCGGCCGCGCAGCTTGAGACCGACTTGCTTGGCGCCATCGACCGCGATGAAATCGAGATACTGTTCCAGCCCCAGTTCAGCCTGGCAGACGACTGCCTGACCGGCGCCGAGGCCCTGGCGCGCTGGAACCATCCCGAACTCGGCCGTATCGGCGCCGGGGCGCTGTTTTCCATCGCCGAACGCGCCGACCACGTGGCGCCGCTTTCGCGTCATATCGCGCACAAGGCGCTGGCCGCAGCGCGCGACTGGTCGGGCGACCTGCGCCTCTCGATCAACGTCACGCCCGCCGATCTCGCCTTCGGCAGCTATGTGCGCCAGATGCTCGACCTGGTGCGCGAAAGCGGCTTTCCCTTGCGCCGCCTGACGCTGGAAGTGACCGAGCAGGCGATGATCAGCGACGTGACCCTGGCCGCGCAGACGATGGCCGAATTCTCCTCGCAGGGCATCCGCATCGCGCTCGACGATTTCGGGGCGGGGTTCTGCAATTTCCGCTACCTCAAGGTGCTGCCGATCCATTACCTCAAGCTCGACCGTTCGATGATCGAGGGCGTTGCCAGCGACAAACGCGACGTGGCCGTGCTGCGCGCGATCGTGGCCATGGCCGAGGCGCTCGACCTGCAGGTCATTGCCGAAGGCATCGAGGAAGAAGCTCAGCGCGAAGTCGCGGCGAAGGAAGGCTGCGCCTATTATCAGGGTTTCCTGCGCGCGCAGCCGATGAGCGCGGCGATGTTCGAGAAACTGGCGCGCGCGGAGGGCTGATGCCCGGACCTCCGAGCGATCAGATCCTCTCGTAGATTTCCACCTGTCCCATCCGCCTGGCGAGGCGGTAGCGCGCGCCCAGCCAACCGTCGATGTCCCGGCCGGCATCGCGCACCCATGCCCGGCCTCGGCCCATGCTGTCGGTGACGATGAAGCGCGGCGTGCTCGCCATGATCCGGCCGATTTCATCGTGGCCGACATAGTCGTGGTCCGCCAGCGTATCGATGATGGCCTTGCGGGACAGATTGCTCGGATAGACCCCGGCGCGCGAGAGCGGCGGTGTATCGAGATAGAATAGCGCAAGGTGCATGTGGAGGGCCCAGACCGGCGATCCGGCGCCGCCCCGGGCGCGGATCCACTGCGCGGCATCGCGGATGGAGCGATCGGCAGAATCCGGGTTCGCCGCAAGTTTTACGGTCTGCGCGGTTCCGGTTACCAGCACGGCGATCACCGGGCTGGCGGCAAGCGCCGCTGCGCCGACAACGGCACTCGGCGCCAGTCTCCCGAGGCGCGCTGCGGCGGGAAAGGCAAGGGCGGCGAAGATGGCGAGGAAGGGCATGACCTGCAGCCAGTAATGCGGATAGGCCGCTCCTCCGATCAGCAGTGAGGCCAAGACTGCAACCATTCCGGTCCACTGGACGAGGGCGAAACAGGCCTTGTCCGGATCGCGGCGATGCCTGACGAGCAGCGGCAGGCTGGCCCCCATGCCAGCAAGTGCGAGCAGGGTCATCGGCACATAGATCAGCGGGGCAAGCTGCGCGGTATAGTAATATTGCGCCGCGTGGAGCCGCAGCACGTCCAGAGCCGAAAGCTGGCCGGAATAGGCCAGTGGAACGTCGATCATCGCCAGACGGAACGTCGCCAGCTCTCCGGCAAGAGCATAAACCAGCGTCAGCATGGCGAGCGGGACCAGCCCGGCAAGGCCATAGACCAGCCAGGCGGGACGCGCGCACCGCGCCGGACGCATGACCGACAGGACAAGGAGCAACAATCCGAAGGCCAGCGCCACCACCGCCAGATTGGTGCGCGTCAGAACCGCCAGCGAGACGAGCAGACCGCACAGTGCGGCATCGGCGAGGGTTACGGTCTCGCGGCGCACCAGCAGCCATGTGGCCGGCATCATGAAGGCGATGGCAGGCAGTTCCGAACTCGTATCGAGCCCGAGTGTGCCCGAGCAGAGCGCGACGCTCATCAGCGCTGCGGCCAGAGCCGGCCAGGCGCCGGTGGCGCGCCGCGCGATCAGGAAGGTGAAGAACGCGGCAGTGAACACCGCAAGGGCGCCGATCAGGCGGATCGCGAGCAGGCTCTTGCCGAACGTTGCGATGACCGCGCCGAACAGCAGGAAGACGACCGGCGGCTTGAGGTCGAACTGGTGGACGAAGGGCAGGTGGCCCTTCGCCACGTCCGCGCCCATCAGGATGTAGCTCCATTCGTCCGAATCGATGTGTTCGGTCAGGAACGCGCCGCCGCGCGCGAGCAGCACGAAGAGCGCGATGACAACAGCTGCCGGCAGGGTTGCAGGAGCAGACCCGGCGAGCGCGAGTCGCTGCGGTGTAAATGCACGGCTTGCCATGATCGCGCGACCATGCCGGCAATTGCTTGCGATCGGGTTACGCGCCGCGCCCGCGCCCACCCCGGAGGTGTCAGCCCTTGCGCGCGACGGCGCTCAGGCCCTTGGTCAGCTGGAAGAGGCCATTGAGGCGCGACTTGGGATCGCCCCATGCGCGCGTGAGGACGAGCTTGTTGTCCGGGCGCAGCTTGACCGTACCCTGCAGCCTTTCCGCATAGGCGATGAGGCCGGCCGGGTTGGGGAAGCTGTCGTTGTGGAAGCTGACCAGCGTGCCGCGCGAGCCGACGTCGATCTTGGCGATATGCGCCTCGATAGCCTGACGCTTGATCTCGATGAGCTTGATGAGGTTGATCGTCGGCTGGGGCAGGGCGCCGAAGCGGTCGATCATCTCTGCGGACAGCGATTCGATCTCCTGCTGGCTCTCGGCATCGTTGAGGCGGCGATAGAGCGCCATGCGTACGGCAAGATCGGGGACGTAGTCGTCCGGAATCATGATCGGCGCATCGACGGTGATCTGCGGGCTGAGGCCTGAGGTGTCCTTCTCCAGCCCGACGCCGCCCGCGCGGGCGGCCATGATCGCGTCTTCCAGCATCGACTGGTAGAGTTCGAAGCCGACTTCGCGAATGTGGCCGGACTGCTCGTCGCCAAGCAGGTTGCCCGCGCCGCGAATGTCGAGGTCGTGGCTGGCGAGCTGGAAGCCCGCACCCAGGCTGTCGAGATCGCCCAGCACCTTGAGGCGCTTCTCTGCGATTTCGGAAAGCGCGGTGGCGGCAGGCGTGGTCAGGTAGGCATAGGCACGCAGCTTCGAGCGCCCGACGCGGCCGCGAAGCTGGTAGAGCTGGGCGAGACCGAAGCGGTCGGCGCGGTGAATGATGATCGTGTTGGCGCGCGGGATGTCGAGCCCGGATTCGACGATGGTCGTCGATAGCAGGACCTCGTACTTGCCCTCGTAGAAAGCGCTCATGCGCTCTTCTACTTCGCCTGCGCTCATCTGCCCGTGTGCGGTGATGCACTTCACTTCGGGAACGTGCTTGTGCAGCCAGTCCTCGACTTCGGCCATGTCCGCAATGCGGGGGACGACGATAAAGCTCTGGCCGCCGCGATGGTGTTCGCGCAGCAGTGCCTCGCGCATCACCATGTCGTCCCATTCCATCACGTAGGTGCGCACCGCAAGGCGGTCGACCGGCGGGGTCTGGATGGTCGACAGCTCGCGCAGGCCCGACATCGCCATCTGCAGCGTGCGCGGGATCGGCGTCGCGGTCAGCGTCAGGACGTGGACGTCGGTGCGAAGCTGCTTGAGCTTCTCCTTGTGGGAGACGCCGAAGCGCTGCTCCTCGTCGACGATGACCAGGCCGAGGCGCTTGAACTGCACCGACTTCGACAGGATTGCATGGGTGCCGCAGACGATGTCCACGGTGCCCGAGGCGAGCCCTTCGCGGGTGGTGCGCGCTTCCTTTTCGGGGACGAGGCGCGAGAGGCGGCCGACATTGAGCGGAAAGCCTGCGAAGCGCTCTGCAAAGCCGGAGTAGTGCTGGCGCGCGAGCAGCGTGGTCGGCGCGACGACGGCGACCTGCTGCCCGGCCATGGCAGCGACGAATGCGGCACGCAGGGCGACCTCGGTCTTGCCGAAGCCGACGTCGCCGCAGACGAGACGATCCATCGGCTTGCCCGCGGCAAGATCGTCGAGGACGTCGGAAATAGCGTTGTCCTGATCTTCGGTTTCCTGCCAGGGAAAGCGGTCGACGAACTGGTCGTAGGCCGAACCTTCGGGAACCATCGCCGGAGCCTGCCGCAAGGCCCGCGCGGCGGCTGTCTTCATCAGCTCTCCGGCGATTTCCTGGATGCGCTCCTTGAGGCGCGCACGGCGCTTCTGCCAGGCTTCGCCGCCCAGCTTGTCGAGCATGACGCCTTCGCTCTCGCTGCCATAGCGCGAGAGGACGTCGAGGTTCTCGACCGGGATGTAGAGCTTGTCGCCGCCCGCGTAAGTCAGCATCACGCAGTCGTGCGGGGAATGGCCCACCTGGATCGACTGCAGGCCTTCGTAGCGACCGATGCCGTGATCCATGTGGACGATCAGGTCGCCGGGCGTCAGCGCCGCCAGTTCGGCAAGGAAGGCGTCGGAATCCTTCTTGCGCTTCTTGCGGCGCACGAGGCGGTCGCCGAGGATGTCCTGCTCGGTGATGACCTCTACGGTGTCGTTGGCAAAACCGGTTTCGAGCGGCAGCACCAGCGCGGCCGAGCGGCCCTGGACGGCCAGACCCAGCGCTTCCTGCCAGGTATCGGCAAGGCGCGGTTCGGGCCCCCACTTGTTGGTCTGGCTCGCTTCGCCGAGGATCGAGACGAGCCGCGCGCGGCTGCCGGTCGAGTAGGCGGCGAGGATCGGCTTGCGCCCGGCCTTGCCGACGGCGTGGAGGTGCTTGGCCGCAGCCTCGTAGGCATTGTCGCCGCGGGCGCGCTCGGGCGTGAAATCCCGGGCGTTTGCAAAGCCGAAGTCGATGATCTTGCTGCCTTCGGGCTTGGCGAAGGCATCGGCGCGGTGGACCGGGAAGCCGGACAGGGCCTGCTCCAGTTCCTCGCTGCCAAGGTAAAGCGCGTCGATCGCGAGAGGACGGTAGCTTCCCGCCTTCTGACCCGAGGTGTCGAGGCGCGCCTTGTGATAATCGGCGATGTCGCCCAGACGCTCTTCGGTTGCACCGACGGCGGAAGTGTCGGCGACGATCAGGTCGTCGTCCGACAGATGGTCGAAGAGGCTGACGAGGCGGTCCTCGAACAGCGGCAACCAGTGCTCCATCCCGGCCAGGCGGCGTCCGTCGCTGACTGCCTGGTAGAGCGGGTCGGCGGTGGCATGGGCGCCGAACATCTCGCGGTAGCGACTGCGGAAGCGCTTGACCGTATCGTCGTCGAGCAGGGCTTCGCTGGCAGGCACGAGCAGGTGCTCGGCGATGGTGCCGGTCGAGCGCTGCGTGCCGGTATCGAAGAGGCGCAGCGTCTCCAGCTCGTCGCCGAAAAAGTCGAGGCGCAGGCCTCCTTCAAGGCCCGAAGGCACGATGTCGAATATCGAGCCGCGCACGGCGAACTCACCCGCGTCGATGGCGGTGTCGGTGCGCTGGTAGCCTTGGCGGCGCAGCAGACCGATCAGACTTTCGTGGCCGATTTCCATGCCCGGTTTGATCAGGCGAACCGATTCCCGGATACGGAACGGGGTGAGCACGCGCTGAAGCACGGCATTGGCTGTGGTGACCAGCAATTGCGGCCCGCTGCGCTTCGCCTGAAGCCGGTAGAGCGCCGCAAGCCGCCGCGCGCTGACCGAGAGGGCAGGGCTGGCGCGGTCGTAGGGAAGGCAGTCCCACGCCGGGAATTCCAGGACGTCGAGCTCGGGCGCGAAGAATTTCGCCGCCTCGGCAATCGCGCTCATCGCCGCCTCGTTGTCGGCAATGAAAACGGCACGTCCTTTTGCCGCGCGGGCGAGATCGGCCATCACGAGCGGCTGCGCGCCGCGCGTCACCGCGGCGAGGGTCAGGGGCGTCGTGGCCGAGAGAAGTCGCTGGAAATCGGGCATGGCGGGAAGCGCGGCTGATAAGGCGTTGGCAGGGAATTTCAATCGTGTTGATGGTTGCCGATCAGAACCCGGTGCTGCACTGCGACGCAACGAGGAAGGAGAGAACGATGAATGAGAGGCAATTGGAAGGCCGGCGCGCGCTGGTGACGGGCGCTTCGAGCGGGTTGGGGCGCCACTTCGCCCGCGTGCTGGCTGCGGCCGGCGCGCAAGTCGTGCTCGCCGCGCGGCGTGAGGATGCGCTGAAGCAGCTTGCCGAGGAGATCGTCAGCGAATTCCGTGTCGCGGCCGTCCCGGTGACACTGGACGTGACCGATGGCGAAAGTGTGCGCAGCGCGGTGGAGCAGGCCGGAGACATCGATATTCTCGTCAACAACGCGGGCGTGTCGAAAGCCATGGGAATACTGGATTACGAAGAAGGCGACTTCGATTTCATCATGGACGCCAACTTGCGCGGTGCATTCCTGGTTGCGACAGCAGCTGCCCGGGGGATGCGTGATCGCGGGAAGGGTGGCGCCATCGTCAACGTCGCCTCGATCCTGGGCCTGCGGCAGGGCGGGCAACTTGCGGCCTATGCGATGTCGAAGGCCGGCGTCGTGCAGATGACGCGGCAGATGGGGCTGGAGCTCGCCCGCTACGGCATTCGCGTGAATGCGCTGGCGCCGGGCTATTTCTCGACCGAGATGAACAGCGACTTTCTTGCCAGCCCGGCCGGAGAGGCTATGGCCAAGCGAATACCGCAGCGCCGCTTCGGGGAGTTCGCGGACCTGGACGGGCCTTTCTTGCTGCTGTGCTCGGATGCTTCCCGCTACATGACCGGAGTCGTCATTCCGGTCGACGGAGGGCATGTCATTTCGTCGCTCTAGGCGAGACGGCGCGCAGATCGGGTCAGCGCGGGATCTCGACGTAATCGAGCTTCATCATGCGCTCCAGCATCGGCCCGCGATATTCCTCCGGGATCGTCTGGGTGCCGAGCGCCCAGGCCATGATGTCGACATCCTCTTCGTCGATGATCTTCTCGAACAGATCGAGGTCGGCTTCCGACCAGGTGTGGTGGAAGCGGTCGAAGAAGCAGCCGATCATGTAATCGGCTTCGCGCGTGCCGCGATGCCATGCGCGAAACTTGATGCGCGCGAGACGGGGCGAAAGTTCGGAAGCGTTTTCGTCGGCCATGACAGCGCCGTTACGCGACGGCGCTGTCATGGGCAAGTAGGGCAGGAGCGCGCGCTCAATCGTGCAGGGCGCGCACGATCTCCGCGGCCGGGCGACCGGTCATCGTCTTGGCCACTTCGCCGACCAGCACCTGCTTGAGTTCCTTGTGATAGTGACGACGCATTTCACCTAGCGAGCGGGGATCGGCAACCACGATCAGCTGTTCGATCTCGCGTTCCAGCACCTTGCGGTTGAGCCAGTCGGTCACCGCTGCGACGTGGGCGCGCTCATCTAGCGAGTCGTTGCTGGGGTCGCCGGTACGGGCCTTGTGGCGCGATCCGGCATCGTGTTCACGCGCGCCTGCGCTGAAATTCGTGGGCTCGAGTTCGGGAACCGTCAACGCCGTGAGCCGTGGCTCGGCTTCGATCCCGGAGTTGCGATAAAGCTCGAACTTCTCGCCGTCGACGACTGCGAACACGGTTCCGTTGGGCAAGAGCATGCGATTCTCCTTTTCCGGTCATGCCTGTAAGGCCAACAACGCTGTCCCCATCCCTGTTCCCTGGCGTCTGGTGAAACGCTTCAGTATCGCGCTAAGAGGCTGCTCATGAGGCCTGAAGCGCTCAATTCCCTGTTCGTCGAAGTCGATGCGCTCGACGGTGTCGGTCCGAAACTGCGTCGTCCGCTTGAAAAGCTTGGACTCACGCGGCTCAGGGACCTTGCATACCACTTGCCGGACCGGTTCGTCGAGCGCCGCGCGGTCGAGAATCTCGACGATGCCGGGGTGGGCGAAAACATCATCGTGGCCCTGACCGTCCGCGAGCACAGGGCGCCCGCCGGCAGGGGGCCGTTCCGGGTGATCGCCGAGGACGTGGCGGGCAATGTCTGCACGCTCACCTATTTCGGCCGCGCATCCTACACCGCCCGCAAGCTGCTGCCGGTGGGTGAAACACGCTGGATTGCGGGGCGCCTCGACCAGTACGGTCAGATGCTGCAGATCGTGCATCCCGAACATGTCGCGGAAAGCGGTTCGGCGCTGCACGGCCAGCTTTGCGAGGCGGTCTATCCCCTGTCCGAAGGGCTGACGCAGGGGCGCGTGTCCGGGCTTGTGCAGCAGGCACTCAAGGTCCTGCCGGAAATGCCCGAATGGATCGAGCCGGGCCTGCTCGCGAAGATGAAGTGGCCAGTGTGGCGCGAGGCGCTGCTGGAGGCGCACAAGGGCGTAAATGGCCCGGCGCGAGACCGGCTGGCTTATGACGAACTGCTTGCCAATGCCCTGGCTTTGATGCTGGTGCGGGAGAGCAATCGTGCCCAGTCCGGCACGCCGCTGGCAGGAGACGGTTCGCTGCGCGCGAAGCTGCGGCTGCCTTTCGAGCTGACCGGGGCGCAGAAACGCTCGATCGCCGAGATCGAGGGCGATGTTGCGCAGAAGTCGCCGATGCTGCGCCTGCTGCAGGGCGACGTCGGTTCGGGCAAGACAGTGGTCGCCCTGTCGTCGATGCTGATTGCAGTCGAAGCCGGGGCGCAGGCGGCGCTGCTGGCGCCCACCGAAATTCTCGCCCGTCAGCATCACGAGACTCTTTCCCGCATGGCTCAAGGCACCGGGGTCGAAATTGCCCTGCTGACGGGGCGCGACAAGGGCAAGGCGCGCGAATCGATCCTCATGGGGCTGATCGACGGTTCCATCGACATTATCGTGGGCACCCACGCAATCTTCCAGGATACCGTCTCCTACAAGAACCTCGCGCTTGTGGTGATCGACGAGCAGCACCGCTTCGGCGTCGGGCAGCGCCTGATGCTGGCGCGCAAGGGACGGCGTACGCCGCATACCCTGGCGATGACCGCCACGCCGATCCCGCGCACGCTCACGCTTGCGCAATACGGCGAGATGGAGGTCTCGCGCCTCGACGAACTGCCGCCCGGTCGCCAGGCTATCGATACCCGCGTCGTCTCGGTCGAGCGGATGGAGGATGTCGTCGGTGCCATTGCCCGGCATCTGGAGACGGGGCAGCAGGCCTACTGGGTCTGCCCGATGGTGCGCGAAAGCGAGAGCGACGATCTCGCCGCAGCCGAGGCGCGCTATGCCGCGCTCAAGGAAAGGTTCGGCGAAGACGTCGTCCTCGTCCACGGCCAGCTCAAGCCCGAGGCCAAGGACGCCGCGATGGAACGCTTTTCCGGCGGCGAGGCTAAAGTTCTGGTGGCGACGACGGTCATCGAAGTCGGCGTCGATGTGCCCAATGCCACGCTGATGGTGATCGAGCAGGCCGAGCGGTTCGGCCTGGCGCAGTTGCACCAGCTTCGCGGCCGTGTCGGGCGCGGCAGCGAGAAGTCGACCTGCCTGCTGCTACGCGGACAACAGCTCAGCGAAACCGCTCGCCAGCGTCTGGCCCTTATGCGCGAGACGCAGGACGGTTTCCGTCTGGCCGAGGAAGACCTCGAATTGCGCGGCGGCGGTGAATTGCTCGGTACGCGCCAGTCCGGCGATACGCCGTTCCGCCTCGCGACGCTGGAGCAGATCCAGAAGCTGCTGCCGCTGGCGCACGACGATGCGCGGCTGCTGATCGAGCGCGACGGCGGCCTCTCTGGCCCGCGCGGGGAAGCGGCGCGCCTCCTGCTCTACCTGTTCGAACGCGATTGGGGCGTGCAGCTGCTGCGGGGCGGATAAGTCGCGGGCGGGTGAAAATCAGGCGGCGAGGCGAACCTGGTCGCGGCCGCCGTGCTTGGCTTCGTAGAGCGCGCGGTCGGCCCGCTCCATCAGCTTGTTGGCATTCTCGATGGGATCGAGCTGCGCAACGCCGGAACTGATCGTGACCGGCACCGTGATGTCGCCGCCCAGTTCCATGGCCTCTATGTGAATTGCTGCGCGCAGCCTTTCGCAGACGGCCCCGGCGTCCGGTGCATCGGCATTGGGAAGAAGCACGCCGAATTCCTCCCCGCCGATCCGTCCGACAAGGTCGCAGGCGCGCACGGTGCCTACAGCCAGCTTCGCCACGCGCCGGATCACGTCGTCACCGGCAGCATGGCCGTAGCTGTCGTTGATGCTCTTGAAATGGTCGATGTCGAAGATGGCGAGCGAGAAATCAGACCGGTTGCGGCGCGCCTGGGCGATCGACCTGTCAAGAGCGGCGAGGAATTCACGCCGGTTGGCAATGCCGGTAAGTTCGTCGGTCTGGGCGATATAGCGCAGTTCCTGCTGGAAGGCGCGCTCGCGCGCGATGGAGCGGCGCAGCGCCACGACAGTCAGCGACGTCGTGAACAGCAGGCACATTCCGGCAGTGGTCATGACCAGAAGGTACATCAGCAGGATGTTGTTGACCGAGCGGGTCTTGGCATTGACCGAGCCGAGCCGCACGCGTTCGCGCGAGACGATGCGCTGGACGTCGGCATTGATCCGGTTGATCGAACGACGGGCGTGTCCGGTGCGCACGACATCGAGCATTTCCTTCTTCAATCCGGCCTTGTCGAAGACAATCACGGTGCGAAGGTCCATGAAATAGCTCTGCACCTCGTTTCCCAGCCGCTGGAGCTCCCGGTTGTTCTCCTGGTTGCCGTCGACGTGGCTGCGCAGCGCGGTCATGAGGCCGGGAAGCTCGCGTTCGCTCTCAAGCATGGGTTCGAGATAGCGCGGGTCGCCCGTCAGCAGGTAGCCTCGTTCCCCGCGCAAGGCTTCGAGCGCGACCAGCCGGATTCGGTGGGCATCGCGCAGGAGGGCAATGGTTTCGGAATTCAGCCGCGCCAGTTCCTGCTGTTGGACATTGGCCCGCCAGGCGATGAAGCTCGAGCCGACAAGGAGAGATCCGAGCAGCACCGTCGAGGCGATGAAAAGCCCGACGCGCGAGTACAGGTCGTTGACCTTATTCAGAAATCTCTGGAGTTTTGTCACGGTTTCCATTCTGCGGCGCGTGATGTGGACCTATTGGGAGATAGTTACTTTCAGGTAAATTCACGCTGCGGCGAATGCAGTGGCGGCGGGCAAGGGAGCGCGGCCGGATCGCTGTGTCCCCAAAGAGAGATTGACCTGAAGCGCCACTCGCAAGACATTGTCACGACGTTGAAATTCGGGAGGACGCTGGTGCTGGTCAGGTCATGGACGCCATGCTCGCTCTGACGCGCCGTGGCATGGCCGGAGTGGTCGCCCTGTATTCGGGCGTAGCCCTGGCCGGCTGGATCTTCCGCTTGCCGGCGTTGACCAGTTTCGGAGTAGGGGCGGCGCAGACCTCGCTTGCGACTGCAGCCTGCGCAATCCTCCTGGTGATCGCCGTCATTGCGCAAGAGCAGGATAACCGGGCAGGACGGCGGTTCGCCCGGACGATCGGCTGCGGGCTCGTCGCGGCTATTTCGCTGGTGGCCATGGGGCAATATGCGCTCGATCTGAAAGATGCCGGGTATCTCATGGGGCCGACCATGGGGCGCTATTCTCCGGCGACGGCCGTGAGCTTCCTGTTCCTGTCCGGCGCCGTCTACGCCATCGGTTCGCATCGCCATTATCTCGGCGCCAGTCTTGCGGTCGGCGCCCTGACGATCTCGGGCAGCGCCATTATCGGCTATGCTTATGACGTCGCCGCACTAACCCAGGTCCTCGGCTTCTCGGCGATGGCGTTTCCCACCGCGCTGGTGGTGACGCTGCTCGCCCTCGCGATCCTGATGCTCGACCCGAAGAGGGGCTGGCTGCGGCATATCGCCATGGGACCGCAGGCCCGCAGCGCGTTCCAGCTGATGATGCCGGTCGCGGTGATTGCGCCTTTCGCCATCGGCGGCCTCGCAAACTGGCTGGTCGGTGCCGGGCTTGTCGGAACCTCGTTCGGGTTTGCCGCCGTTGCCGTCATCATGATCATAACCCTTGGCGCCATGGTGGTCGTCACCAGCGCGCAGCTCGGCCGCATCAACCGGACCGAGGCGCGACTCGTTGCCATTGTCGAATCCTCGGACGACGCCATCATCGGCAAGAATCTGGACGGTATCATCACCAGCTGGAACAGGGGCGGCGAGCGTCTCTTCGGCTTTACTGCACGCGAGGCGATCGGTCGCCCGATGCAGATGCTGATCCCTGACGAAAGGGCCGATGAGGAAGCCCAGATCCTCGCCAAAATCCATCGCAAGGAGCATGTCGACCATTTCGAGACCGTGCGCCGGCGCAAGGATGGCAGCATGCTCGACGTATCGATCACCGTCTCGCCGATCCTGCTGGCATCGGGCACGGTGATAGGGGCATCCTCGATCATTCGCGACATCAGCGCGCGCAAGCTCAAGGACCTCGAGCTTGAGCGCAGCAATGCCGAGCTGGAGCAGTTTGCCTACGTTGCGTCACACGACCTGCAGGAACCGCTGCGCATGGTTGCGAACTACGTTGAACTCCTGAGCCAGCGTTACACCGGCCAGCTCGACGAGCGGGCGGACAAGTTCATCCACTATGCCTCTGACGGCGCGCGCCGGATGCAGCAGCTGGTTTCCGACCTACTGGCCTATTCGCGCGTGGGATCGCAAGGCAGGCCGCCGGTTCGGGTGGAAACCAATGCCGTGGTCGACCGCGTCGTGCATACCCTCCAGCGTCGGCTCGAGGAATGCGGCGGCGCGATCGAACGCGACGAATTGCCCCGCGTGCTGGGCGACGAAGTGCAGCTTACCCAGCTGTTCCAGAACCTGGTGGGGAACGCGCTCAAGTTTCGCGGCGACGAACCGCCAAGGGTGCGCGTTCATGCCGAGGTTGAGGGCAGGCAAGTGCGTTTCGCCGTTAGCGACAACGGCATCGGTATGGAGATGCGTTTCGCCGAACGCATTTTCCAGATGTTCCAGCGCCTGCATGAGCGGTCGGCTTTCGAAGGAAGCGGAATCGGGCTCGCCATCTCCAAACGAATTGTCGAGCGGCACGGCGGATCGATCTGGGTCGAATCGGAACCGGGCGCGGGCACCACGTTTTTCTTCACGCTTCCCGCCGATCAATAGGGCAAACGATTGCGAAATGCGGGCCTATCCTTTGGGTAAGCGGCCTTTACCGGCGGAGCCGCATGGTTAAATCCTTGTTACCATGGGGTAGGGGGGCTCTCATTTACTTGATTGTACCTATCCGATTGCTTTAGCTTGATTTCCGGCTGGCAAGACATATCGTGCCGCTTGAGCCTGTCGATGCGGAACGGTTCAGGCACAGATCTCGGGATGGAGTGGTCAGGGCATGGGCAGTCAGGTGCGATTACTTATCGTTGAAGATAACGAAGCCGATGCCTTCCTGATCACCGAAACGTTGCAACCGGGGCCGCTTGCCTGCGATCCCGTGATTGTGAAGGACGGGGTTGAGGCTTGCGACTATCTCTATGCGCGCGAACCCTATCAGGATGCCGCGCAGCCCGACCTCATCCTGCTCGACATGAACCTGCCGCGCCTCAATGGCCACGGTGTGTTAAGGGAAATGCAGCGGGACGACCGGTTGAAACGCATCCCGGTCGTGGTCCTGTCTTCATCCGACGCCCGGCCCGACGTGGAGAAAAGCTACGGCCTTGGGGCGAATTGCTATGTGACCAAGCCGGTGGGGCTGCAGGAATTCCAGTCCCGGGTGAAGGAGATCGAAAACTTCTGGTTGTCGGTCGCCCAGTTGCCGTGACGGGCTTGGCGCCAGGCGATCGGGATAGTGGCCTCGGCGGCCACCATGTCGAGGACCTCGGCCCAATCCTGCTGGTCGAAGATAATCCCGGCGATGCCGACTACATCGAGGAAATCCTCTCCGACCAGCGATCGCAGCTCATTCACGCCACTTCGATAGCCAGGGCGACGGAAGTCCTGCGTGACGGGGCGGTCAATGCCGTCCTGCTCGATCTTGGCCTGCCTGACGGAAACGGGGTCGAATGCGTTCACGCCATCCGCGGTGTCGCCAGCGATGCGCCTATCGTGGTGCTGACCGGACTGGATGAGGAACGCCTTGCACTGCAGTGCCTGGAAGCCGGCGCGCAGGACTATATCCCCAAGTCCGACCTCAAGGGCACCGCCCTGGCCCGGGCCATCCGCTATGCCGCGGCCCGAACGCGCGAAGCTTCGGAACGCCTGCGGGCAGAGCAGCTGCACGCGCTCCTCGCGGGCATCGTCGAAGCGTCTGACGATGCGGTGTTCAGCGGCGGCCCGGATGGGACGATCACGAGCTGGAACCCCGCTGCAGAACGGATCTTCGGCTACTCATCGAGCGAGGCCATCGGTACGCGGGCACACGACCTGCTGCGCGCCGTCGATGTCGAAAATGCTGTCGAGCAACGCGGTATTCTGGCCGTTGCATTGCAAGGCGGTAGCGTGGGCGAGCACGAGATTGGCCTGCTGGCGCGGGACGGGCGGCAGATGACGCTGTCGATGGTCGCTTTCGGATTGCCCGATGCGGAAGGGGCCATCCAACAATTCGGAGCGATCTGCCGGGACGTCACCGAGAAGCGCAGGCAGGAGGCGCAGATGCGCGCCCAGTTCGAAATGCTCAAGATCCGCGACCGGCAGATGCGGCAGCTGACGGCGCGCCTGAACACCGTGCGCGAAGAAGAACAGAAACGCATCGCCCGCGAGGTACACGACGAACTCGGGCAATTGCTCACGGCTCTGAAAATGGACGTCTGGTGGATGAACCGCAAACTCGACGCGGGCACGCCGCTGGCGGACATTCTCGTCCCCAAGCTTAACGATGCCAGCGAACTGATCGATGCAACGATCGAGACGGTCCGGCGCATTGCCGCCCAATTGCGACCCAGCGCGCTCGATGTCCTGGGTCTTGCCGCCGCGGTGGAGGACGAGGCGCGCCGTTTCGAATTGCGCACCGGCCTAACGGCTGAGTGCCGGATCGACGAGAGCGATTTGCCACGATCTGAAATCGCTACGGCATTCTTTCGGGTACTGCAGGAAATGCTGACCAATATCATCCGGCACGCCCAGGCGAGCCACGTTCGCATCGAATTCACGACGACCGAAGACGAATGGCGATTGACGGTCACCGACGACGGCAAGGGCTTTGCCGAAATTCCGAAGGAAGAAACTTCGCTCGGCCTGCTGGGCATGCGCGAGAGGGTTGAGCTGTTCGGCGGCTCCATCCGTATCGCCCCGAATGTTCCGACCGGGGCGCAGGTCACTGCAAGGGTGCCCAGATGACGGACATGGCGATCGGCAGGATTCTCGTTGCGGACGATCACGCCATTACCCGGCGCGGCCTGCTGTCCATGGTGCGCGAGATCTTCGGCGAGGTGGAAGTGGCCGAAGCCGGGGATTCGCAGGCCGTCGTCGAAAATGTCTCCCATGGCGACTGGGGGCTCATCCTGCTCGACATGATGATGCCCGGTGGCATGGATATCCTTGAAGTCCTCGGGCGCATCCGGGACGTCAACGCAGGGGTGCCCATCCTTGTGATCACTGCCGAGGGCGAGGCATCCTTTGCGGTGCGTTCGATCAAGGCCGGCGCCAACGGCCTGATAAACAAGCACCTGCCGCCCGACGAACTTGTTCGGGCGATCGAGATGGTTGCACAGGGCGGCACCTATCTGCACGCCGACGTCGCTGCCGCCATCGCCCGTAGCATTCGCGAAGACAGTGAGCCGCTTCCGCACGAGAAACTCTCAGACCGTGAACTGGAAATCCTCAAGCGCCTGGCATTGGGCCGGGCCGTGAAGGAAGTCGCGGCGGATCTTGCGATCAGCGACAAGACGGTCGCCACCTATATTGCACGGATCCGGCAGAAGACCGGTCTGGTCAATGCAGTTGAAATGGCGCGCTACGCCATGCAGCACGACCTCGTGAATTAGCACGGGCATGGGCCGAGTAGGCGGATCGCTTCCTGTCCGCCCTGAATCTGCCGATGCCAGTGTAGGCAAATTTCTGACACCGGCTGCCGAACGTTCCGACAAGACCCCTTCGCGCAAATCGCTATTCTGAGCCCATGGTCACCGAGGCAATTTACGGGGGGCAGTGTGGAGGCCTTGTCAAAAGCCAGGGGGGCGTTGGCAAGGCAGTGGCGCGGGCCGGCATTGGGGTGGCCCGCATGGGGAAGCGACGCTGCGTGCTTATTGCGGACGATGCACGCAGCGTCGCTGTCCGGCTGGCGGATCTCGTGGGGGAAACGGGGCAGTTCGAGGTCGTCGGTCCGGTTTTCGATGGGTTGGAGGCAAAGAGGAGCTTTGAGGCCAAGCGACCGGACGCGGTCATCCTGGACTTTGCCATGCCGCTTCTTTCGGGGTTGGAAGTGGTTCAGGCGATCCGCAAGGTCAGCAGCACGTGTTTCATCATCGTGCTGACAAATCAGCCGGATGCTTCGGTCAGGCAGCGCTGCCTGGCTGCGGGGGCCGATCAGTACCTTCACAAGTCGCGTGATTTCGAAGCCGTGCCTGGCATCCTTGCCGGCCACTTCGAGCGTATTCCCTGAGGCGCAAGCATCGGGGGCACATCTGAGCGGGGTCTGGCGCTGGGGGGTGTCCGGCCCCGCTCAAACCGAAATGGTTTTCGCAAGCAAAGGCCTTTCGGGTCGCACCAACCGCACAATGCGGGCAAAAGAATAAGTTTGGCGCCTGTGTGGCCTCTCGGCATTGCCGGGAGGCCACGTTTTTATGGCGTGGCTCCTTCCGGAGCTGCAAAGCGGACGATCGGATCGCCCGGCGACCAGGGTTTCGGTCGCAGCATGATCGCCTTGAACAGAGCGCTCTCGAGATGCCCCTCCAGCCATGACTTGAGGTGTGGCAGCCGCTGGCTGTCGAACCAGGCCCTGTCTACGGCGGCAAACTGGCGCACGAACGGCATGATCGCCATGTCGGTCAGTCCACGTTGCGCTCCGCAGATCTGGCCTTGCCTTGCAAGGCGTGCGTCGAGATCGCGCAGCACCGCAAGGCCGGTTTCGCGGTGAGCATGGGCATCGGAGCCATGGCGCTCGGGATACTTGTAGCGGTCGAGATCATGTTTGAACGGCCCGTCGTTGCGGGCGATCAGGCCCGGGTCTTCGCGATCCAGCCAGCCTTCGGGATCGTTGCGCTGCAATGAACGACGCATGATGTCGATGCTCTCGTCGATGACTTCGCCTTCGGCAGTGACGAGTACGGGCACTGTTCCCTTCGGTGAGGCGGCCAGCATCGCCTCGGGCTTGGCCGACAGCTTCACCTCTCGCAGTTCGCAGGCGGTGCCACTCACCATCAGTGCCAGCCTTGCGCGCATCGCGTAGGGGCACCGGCGGAAACTGTAGAGGATCGGATCAGGCGCCGCGGTCATTGCGCTGTTCGGCCTGTACCTGTTCGAACCGGGCGCCGACATGGGCCTCGCCCCGGGCAGCGGCCAGCGCTTCCTGGCGCTGTCGTTCGCGATAGGATTCGCGCTGCTCTTCTGTGCGCTCGCCATGGCAGGCCGGACAGCTCACTCCCTCTTCGTACAGCGGTGAGGTGGCACCTTCCGCACTGACCGGACGGCGGCAGGCGTGGCACAGGGAATAGGAGCCTTCGACCAGCCCATGGCCGATGGTCACCCGCTGGTCGAATACGAAGCACTCGCCGCGCCAGAGGCTTTGCTCTTCGGGCACTGTCTCGAGGTATTTCAGGATGCCGCCCTTGAGGTGGTAGACGTCCTCGATGCCCTCCTGCTTGAGGAACGCCGTCGACTTTTCGCAGCGAATACCGCCGGTGCAGAACATCGCGACCCTGGGCGGCTTGCCGCCGCCCAGCAAGCGTTCGCGTTCCTGCCTGAACCACTCGGGAAAATCGCGGAAGCTGGGCGTTCTGGGATCGATTGCGCCTTCGAATGTGCCGACGGCCACTTCGTAGTCGTTGCGGGTATCGATCACGATGGTCTGGGGATCGGAAATCAGCGCGTTCCAGTCCTGCGCCTCGACATAAGTGCCAACGCTCGCGCGCGGGTCGATGTCCGGCTGGCCCATCGTCACGATTTCGCGCTTGAGGCGCACTTTCATGCGATGGAAGGGCATGACCGACGCGCTAGAGAGCTTCACATCGAGATCCGCGCAGTCAGGAAGGGCGCGAATATGCGCCAGCACTGTGTCGATGCCTTCCGGCGTTCCCGCAATGGTACCGTTGATGCCCTCGGCTGCCAGCAGCAGGGTGCCGCGAATACCCTGCTTCCGGCAGAGCCGGTCGAGCGGCTCGCGCAGGCTGGCGAAGTCCTCGAAGCGAGCGAAGCGATAAAGCGCAGCTACGCGCAGCGGCGCGTCGATGTCACGGCAGTGTGTGTCCATGGCAGGCCCATAGCGCCATGCGGCGGCCGCGTCAGCAGCCCAGCGCGAGATCGCCACCATTTGAAGGACCGCCCGGCAACAATTTTGCTTGCGACCGGCCGAGCCTGCGGACGATCCGGAAGCTCCGTTTAAGTGCTTCGACCGGAATAGTGGACGTCACGGGCAGGGGGGCAGCGCTTCATTTGCGCGCCCCAGTTTCAGTCATCCAAGTGGCCTTTGAGTCACCCTTGAAGCTGCCGATCGTTTGGCAAATGCTCCGCGCCGCCGCGGCACAACAGATCGATATTTCCTGTGACATGATACAAGGAAAGCGCGCTACGGTCGGATTCCAGTTTGAGGTAAGTTCGCTACGCTAACACAAAAAGACGCTTGCCCTCTTTGAGTTGTATGCCGATACCTGCTTTGTCACTTCTCTCAATTCAGTGGTGAGAATTTGTGCACGGCCCGGTCCGCCAACCCTTGAGAAAGACGACGGAGGAGCACTCCGTTTCTTCTTTAGCCTACGCGCCCCCTCGCAAATACGATTACCGCAAAAGCGCACGGGCAGCCATTGCCGACCTGGGCAATGATGCGAGATTCAGTGTGCCGCTTGGGGTGATCGGTCCGTTTTCACAATGGCTGGGGTGGCCGGACTGGCTGCGTGAGGGCACTTCGATACCGGGTTGCGGCAAACTGCCACAGCGAATTTCGATGGCTGACGACATCACGATTACCGCCAACTTCCTTGAACGTGGGCATGGCCCTGAGTTGATAAGGAAAACTCTGCAGACAAATCGACTGATAACCGGACCGACGGCTTCGATCATCATCAGGAATGCACCCACCCTTGAACAAGCGTTGATTCATCTGACCTCATTGATCGAGGCCACAAACATGAACGTCTCGCTTCAATTCGCTTCGGCGGTTCGGCGGGCTGAGGTTAATGTCGTGCAGAAATTGCCCCTCGGTCCGATGCTGGATTTCGTGGCAGCCATCAGGCTCATCCTCGTGATGCGGACCATTGAGTGGTTCTTGCTGGCTGACCTGCAGCCGGTCGGCTTGACCCTTTCTCTTCCGCATGACCAATCGATCGAAGGCCTTTTCAGGGAGAAAGGGGTGAAGGTCGAGATGGGGGCAGACCACAATCGAATAAGCTTCCCTTCGGAATGGCGTGAGACGTCCAATTCGGATTACGACGCTTCCTTGTGGTATACTGCCTTGCTGCGCTTGAAAAAGGCGGACGAAATCAAGGGCAATCGAGAATTGGCAGCCCGCCTTCGCGGACAGGTTGCAACCAGCCTCGCGTCTCAGGGAAAGGTCTTGCGCCTGAAAGAAATTGCGGTGCGTGAAGGAGTAACGGTCCGCACTCTCGCTAGAAGGCTGTCGGCTACCGGAATAAAATTCCAGGAACTTGTAGATCAGGAACGCCGGCAGTTCGTCGATGGCTTGATGGCCGATGCCTCACTTACACTGGCGGATGTCGCTTGCATGTCCGGTTTTTCGAACTCGTCGAGTTTCGGCCGCGCATTCCAACAGTGGCATGGTGAGTCCCCCGGGGCGTATCGGGACGCGCTCAATCGGCATTGACAGCTGGTATGCAGCAAAGGTCCCACCTCAATGTCCTGATCTGTATATGGTTTGTCACCAGATGTGCATTGCGCCGGGAGCCGATTCACACCTTAATGATCAACCTGAATTCCATGGCTTTATGCTGAATTGTCTTCTCGACGCATAGACACCGGGAGGTGTTGGATCAGGCTTCGGTCTGCGAGACACCAACACCGCAAATTCCCACCCAATGTTGGGAGAGCTATCAATACTTGAATGTAGGAACGCACTTTTCCAGAAATGGGGTGCGTGCAAAGCGGAGTATCCGCACTGCGCCATGTTTGGGTGCAGTCGATCGAATATTATCCTGTGAAGAGCAATCGGATAGGGGGCGTGCATGCACAAGTGTATCCGTAAAGTCGCTTATTGGACGATATTGCCTGCGGCCGTGATACTTTCTGCTACGGGCACCGTTGCACAGGATCGCGACCGTGATGACGGATACTACGGCGGGATGGACCTGCACCTGGTCTGTTACGGTGAGGGAGAGAAGCCGAACGTCCAGACCGTTCCGATCTTCCACTGGAGTCGGCGTCATCACGAATTTGATACCGATTACGCGACCGTCATGTCGCGCCGGCAATTCGACAGCATCGTCCAGATCGACATTCACGGCGACGAGGGCCACATCTGGCTGCCCAAGAAGTTGATCCCGCCGATCCATTCGGGCGGACAGGACGGCTGGTGGGAACTGCATGACTTGCAGGTCGGCTACTCGGAAATTCACGCAAAGTATCGTCTCAACGGCCTGAACAAACCGAAGGTCAAGATCAACCGCCAGACCGGCCATATCAGTGTCGACGGGATCGAGGATTTCCGTGGCACTTGTGAAGAGCATAATTCCGGCGAACAACGCCGGTTCTAATTTCTCCTGAAAGTATAGGAGGTCCAGATGCGTAGCGTTGTTCTGTCGGCAGGCCTTGCAATACTTCTCTACGGCTGTGGATCGGGAGCGAAGGCCCCTGCCGCTTCGGAGAAGGAGGCAAGTTCGCCGGCCTCCGAACCGGCTTCTGCGCCGACGAGTGAAGCTTCCGCTGCTCCCCAGCCTGTAGCGCCTGTCGAAGCGCCGAGCGCAAGCGAACCCTCACCCGCTTCTGCCGCCTCGTTGAAGCCACGCATCCCGCTGTTCAATGCAATATGCGGTAACGCTATCGAGGTTCACGCCAACGAAGGCGGGCCGGTGTTCATCAATGGTGAGGAAACGAGCCTCAAGAAGTTCAACGACAACTATTTCGAGGCCTCACGAGGTGGAACGACGATCTCCATTTCGTTCAATCCGGACGGCTCGTTGAGCCTCAGTTTCTCGGGACCCAACCGGGCCAACGGGATCTGCACGCTCAAGTGAAGAACGCGTGGCTGTCGCGCTCGGGTGCATTGCACGGCCACGCAATTTTGGAGGAGTTATGTCGATGATCAAGCATATTCTGGCTGGAGCGGGCCTTGTCGCGGCTCTCTGTGCCGCCCCCGCTCTGGCTCAGGAAGCGCCGCGGATATTTGCCGGCAGTAACGGCGAGATCGAGGCAACTTTCTCCAATAATTGCGTGGTTTATTATGGCGCCGACGGCAGGCGCAAGAGCGCCAACAGCAACTGCTCGCGGAGCCAGAGGAGTCAGGCTGACACTGGCGTAGCGGCCTATCGGCGGGAACAGGGAATGGATGGCTATCCCGGCAGCGAAGCGCCTCCGGGAGGCTTCGGAAGCCAAGGCAGTCACGCCGGTCACCACTACGGGCCGCCCGAGGTCGTGATGGATCGCCATGGGCGAAGCCATGTCAATGTCGGTGCTGCCTGCATCGTCTACTACGATCGCGATGGCGATCGTAATGGGACGAATGACCATTGCTCTCATTCGGACCGGAGCAAGGCCGATGACGCGATGGAATCCTATCGCAAAGAACAGGGACTGACGCAAAAGCATCACTCGGGCTACACATATGGCGTTCCGGTCCTGCGCCTGCGAAACGGCAATTACCAGGCGACCGTTTCGGGAACCTGCACGGTATATTTCAACGACAAAGGCGGTCTCATGAGCGCACTGCCGGGCTGCACGACAGGCGAAAAGGCAAACGCCGCAGTCGCCGTGCTTCAATATCGCAGGAATAACTGATCGGGCTCGGGACAATTGGAGGAAGCGTAATGGGCAAGGGCAAGCTGCTGGCTGGCGCAACCGGAGGTCTCCTGCTGCTGGCGAGCGGTTCTGCTCTTGCTGATGATGACGAGACGGACCCCACTCCGGATACGCTGGCATTCTCGATCGAGAACATGGATCGGTCGGTCAATCCCGCCGATGACTTCCTGCGCTATGCGTCGGGCGGCTGGTTCGACCGGGTCAAACGGCCAGCCGATCAGCCGACCTTTGGTTTCATGCAGTTCATAGCCAACCGGATCAGCCGGCAAATGGCCAGCGTATTGACCGATGCCGCCGCGACGTCCTCCTTGGCGGCAAAGGGAAGCCCGGCGCAGCAGGTCGGAGCCTTGTACAGTTCCTATGTCGATGTCGATCGGATCGATGCCACTGGCCTTGCCCCGATTGCCGGGGAACTCGCGCGGCTGGACGCCGTCGAGAGCAAGAAGGAGCTGGCGGCCTACCTCGGCACGTTCTCGGCGCGCACCGGGCACTGGCCATTGGTCAGTCTCGATATTTTCCCGGAGCTGACCGATGTTTCGCGCAACGCAGTTTATATGGAGATGGGCGAGCGGGCGCTTTCTGTTGATGCCATCTACGAAAGTCCCGAAGACTCTCCGCTTCGCACGATTTACCGGGAATACGTATCGGCGATGCTGGAAGTCGCCGATGTGCCTGCGGAGCGTGCGAAGGCGATTGCCGCGACATCGCTCGCAATCGATACCATGCTGCACGCAGGCGAACTCGATCCGGTCAAGAAGGTCGACAAGCGCAACGTCAACAACCCGCGGACAATGACTCAATTGCGCGCCGAGTCTGCCGGTTTCGCAATCGATGCGTATCTTCAGGCTCTGGGCCTGCAGGAACCGGACCGGGTCATACTGGTCGATCCCGATGCGGCTCGCACACTCGGCAAGGTGATGGCTGCCTTCACCGTCGACGAGTTGAAGGATTATCTCAAGCTGCGCCTGCTCCAGGCATTCGGATCGGTTCTGAGCACGAAGTTCGAGGAACCGAAGAAGCAGGTGAACATCGCCTTGCTCGGTGCCTATTCCGAAAAACCGCGCGAAGAGACAGTCGTCGAATTCATGGAAAAGTCGCTGGGTCAGCCTCTGGGGCACCTTTACGTCGACAACTTCTTTTCAAAACCGAAGGAAAATGCGGGTCTGGACATGATCCGGCGCATCCAGGCTGCCTTTCGAAAGCGGATCGAAGCAAACGACTGGATGGCCGAAGCAACGCGGTCGGCGGCGCTCGAGAAGGTCGACGCGCTCTACTACCGCGTCGGTTATCCCGACCGTTGGATCGACTATGGCAAGGTCGAAGTCGGCGACGATCCAGTGCAGAACCTGATCAACCTTCATGAGTTCGAAATGGCCCGGATGGCGGCGAAGCAGAACGCCCCGGTCGAGTTCTGGGCCTTTTCCGAACCGCTGCATACGACACCGACGGTAGTAAACGCGGCCTACGATCCCAGCATCAACGGGTTCCAGGTTACGGCCGCCATCGCGCAGCCGCCTACTTTTTCGGTAAATCGTGATGCGCCGCTCTATTTCTGCCGCCTCGGCGCGATAATCGGCCATGAAATGACCCACGGCTTCGACACCGGTGGACGGAATTTCGATGCGAAGGGAAACCTTCGCAACTGGTGGACGGCCAAGGACGGCGCCCGCTTCGAAGCGGAGGCACAGAAGCTGATCGACCAGGCAAGTGCCTTCGAGGCGCTTCCCGGAACCTTCATGAACGGTGGCCTCACCGTGACCGAGAACCTTGCCGACATCGGCGGCATCGCACTCGCCCACGATGCCCTGATGAACTACCTTGCAGAGCATCCCGACGAGAACGTCGAGATCGATGGCCTCAGTCCGAGCCAGCGCTGTTTCATCGCCTATTCCCAGCTCTGGGCAGAGCAGCGATCGGACGGTTCGATGCGGGTGCAGCTGGAAGACAATCACGCGCCGGGCATCTATCGCGCCGTTGCTCCGCTGCAGCATCTGGATGCGTTTTACGAGGCATTCGACATCCACGAAGGTGACCCGATGTGGCTTGCCCCTCAGAAGCGGGTCGACATCTGGTAGGTCGGTTCGAAAGGCGGAAGAATGGCTGACACGGAACTGAACGCAGCTGACGGATCTGAAAGAGACTATCCGTTCTACAACGGATGGCCGATCGAGATTTCCGCCCTGAAGTGGCTGGTGCCGCTGGCAGCGGTCGGTTTGGCCGTTGCGGTTCTGCTGAGGCATTTGCCGATGTTCTCGCAGGGCTACCTGCAGCTTGCCCCGGGCATGCTGCTGACCCTTCTTCCGCTCCTTGGAATGGCCCTGGTAGCGGGCAGGCACTGGACCGCTTTGTTTCGACGGGTTCGCCTGAAAGACATCGGCTGGATGTTCGCCTTCGCGTTGCTCAACTACGTGATAGCGGTTCCTTTGGGCTTCATCGTGCTGAACTTCGTCGATACCGAGACAAACGCTGCTATCGAGGGATTGAAGACCTTCGGACAGGCAGACAGGGTTCTGTTCTTCGTGAACTCCATACCTCAGCTCATCGGGGAAGAGCTGATCTCGATCGTGCCCTTCCTTGCGCTGCTCTATTATCTGACGCGGAAGTTTGGCCTATCGAGACGGGCCGCAGTGATTATCGCCTGGTTGGCTACTGCCGTGTGGTTTGCTGCCATCCATCTGCCGACCTACAACTGGAATATCCTCCAGTGCCTGATCCTCATCGGCGGAGCCCGGCTTGTCCTGACGCTGGCGTACCTCAAGACCAAGAACCTGTGGGTCTCGGCCGGGGCGCACATAATCAATGACTGGATGACGTTCACGTTGACATTGGTCGGCGCGAGCATGGGGGCCGGTTGAATGTCGAAATGGTCTTGCATGATCGCGCCAAAGATTCTCGTGCCGGCACCCGCGGCAATGGCGCTGGCCCTTTCGCTCTTGTCGATCGCGTTCGTGTCGAAGGCAAACGCGCAAGGGGCCGTTGCCAGCTCTCCGCCGGAATTCGCGCGTGACATCGACAGGCTCAAGCCGGGTGAATGGGTTTGGGCACCCGAAGTTGCACCCAGCGGTCCTGTCCTGATTTACGTCGATCTCTCGCGCCAGATCGCCATGGTCTATCGCAACGGCATACGCATCGCGGCAACCACGGTCTCCACCGGAAGACCCGGCCACCCGACGCCGACCGGCGTTTTCACCATCCTGCAAAAAGACGCAAGGCACCGGTCCAGCACTTATAACAACGCGCCCATGCCCTACCAGCAGCGGCTGACATGGGACGGTGTGGCGCTGCATGCGGGCGGCCTGCCGGGTTATCCCGAAAGCCATGGCTGCGTGCATCTGCCGATCGGCTTTGCACGCGAGCTGTTTGCAATCACCGATCTGGGGGGAACGGTCGTCGTCGAAGGCGATGCCGCGGATCACGTAGTCACGAGCGAGAACAGCCTGCTCGCCCCGTTCAACGAGCGCGGGGAGGCGATTGAGAAGCTGACCTTGCGGAGCGGCGAACGCTTTCGCTGGAATCCTGAACTTGTTGCCAGCGGTCCGCTTTCGATCATCGTCTCCAAGCTGGATCAGCGGATTGTCGTATTGCGCAGCGGCGTGGAGATCGGGCGCAGTGTTGCCACCATCGATGATCCCGACCCCGGTTCGCATGTCGCCACCAGGATCATCCAGAATGGACAGGCGAAATGGACCTTTGTCGGCATGACAGGGCACGAGGATGAAGATGGCAAGGCCCTTGACGAAGCGCAACTGAACAGGGTCCGCATGCCGCGTGAATTCCGTGAGCTGCTGATGGCGGCAGTCGAACCGGGCACGACAATGCTGATTACCAATTCACGCGTAGGCAGCGGAGCAAGACCGCATCTCACGCTGGTGGATGCGATCGAACATCATGAATGATCGGTGGGGGTGCTGCCGACAAAATATCCGTGAAGGCTGATCGAAGGAGGAGAAACACCATGATCTGCAAGAGTTCCGGAAGAAAGCTCATCTCGGCGAGCGCCGCGATGGCACTGATGCTTGCGCCAACAGGTGCAGCCATGGCGAGGGACCGCGACCACGATCATGAACGCCACCGGCATCATGACGACGGCCACAGCGCGGCAGGTGTTGTCGCCGGCGTCGCCATTGCGGGCGTGCTGGCTGCCGCCATCGCCAGCAAGAAGAAAAAGGAACGCGAGCGCGAGCGATATTACCGGGATAACAGCTATTATTATCACCACGATCGCGAAGCTTTCGCACCCGAGGGTTCGAGAGACACATGGTGCTATCAGCAAACACGTTCGTGCTACACCCACGGTCACTATTCCAGCCGTTGGACGAGCTACGAATTCGGGCATGATCGGAGGTTTTGATGAAAAAGGTACTCAAGAACTGTGCCATGCTCGCAATGCCGTTGACTGCACTGCTCGCTGCCGGCTGTAGCCAAGGTGAGGCCGAAGCAACGTCTGAAGGCAGCACTGAAACAGCAGAGGACGCCAATACCGTTCCTGCGGCCGTTCACATGCAGATGAGCGTCGACGATGCGCTGAATGAGGCGATGAAGGATTCGCTCAATACCGGCCAGATCACCATGCTCAAGAACATGGCCCACCAGGTCACCGTGGGTGAGAGCTGCGAGGGTTTCGAGGTTGATCAGGATCGTTTTGCCAAGGAAATGAACCTGATCCACTATGATGAAGACGGAAAGCAGATGGATCTGACCGAAGCGGAGCTGAACACGCTCGAGAAAAAGGCCCTGCTCGGGTTTGGCATGGCAATGGGATCGCAGATGGCGATCGCCGCGTTCGACGTGAAAAGCTATTGCAATGCTGCCGAAGAAGAACGCGCCAGCCTGGCCAAGGACGACAATTCCTCTACTATCTGGAAGACGCCAGCCTGATCAATCGCTTTGATACCTCACTGGATCGGGCGGTTTCATGCCGTCCGGTCCAGTGGCTTTTCATGCAGACAACCTGACCGCGCCACCTATGGCATATTCATCCGAACACGGCCATTCTCTCGGAGAGAACTCGATAGGAAGCCAGCACGGAAAGTATCGCTCCGGCTGGCAGGGAAAAACAGAGGAGCCAAGGTCCAAACAGCGGCCCGGGCCTGGTCTGCCGAAGATGCGCGCCAGTCCCGATGGCGGCAAAAACCACGCCCATGGTCAGATTGCGGATCGCTCCGCCGGGATAGAGCAAGCCGCTGACGGATACGATCGCTGCCAGCCCCGTCCAGAGCGCAAACGATATGAGGCTCAACGTTTGAATAACAGACTGCCTGTCCATGATTTCATCCAGTACGCTTGGCGCGCGCGATGCAGCCAGGTTTCGCCGTTTGCTATTTGCCAATGGGCTTGTCCGCCTATTCGGCGAGCGCTTCCAGTTACACCGCATTTTGCCTCAATGGTATGTACGACAAGCGCTGTGACGATGTTACGTGTACCTTCCATGAGTGCAATGAGCCGCCCAACATTCACAATGCGCTTCGGAAACAGTTGATTGCGTTTCTTCATGTTTTCGAAGCACGCGCATGCTGCTGGGGATTGGCGATGAAAAAGCTGATGTGGTTTTTGCTGGCTCGATGGCTTGTCTTTGCAGGGCTGGCGACGGCGTCCTTTGCGGCGACTGCGAGCTATGCCGCGTCTCGCCAGCTTGAGGCGCCAACCGCCACTGCCCGGACGCCAGATGCCAGGCCAGGCAAGCAATCCGCATTCGGTGCCCTGATTTCCGGGTTTGACAACCGCGCCGAAAAGGCTCGGAAGCTACTGCGCCGGGACGCCGGCGATCTCTCCATCGAACATCAGAACGAACTGGACGACATGCGGGCACTCATGGCCGCAGACAGGGACAGGATCGATGGTCTGATGGCGCGCAGCACTTTCGACATCAGGTTACTGAATGCCCAGATTGCGGCGCTCGGACCTGAACCAGGTGAGGGCGCGGTCGAAGCTTCGGCGATATCTGCACGCCGTGAAAGGCTTGACGAGAGGCTGTCCCGGGCGATGGCACCTATTCTGGAATTGCAGGAAAGACGGGCAAGGGCGGCTTTGCTGGTTGCCGATATCGATGCGCGCACCAGTGCCATCGCGAACTGCCGGCGGTTCGATCGCGGCCTTTCCCCGCTCGATCCGCGAACTTGGGCGCGCGCCGCCGGCGAAGTCCGCAATGCCATCAATGTCGTGCGGGGCCGCGCATCCATTGTCGACAATCCGCTGTTGTTCGTGGGCCTGGGACTGGCAAGCATCCTGGTGCTGGGCGTGCTTTCTTACTGGCTCGGCAGAAAGGTCTGGCGAGCCGTTGTTGATCGCGTCATGCGTGAAATCGCCAGCAGCGAAGGCGTCATCCGCCATCTGGCGCTCATCATGGCTCTTGACCTGATTGCGGCTGCCGTCTTCATCGTAGCGCTGGCTATCAGCGCGTCGCTGTTCGTCGTCACTCTCGTCGCCATATTCAAACCCGATGAGGTCTCTCTGATCGTCGCGACGCTGATGGTTGCGGCCACAATCGTTGCTGGCGGCCAGTGGCTGGGGCGCAGCATCATGGCATCGCCATTCAAGCAACTCCGGCTTTTGGTACTGCCGCAGGATTCGGAGAAAAGTGCGGTTGCCACCGTTCGCAACCTCTCCATCGTGCTCGCGGCTGAATTCATGCTTGCAACACTCGAAGTGCGCGGGATGCTTGCCGTCAACGTGTCGCGGCTGCTTTCCTCTATCCTTGTGGCCGGCGGCGCCTGGCTGATCTGGCGCATGGCTGCATTCCTGCGCCTTGCGCGCGATCATGACCGGGAACAGCATCAGCTGGCGGGCACCCACGGGGCGACCATCAACTTCAGCGGCACCATCGCTCGCCTGATGCGCTTCTTCGCCATAGTGGCTCTGGTTGCAGCCGTGGTCGGTTACGTGTTTCTCGCCCGCTCAATCCTCACATCTACCCTGCTGTCGCTGGCACTTGTGTGCATGGCCGTATATCTGCATCGCAGCGTCTCTCTGGTGGTGAACAGCCTCGCGGAAGGGGCGCTCAAGCAATATCGGCGATTGCTGCATTTCCTGCCGCTTGTGGCTGGTTTTATTCTGGTCCTGATGGTCCTGCCCGTGTTGGCAATCATCTGGGGTTACAACGCCAATCAGATCGGCGAAGGGATCCTGCTGCTGAAGAATGGCATGCAATTCGGCGAGGTCCGGATTTCAGCAGGCGATGTCGTCACCTTTTTCGTCGTGTTCTTCATCGGCTTTTTCGTCACCCGCTGGATCCAGCGTTTCCTCAGTCTCGCCATCATCCCCGAACTTGGCATCGATTCCGGTGCGCAGGCATCGATCGTCACTTTTCTTGGTTATGTCGGCATAACTCTCGCAGCCTTTGTCGCGATCGCTACCACCGGGCTCGATCTCTCCAGCCTCGCGTTCGTCGCCGGTGCACTTTCGGTAGGTCTCGGCTTCGGCCTGCAATCCGTCGTCGAGAACTTCGTGAGCGGCATCCTGCTGCTGATCGAGCGTCCGGTGAAGGTGGGCGATTGGGTTGAGGTCGGCCAATATTCCGGCATCGTTCGCAAGATCGCGGTACGCTCCACCCATATCGAGACCTTCGATCGGCACCAGATCATTGTGCCCAATTCGCAGTTGATCACCGAAGTTGTGAAGAACCGCAGTTTCTCGGTCGGACCATCGCGCATCACTGTGCCCGTTGGGGTGGCCTATGGCACTGATCTGGACAGGGCGCGCGATGTGCTCCTCGAAATAGCGCAGGCGAACGACAAGACGCTCGAATATCCGGAACCGGCAGTTGCGATGGACGGCTTTGGCGACAGCGCGATCAACTTGAAGATCCTCGCCTTCGTGGCAGAGGCGACTGATGGTGCCCCGACGGCGTCGGCCCTCAATTTCGAAATTGCCCGTCGATTTGAGGATGAAGGCATTTCCATACCGTTTCCCCAACGCGATCTGCATGTCCGGACATTGCCCGCAGGCTACGGAACCTGACTGGGTCCAGCTTGCTTGACCGTGCGGTAACCTTGAACTTCACTTCTACCATCACCGCTTTCAGGCACTAGCGGATCGCTTTGCGCGGCCTATGGGCCATTTTGCTAAGGAGAACCGTGTCCGCGGCACGGCCGCCCGAGCAGAACCGTTCGATCATCAACGGCATTCTGTGGCGACTGCGCTGCGGCGTTCCACGGCGCGGCGTGTCGCCGCCGTTCATCGAGGCGATGGCCGCCTTAAATTTTATAAGTCGGACAAGGCGGACAAGTATCGCCATGATCGCGATATCGACCTTTGCGACGCTTGCGGCCATCACAGCGCGCGCTTTTCACCACAGGGCGGACATTTCCGGTGAAGGCATTGGTCGCTTGCTGGAATGCAGTTGTACTTCCGTCACATCGCCAGACGGGGTTCCAGACCAGTGCGCTATTTCAGCCAATCTTTGGTACGTCCTCTAGGCGCCGGGCTCCTTGCCCTGGCAGCCTGTGCTGCGGCACCGAATGCTGGCGCAGCAGCGCCCCGCGCCGGTACGGTAGTCACGGCTACCGTCGACCCCGCAGGCGTAGATACGACGCTCAGCCTCAAGGCGCTCAAGCAGCGCTACTCCGATGCCGCATCGCGGTCCATGGTTATTGGAGGGCTCGCGATCCGTTACAAGGACGAGGGCCAAGCAGGAGGCCATGATCCTGCGATCGTCCTGCTTCACGGGTCCTACGGGTCGCTGGACGGTTATGACGCTTTGGCTGCCGCACTCGCGAGTGATCACCGCGTCATCCGCTTCGACATGCCCGGAATGGGCCTGTCCGAGGGGCAGCCCGTGAGCGGAAGCGCACCTACCGTGATGGGTGACGCGGTACTCGCTGCCATGCTCGATCGGCTCGGCGTGAAGCAGGCCGTGCTCGTCGGGACGTCGAGCGGTGGAGTGATCGCTTCCTATTATGCAGCTGCTCATCCCGAGCGCGTGCGCGCGCTGGTCCTTGCCAATGTGCCGTCCGACCCGGTGGATAATGCGAACATACCGCGTTCGCCTGCCTTGCGCGCCGAGTTCGAGCGCGCCGCGTCGACGGGGATGCGGGATTTGCGCTACTGGCAGGTCTACCTGGAATGGCTGCAAGGACGACCCGAACGCCTGACCGCCGCGACCGTGTCGCGCTATCGTGACATGAATGGGCGGGAAGGCAAAAGCCGCTCCGCCTGGCGCTCGACAGGCAAGGTACCGGAAGTCTACGCGACGCTCGCGTCGATCGTGAGCCCCACCTTGTTGATCTGGGGGCGACACGATTTCGTCCTGCCGATCCACACCATGCGTGACCTCGAGGCGCGGCTTCCGGCCGCTTCGGTCTCGTCGATCGTCCTCGATGACGTCGGTCATTATCCCCCTCTCGAAGTGCCGGAGCGCTTTGCGCGCATCCTACGGACTTACCTCGAAAACGTGGCGGGCGGGGAATGATCGAAGAGACATACACCAGGGAACCCAAGGAGGGCTGCATGCACCGAATTTCAATGCGAGATCGACTTCGTCTGAGCGCTGCCACTGTCATGGCAGCAGGCTTCATGGCCAATCCGGCAATGGCGCAGGACGCTGCGAATGCCGACCGGAGCGCGGTCGCCGGCACCACCGGCAGCGGCAATCCTCCGGGCGAAATCGTGGTTACGGCCCGCAAGAAGACCGAGACGCTTATCGAGGTCCCGGTCGCGATCACCGCTCTGTCCGGCGAAGACCTCAACGCTCGTAACATCACCGACTATTCGTCGCTCGCAGACTTCTCGCCGGGCCTGCGCTTCCAGAACCAGTCGGTGAACCGCAACGACCGCGGATACACCTTCTTCACCATGCGCGGCATGTTTTCGGGTACGCCATCGCCCGATCGCCAGGGTGCCAGCGCCTTCATCGACGGCGTGCCGGTAGGTAGCGGCTCGATCTCGGGCCTGACCGACATCGCTCAGGTCGAAGTCATCCGGGGGCCGCAGAGTGCGTATTTCGGACGCGCCACGTTTTCCGGCGCGATCAATTTCATTACCCGCGATCCCGGTTTCGAGCCGCGCATGTCCGGTACCGTCAGTTACGGCTCGTACAACACGGTCGAGGGCAGGATTTCGGCCGAAATAGGCCTGGTCCCCGATCTTCTGGCGGCGCGCGTTTCGGGTCGCATTTTCCACACCGACGGACAGTACGACAACTTCGGTGTCGGCGGTAAACTCGGCGCGCAAGACACCCGTTCGGTTTCCGGTACGCTGCTTTTCACGCCGTCGGCGGACCTGAAGATCAAGGCTTTTCTGAACTACTGGGAAGACGATGACGGCCCGCCAGCCTCGGGCCAGTTGCTGGCCGACGACAACAATTGCACCACCGTCACCGGTCGATCCTATTACTGCGGCGCTCTCGAGACAGCGCCGCGCAACCGGATGGTCCAGCAGACTTACGTCACCAGCTCGCTGGACAGGGTCAACGACGGGGTCGTCCTCGGCGATGACTTCGTCTCGCATTTCGGTGTCCACCGCGAAGCGATCGAAAGTCACCTCATCGCCGACTACGATCTCGGCGGCGGCTACACTGTAGGGGGCAACGTCGCGTATTTTCGCGACCGCTGGGGCTATGTCACTGATACCGGCTTTCGTGACGGTCGTTCGATGGTCAACCCGTTCTACGCGGCGAATAATACCCTCGTGCCCTATTTTTCGCGCACGGTGGGCGGGCAGACCGAGCTGACGAACAAGTCTGCCGAGATCCGCGTCGCATCGCCCAGCGACGATCGATTGAATTGGCTGGTCGGCTTCAATTACTTTCGCCAGCGAAACTCCATCACTACCAACGCGTTCTCGAATTCGGGATTCTCGGCCGCCGTTCCTGCGACGACCTATAGCGCAGACACTTACGGCATCTTCGGTTCGCTTGGCTTCGATATTACCGAACAGCTCAACCTGAGCCTGGAGGGTCGCTATCAGTGGGATGAGATCGGCCAGGTCGTACCGGCCCGCTCGATCGACTATTCGGGTCAGTCGAAGAGCTTTAACCCACGCGCGATCCTGCGCTATTCCTTCAGCCCCGACGCGTCGGTCTATGCGTCCTATGCAAAGGGCACGCGTCCTGGCCAGTTCAACGCCACGCTGCTGGCGCTGCCGCAGGTCGTCCAGGACCAGGTTCAGTCGCAGCTCGATGTTCCCACGGCGGTGGGCCCGGAGAAGATCGAAATGGGCGAGCTCGGATTCAAGAGCGCCATGTTCGACCGCCGCCTGCGCATCCAGCTCGCAGCGTATTACGGGAAGTGGTACGACAAGCACATCAATCAGAACATCACCTATAGCAACCCGACGCCGCAGACCGTGCGTGTCGTCGTGCCGGGCGGCAAGGTGCGGCTCTACGGCGTCGAGTTCGAGGGCTCGCTGAAGGTCACCGATGCGCTGACACTGGAAGGTACGCTGTCCTACGCGCAGACCGACATTCGCAACACGCAGTGCGCCGAATGCCTCGCGCTGACCGGCAATGCCAATCCGGTCGGCAACCGTCTGCCGCAGTATTCCGCCTGGACCGGATCGGCCTCGATCGATTACCGGCAGCCGGTGAGCAGCGCCTTCGAGGGCTACATGCGGGCCGACTACATCTACGTTGGCCGCCAGTACGAGAGCGAGGCGAACCTTGCCTGGACTGCTCCGGCTCACCGTGTGAACCTGCGCCTTGGTGTCGATGACGGCAAGTTCAGCTTCGAACTGTACGGCGAGAACATCTTCGACGACAAGACGCCGACTTCGATCGCGTACAACTCGGACACCTACACCGGTGTTCCGGCGGTCACTTTCTCGCCTGCGCGCCGCCGCGTCTTCGGTGGCCGGGTCGGCTTCGAGTTCTGAAGATCGTCAGGCATTGACCTGCCTCGAGGGGCGCGGCGTCGAATGACCCGTGCCCCATTGCTCTTGGGGTAAACGGCTATTCAGCCTTTGCTGCAGCTTGCGAGGAAGCAGGCCAGTCAGCCGGGGCAAGGCGCGCGCCCATCGGACTATCTGCACAGTGGAGAGTCGATGCAGCCGCCCCTTACGTTCGCATGCGCACGGCGCAAACTGGTCCAGACGAAGGAGAACGTGAATGACGCAGAAGACGCGTGCGGGCCAGTACCATCTGTTTGCCATGCCGATGGGTTCCGGCGGACACATGGCCGGTTGGCGCCACGAAGAGGCCGAGCCTGCAGCGCTGATGACGCTGGGCTATTGGCAGCACATTGCACGCACCGCAGAGCGGGGCATGTTCGACGCGCTGTTCCTCGCGGATTCGCAGGGATTTCGGCCGATCGCGGGCGTCGATGCCTTTGCCGCCACCGATGCGATCCGGCTCGATCCTCTCGTCCTGCACGGCGCGCTTGCCGCCTCTACGCAGAACCTTGGCCTCGTCGCCACCGTGTCGACCAGCTATAACGAGCCGTATGCCATCGCCCGGCGTCTATCGACCCTGGATCATGTCAGCGCCGGGCGTGCCGCCTGGAACGTGGTTACTTCCACAAGCGAGAACGAAGCCCATAATTTTGGGCGTGAGGCGCACTACGGACATGCGGAGCGCTATGCCCGTGCCGAGGAAGCGATCGCAGTCTGCAAGGGCCTCTGGGACGGTTGGGAAGACGGTGCCGTCATTGCGGACAAGGCAAGCGGGGTCTTCTTCGAGGCGGCGAAGGTCAACGGGCTCTACCACAAGGGCGAGCACTTCTGCGTAGCCGGCCCGCTCACCATGGGCCGTTCGCCGCAGGGCCACCCGCTGATCGTTCAGGCCGGAGCTTCCGAGGAGGGGTTGGAACTGGCCGCCCGCACTGCCGATGCGGTGTTCACGTCGCATCCGACAATGGAGAGCGGCGTTGCCTTCTACGCCGGCCTGAAGAAGCGGGTTGCCGCAGCTGGCCGCGATCCCGAGAGCCTGAGGATCATGACCGCGATCCAGCCGGTTCCGGCTGTCACCGCCGAGCAGGCCGAAGCCGAAGCGAAGGCGCTCAACGAGGCGATCCCTCCCAAGTTGGCGCTGTCCTATCTCAAGACCGTGCTCGGCGGCATCGACCTTTCGCGCTACGATCTCGACGGGCCGCTGCCCGAACTGCCCGATAGCAACGCCTCGCTCGGCACCCGCCAGCGGATCATCGACATGGGCGCGAGCGGGATGACATTGGGAGAGATCGCCGTTGCCGTAGCGGCAAGCCGTACCTCGCGTTCGCTTGCCGGGACGGCCGAGACAATCGCTGACGAACTGGAGCGCTGGTACGAAGCACGGGCCTGTGACGGCTTCGTCATTGCGCCGCCGTCGCTGCCGGTCATGCTCGATCGCTTCGTCGATCTCGTCGTTCCCGAGTTGCAGCGCCGCGGCCGGGTGCGCACCGCCTATAAAGGCAGCACGCTGCGCGAGAACCTCGGACTTGGCAGGCCGCAGTCGCGCTATACGCTCGATCCGGCGCTCCGCGCAGAACCCGAAATCTGGCAGGGATGAAGGTTTTGAGCCGAAGCGCATAGCGGCTGGCACAGATCGGTCTTCTCAAGTCGGTGCGGGCAAGTTCTCTGCAATCTCTGCGGCCTTGCCCGAAGGGCCGCGGTCAGGCGAAGGCGAGTTCGCGCTGGGCTGACAACGCCCCTTGGACAACTACCTGCTACGCGCTCGGCAGCCGGAGGGGGGCTTCGACAGGTGCGTCCACGCCGCTTTCATGGTGGTATAGCCAAACGCCATTCAAATCGCTTTCATTCGCCATTATTGTCTTTCTGAACAGCGGTTTGCACTTCGGCGTCTAACACATGAAATGCTGCAAGATTGTCATTGGGCGCAGGCATGGGAAATTCGTCTGGCCACCCGAAACGGAAAAAGTGATCAAGGTGCGGCTCACGAAACAACTCAACTATTTCGCGCAAGTTGGGCGCTTCTGATGTAAAGCCTTGGGATCCTGCACTTTCGAGGGCGCCACGTAAGTCATGACCGATAGTGCGAAGACTCTTGTCTGAGCCGTCGCCACCGTCAGAAACGGACCGAGGTTGCCCGGTCGTATTCCCATCTGGCTTCCAAAGTTAGTTGAAGCGAAGCGCAGGCATTTGTCCCATGCCAAGTTCGAACGGTTCTACGCCAGCGTGTCAGCCGAGCACGCCAAGCTGAACGTGATGCTAGGCCTCTACTCGATGGCGCGCCCGACGGGCGATCTTGCAGCTTGAGTGGGATCGGGTTGATTCCCATCGCAAGCAGATCGACTTCACTCCGCCTGGACATATTCGCACGACGAAGCGGCGCACGGTGGTCTCAATCTCCGATGACCTGCTGCCATTGTTAGAGGCCGCCTATTCCCAACGGACGAGCGCGTATGTGATCGAACGTGCCGGAGAGCCCATCAAGTGCATCAAAAAGGCCTTCCAGGCAGCGTCCGAAAGGAGCGGTGTCCATGCTACCCCATATACGCTGCGTCACACTGGAGCAGTCTGGGCGGCTGAGGCTGGCGTGTCGATGGCCGAACTTGCCCAGTTTATGGGCGATGACGACGATCGGACGACCCAAAAACACCATGCCAGGTTTAGTCCTGAGCATCTTCGTGGGGTCGCAAATGCAATCCGTCGCCGGCCCTGAAGGTTCAATCTGAACCTTCAACCCCTGTTCATAGGATGGATAAAAATGCTTATATTTTATAGGATTAAATGGTCGGGGAGAGAGGATTCGAACCTCCGGCCCCTGCCTCCCGAAGACAGTGCTCTACCAGGCTGAGCTACTCCCCGACCGATCGTGCCACTTTGAAAGCGGCCCGAGGCAGGAGCGCGCCTATAGAGAGCGATTCCGGGGCTGGCAAGGGGCCAAAGTCACTTTATGCGGCTTGAGCGAGTTTTGCACAGGAACCGTCTTGCTTGCCGGCAAGATTTTGGCCCGAAACGCGGAAATGGGCGACGGTTCGGGTCATGCCTTCAGCTTCGCTTGAGAGGTGGCGAGCCGCCGCGGTTCCTTCCTCGACCATCGCTGCGTTTTCCTGCGTCGCGGAATCGAGCCGGGCGATACGTTCGTTGATGCGCGCGATCTCTGCCGCCTGTTCCTGCGACACGCTGGCGATGCGGGCAATCGCTTCGTCGATCTCGGCAATGCCCGAGACGATCGTCATCAGCGATTCGCCCGATTGGCCGACGAGCTTCACACCTTCGGAGACCTGAATCGAGGAGGTGCCGATCAGGTCCTTGATCTGGTTGGCCGCTTCGGCAGAGCGCTGCGCCAGCGCGCGTACTTCGTTGGCGACCACTGCAAAGCCCTTGCCCGCTTCGCCCGCGCGCGCGGCTTCGACGCCGGCATTGAGGGCGAGCAGGTTGGTCTGGAAGGATATGCCGTCGATCAGCGTGATGATCTGGTGGATCTCGTCGGCCGAGCGTTCGATCTCGCCCATCGCGCCCACCGCGCTTGCGACTACGGAATTGCCCGATAGCGCATCGCTGCGCGCTCTGGCGACGTTGGCCTGCAGGTCCTGCGCGCTCTTGGCATTGGCCTGCACGGTGGTGCTGAGCTGGCGCAGGGTATTGGCGATGTCTTCCAGCGTCGCTGCCTGCTGCTCGGTGCGCAGCGCAAGATCGTCGCTGGCGCTGCGAATTTCGCGCGAGCCCGATTCGATCTGCCCGGCCGAGCGGGTGACGTCGCGCACGATGTCGTCGAGATCGCTGGCCGCTGAATTGAAGTATCCGCGCAGTTCCTCGTAGCCTTCGGGGAAGGATTCGGAGAGCCGCAGCGAGAGGTCGCCCGAGGCAAGGCCGCGCAGACCACGGCCGATCTGTTCGATCACCTGCTTTTGGTCCTCGGCAGCCCGGGTGCGCTCGATCTGGGCGGCTTTCTCCGCATCGGCCCGTGCCTCATGCGCTGCCGCCTGGTCGATCACCAGCCTCTCGAACCCGGCCGAGAGCACGACGAGAACGCCGGTTTCCAGCACGACGATGACGGCATGGAGCAGCACGCGGGCAAAGTCCGCGCCGTCAGGGAAGACGAGCGAGGGAGCCGCGAAATTGGTGGAGAGGTGATGAACCGCGGTCACGCCGGCAGCGAGCAGAACGGGGCGCCAGTCTGCGAGCAGGGTGAGCATGGCAATGGCGGCAAAAAAGGTCATGTGGATGTCGAGCATCCAGTTCTGTCCGCTCCATTGCCACAGCATGATGGCCGGGTAGAGCGGCACGGCAAGGCCAAGGGCCAGCCGGGCCTGCAGGCCGTTGTTGCCAGCCATGACCTGCAGCGTCGGCACGATCGTGATCGCGGCTGCCAGCAGGGCAGGGGCCGGGCCGGAGCCGGAAGCCCAGGCGCAGCCGGCAATGATGGCAACGCTCAGCCAGGAAATGGCGAGGAGGATCTTGGCGCCCTTGCGGCGCATTTCATCGAGTTCGTTCATGACCAGTTATGTCTTCTTTGAAGGATCGGGCGAACCGCACAGGAATTCCGGAACCGAGATCAGCAGCGCGCCTTGCTTCAAGGCTTCCATGGCAAGATGACCTTGCGGAATGCGCAGGATGAAGGCGCCCTCGTAAGGTCCCGGAGCAACCACTTCGGCACCGCGCTGGCGCGACCAGGCGACTGTATGGGCCGCTCCGCTTCCATCCAGGGGCAGGTAGATGGCTGCGCCCCCTTCTGCGGGAGACAGCGCGACGAGCATCGCGAGGCCTGCAATAAGCCCTTGCAGCGCAAGAGGAGCGGGCAGGAATCGGGAAAGGACAGATCTGGGCGATGGGACCATGCAATCGATTATGCACCATGGGGTCCTGCATTGGCGCAAAGCCGATCCTAAGGGCGAACCCGGATCGTCACATCCTTCGAAGGTAATGCATCGGGACCATTCATCCTGGTGCGTTGGCGGGGAAATTGAGCGCGCCGCCTCTTTTCGCTCGGGGCCGGCGGGTCTAGGCTTTGCCCATGAACGCGCCATCGACACTGCTTCGATCCGAATCGCCACCCAGCGGCCGCGCGCCGCACTGGGAGTGGCAATATCTCGATCTCATGCGCCATATCTGGGAGCACGGCGACGAGCGGGTGGACCGCACCGGGGTTGGAACGCGGTCAGTCTTCGGTGCAACGATCCGCTTCGACCTTGCAGACGGGGCCATGCCGCTGCTCACCACCAAGCGGGTCTACTGGAAGACGGCGACGCGTGAGCTGCTCTGGTTCCTGACCGGCGACACCAACATCCGTTCGCTTTGCGCGCAAGGGGTGCAGATCTGGACCGACTGGCCGCTCGATCGCTATCGCCGCGAAACCGGCGACCAGATCTCGCGCGCGGACTTTTCCGACCGGATCGTTGCCGATGCCGCATTCGCCGAGAAGTGGGGCGACCTCGGACCGGTTTACGGCAAGCAATGGGTCGATTGGCCGGTCTTTGAGGATGCCGGAAACGGACTTTTCCGCCGGCGCGAACAGGGCGTCAATCAGGTTGCGCAGGTGATCGCATCCTTGCAGGAGAACCCCGGCAGCCGTCGCCACATCATCGAGGGGTGGAACGTCGCCGAGCTTGACGCGATGGCTCTCCCACCCTGCCACAAGACCTATCAGTTCCATGTAGCGGGTGGCCGTCTTTCGTGCCTGCTTTACCAGCGCAGCTGCGATTTAGGTCTGGGATTCGCGTTCAACATGTGGTCGCTTGCCCTGTTGACCCGCATGTTCGCGCAGCAATGCAACCTGGAGCCGGGCGAAGTCGTTTGGACAGGGGGTGATGTCCATCTCTACCTCAACCATGGTGCGCTGGTGGAAGAGCAGATTTCCCGCAAGCCCGAGGGGCAGGCGACGCTCGAGATCCTGCGGCGTCCGCAAAGCGTCTTCGACTATCGTATCGAAGACTTCGAAGTGCGTGGATATGCGCCCCAGTCGCACATCTCCGCACCGGTTGCGGTCTGATTGACATTGCGGGGGTTTGTAATATTATGACTCATCCGTAGAATTTTGATACGCTCCGATTCTCCCGGTGCGTGGAGTTCTCACGGGCCGAAACTGGCGGGAGAGAACGAAAATGGGCGAAAGTCCGGTCAGGTCTGGAAAGCCGCGCGGCAACTTGCCGCCGCTTGAACTCTATGTGCCCGAGCCGAAGTACAGGCCGGGCGACAAGGTCGATTACTCGGAGCTGGATATTCCCGAGCCGGGCGAGCTGGCGCGGCCCGACGAGGCCTGCGCGGCAAGCGAAACCTGGCCGCTTACGACCGACATGATCCGCGTCCTGGGTGATGACGACAAGGCGGTCGGTCCCTGGAACCCCAATCTCGACCCGGAATCGCTGCGCCGCATGCTGCGCAACATGGCGCTTACCCGCGCCTTCGACGATCGGATGTATCGCGGCCAGCGGCAGGGCAAGACCAGCTTCTACATGAAGTGCACCGGCGAAGAGGCGATTTCGGTCGCCTGCGCATTGGCGCTGGCCGGCGACGACATGGTCTTCCCCAGTTATCGCCAGCAAGGCATCCTGATCTCGCGCGGGTATCCGCTGGTCGACATGATCAACCAGATCTACTCGAACCGCGCGGACCGGTTGAAGGGCCGCCAGTTGCCGATCATGTACTCGGCGCGCGACTATGGCTTCTTCACCATCTCGGGCAATCTTGCCACGCAGTTCCCGCAGGCCGTCGGCTGGGCCATGGCAAGCGCGATCAAGGGCGACACGCGCATCGCCACCAGCTTCATCGGCGAAGGCTCCAGCGCAGAGGGCGATTTCCACGCGGCGATGACCTTTGCCGCCGTTTACAATGCGCCGGTCGTGCTCAACGTCGTCAACAACCAGTGGGCGATCTCGAGCTTTTCCGGCTTTGCAGGGGCCGAGCGCACGACCTTTGCCGCTCGCGCCGCGGGCTATGGCATTGCCGGGCTGCGCGTGGACGGAAACGATGCGCTGGCGGTCTATGCGGCGATGGAGTGGGCGGCCAACCGCGCCCGCGCCAACCTCGGTCCCACGCTCATCGAGCATTTCACCTACCGCGCCGAGGGCCATTCGACCTCGGACGATCCCAGCGCCTACCGTTCGGCGCACGAGCGCGAGGAATGGCCGCTGGGCGATCCGATCATGCGGCTCAGGAACCATCTGATCGCGATCGGCGAGTGGTCGGAAGACCGGCACGCCGACATGGACCGCGAACTGGCGGAAGAGGTGAAGGCGGCGACCAAGGAGGCCGAAAAGAACGGCATCCTCGGCCATGGCCTGCACCATCCGTTCCACACCATGTTCGAAGACGTCTTCGAGGAACTTCCCTGGCATCTGGACGAACAGGCCGAGCAGGCCATTCGCGAACGCCAGATGAAGTGGCCCGAGTGGAAGGAGTAAGGGCAATGCTCGAAGAAGAAGCTGTAAGCCTCCACGATGCCCCCACGCGCTCGCTCAACATGATCGAGGCGATCAACGAAGCGCTCGACGTCATGATGGCGCGCGATCCCGATGTCGTCATACTAGGCGAGGACGTGGGCTATTTCGGCGGCGTCTTCCGCGCGACCGCGGGCCTGCAGGGCAAGTATGGCAAGGACCGAGTGTTCGATTCGCCGATCAACGAATGCGGGATCATCGGTGCGGCAGTCGGCATGGCCGCCTATGGCCTGCGTCCGGTGCCGGAGATCCAGTTTGCCGATTATATCTATCCCGGCCTCGACCAGCTCGTGTCCGAAGCGGCGCGCCTGCGCTATCGTTCGGCAGGCGAATTCGTGGCCCCGATCACGGTCCGCTCTCCCTTCGGTGGCGGCATCTTCGGCGGCCAGACGCATAGCCAGAGCCCCGAGGCCCTTTTCACCCATGTAGCGGGCCTCAAGACGGTGATCCCGTCGACCCCGCACGATGCCAAGGGGCTGCTGATCGCCGCGATCGAGGACAACGATCCGGTCATCTTCTTCGAACCCAAGCGCATCTACAACGGACCCTTCGACGGCTATTACGACAACCCGTCCAAGAGCTGGAAGAACCATGCCGGGGGCAAGGTGCCCGAGGGCTACTATTCCATCCCGCTGGGCAAGGCGCGGGTCGTGCGCGAAGGCGCGGCGATGACCGTGCTGGCCTACGGCACGATGATCCACGTGGTCGAGGCGGTGCTTGCCGAAAAGGGCGTCGATGCCGAAATCATCGACCTGCGCACGCTTGTCCCGCTGGACATAGAGACTGTGCAAAAGTCGGTGGAAAAGACCGGCAAATGTCTCATCGTCCATGAGGCGACGCGCACTTCGGGCTTCGGCGCCGAGCTTTCCGCGCTCGTCCAGGAGCGTTGCTTCTATCACCTCGAGGCGCCGATCGAGCGCGTGACGGGTTTCGACACGCCTTATCCGCACAGCCTCGAGTGGGCCTATTTCCCCGGTCCCGTCCGCATCGGCGAGGCGGTCGACCGGCTCATGAAGGATTGATCCGATGGGTCGCTATACATTCCGCCTCCCCGATATCGGGGAAGGCATTGCCGAAGCCGAGATCGTCGCCTGGCACGTGAAGATCGGCGACATGGTCGAGGAAGACGGCCGTGTTGCGGACATGATGACCGACAAGGCGACGGTCGAGATGGAAAGCCCGGTCTCGGGCAAGGTGATCGAGGTCGCCGGAGCGGAAGGCGACGTTATCGCCATCGGTTCGCCGCTGGTGGTGATCGAGGTGGAAGGCGAGGGTAACGAGCGGGACGGCAAGGGCGGTCGCCCCGCTGCTGCACCGGCGCCGGCTCCTGAGGAGACGGCCGCAAAGGAACCGGCAGCGGCGCCGGCCCCCGAACCCACGATTGAACCGGCTCCCGCTCCCGTTGCCGAAAAGAGCCAAGCGCCCGCTCCCGCGCCTGCACCGACGCCGAGCCCGGCCCCGGTGCCGGCCCGCGCGATGGGTCATGCGCGCGTCATGGCCAGCCCGGCGGTTCGCAAGCGCGCGGCAGACCTCGGCATCGATCTGGGCGAAGTCCGCCCGGCCGAGGATGGCCGCATCCGCCATTCCGACCTCGACGCTTTCCTGTCCTACAATGCCGCGGGCGGCTTTCAGCCTGCCGGTCTGAAAGGCAAGGACGAGCAGGTCCGCGTCATCGGCCTGCGCCGCCGCATTGCCGAGAACATGGCGGCATCCAAGCGCCAGATCCCGCATTTCGCCTATGTCGAGGAATTCGACGTAACGGCGCTGGAGGAAACCCGCGCGCAGCTCAATGAAGGGCGTGGAGATCGTCCCAAGCTTACGATGCTGCCGTTCCTGATCGCGGCGATCTGCAAGCTGATGCCCAGGTACCCGATGCTCAACGCCCATTACGACGATGAGGCGGGCGTGGTGACGCGCTATGGTTCGGTACACTTGGGCATGGCAGCGCAGACTCCGGCCGGGCTGATGGTCCCGGTGATCCGCGATGCACAGGATCGCAACCTCTGGCAGCTTGCGAGCGAGATCTCGCGCCTCGCGCGGGCGGCGCGCGACGGTTCGGCCAAGTCCACGGAGCTCTCCGGCTCGACGATCACGCTGACCTCGCTCGGCCCGATGGGCGGGGTGGCGACGACACCGGTCATCAATCGCCCCGAAGTTGCGATCATCGGTCCCAACCGCATAGTCGAGCGCCCGATGTTCGTGCGCGATGCCGGCGGCGTGGAGCGGATCGAGAAGCGCAAGACGATGAACATCTCGATGAGCTGCGACCATCGCGTCGTCGACGGATGGGATGCCGCCAGCTTCGCGCAGGACCTCAAGAAGCTGATCGAAGCACCGGCGCTCATTCTCGCCGGTTAGGAACCGAAGGAAAGGGCGGCTTGCGCCAGGGTGCGGGCCGCCGTCCTGCTTTCACCGAAAATCGGCTATCAGCGCACGATGGCGCTGTAGGCGAGCTGGCCGCGGCCATTTGCGGCGCTGCCTGCCGGAATGCGCCAGCGTACATGGGTGACGTCCTCTGCCGTCGCCAGTCGCCCACCCTTGCGTAGAGCGCCGAGGTGGCCCCAGGTGCGGCCGCCGTCCACCGAGACTTCCTGTCCCTCGCTCGCGCTCGCCTCATAGGCAAGCTTCGTGGGCATCGGGTTGGTGATGACGAAGCCCCCGTTGCCGCCCATGCGGTACCAGGTGACAACGGTCACGACCTTGTCCCCGCGCGAAAGGCGCGCGGCCGGCTCGAGGCGGCTGCTCGAATCCGCCATGACCTTCTCGACGAAGACGGCGCTGTCGGTGGCAACCGAAACCGGCGCCGCCGGTTGTGCCAGGGCCGGCGCACACAGCGCCTGCGTCATGGCTGCGATAAGGACGAACTTGCTTTTCATAGGTTCCGGACAGCCCCCGCTGACCTGTTGGCGATGCGGGGGAGATTGACGGCCAATTCGCCAAAATATGGTTAACACGGACTTGATCGCGCAGGCCTCGCATCGGCGTGCCGGGGCAGGGCGCGCAAAAAAACCACTTACCCTCTCAAGGCAGTTGACAGCCCGATGAGCCTGTCTTAGTGGCGCGGCTCCCAAGCGGACGCACCGCCTTAGAACGCGGGTGTAGCTCAGTTGGTTAGAGTGCCGGCCTGTCACGCCGGAGGTCGCGGGTTCGAGCCCCGTCACTCGCGCCACTTGGGAAAAGCCTGTGAAAACAGGATACATAGAAAGAACTGAGGTGCAGTTCTTTTCACTGGTGAGCGGGTGTAGCTCAGTTGGTTAGAGTGCCGGCCTGTCACGCCGGAGGTCGCGGGTTCGAGCCCCGTCACTCGCGCCACTTCAGGAATGTCCTGAGGTGAATCATCAGAAGAAAAGGCCGGGCATGTCCCGGCCTTTTTCTTTTTGCGATCAGCGCCCTGTGAAAGACATCGGGCAGCCTCTCTGAGGGTGCCGGGGCAGCGACTCGGTTACCCGCAGGTCAGGCATCTACCAGGACGGCTCGGTGCCGTACGGGCTTGCCGACTGCGCAGCTTGTCATGTCGATGTTCGCTAAGGCTTTAGGCTGCCGGGGCTCAACCCCAGCGGCCGGTCTCCATCCATATCAGGAAGCGACGCAGCGGCATGATCCAGGCGACGCCGAGCACGATGTAGACGGGCGTCTGCGCCAGGGCGTGCCAGTTACCGATCAGCGGCGGCACGTAAGTCGCGATGAGAATGCCGTAAACCGCAAGCGCGACGCACAGGCCCAGGACGCCGATCGGAATTCGCCATGTCGGGGTCTCGCGCATTTCATTCGCTTCCTTGATAGATCCGGGTCGGCGTCACGACGGCGTCGAGATGCCGATCGTGATCCTCGATCGGAAGCGCATCGGCGATCTGGCAGTCCCATGCAAGCCCGATGGCGCGCACCTGCGGATAGGCCTGGAGCCAGCGGTCGTAGTGTCCACCGCCCTGGCCGAGGCGTTCGCCGCGCTCGGTGAAGGCGATCAGCGGTACGACGACAAGATCGGGGATGAGCGCTTCGCCGGTTCGGTCCGGTTGCAGCCCGCCCCAGGGCGAGATTGCCAGTTCATCGTCCACGAAAGGATCGTTCCAGGCGCGAAATTCCATCGGGCTCTCGCGGGATTCGAAGGCGGGCAGGGCGATGCGGCGGTCATTCTCGACCAGCCAGCGCGCCCAGCCCAGCGAGGGTGCCTCGTCACCTACGGGATAATAAAGTCCGACCAGCGCCCCTTCGGGCATCATCTGCGCGATGGGAGAGGGCGGTCGGTTGAGCATGAGCGCACGCATGCCCTGGGGCAGCGCGGAGACATGCTCGCGCCGGGCGGTCCGGAAGGCCCTGCGCAGCCGGGCCTTTGCTTCATTCGCGGGAAATGGGGGTGACGGGTCCACCTTGGGTCGTTTTCCTAGAAATCCTCTGACGCCTCAACGTCAGGTGGGAGCCATGTGCGTCGGACCACGGTCCGGGCAGGGACAGCCCCCTTGGATTGCTTATAGCCTCAGGGATGTTCGAACGGCTCGTGCCGGGCAGATCCCGTCGAGCCCTAGTTAGGCGTTGCCGGCGTCAGCCTCAAGGAGGTTCGCGATATTTTCTATACGGCCCGCAACCTCGGCGAGGCGCTCGGCCAGATCTTCGGGCAGTTCGCTTGCCGGGGCGGGGGCGCTTGTGCCCGAGCGGCGCAGTTCATGCACTTCGTCCGCGAGCAGGAGCGCCGCGAAGAGCAGCATGCGCGTTTCGGTCTGACCCTGCGCGCCGGCCTGGCTGACCTTGGCGTCGATCAGGTCGCCCAGTTCGGAGACATGAGCCTCCTCGCCGTCGGCGCAAGCGACGGTGAAGCGGCGGGAGCCGATGGAAAGGGTGACGTTGCTCATGACTTCAGGGGCTTCGAAAATGCGATCTGAATCCGGCGGATCATTTATCGGCCCGTCCGATCAGCCCGTCGATCCGGGAGAGCGATTGCTCGACGCTTGCCTTGAGAGTCACGTGCCGGGTGGCGAGAGCCTCGTGCTGCCCGATCAGGGCCTCGTGGCGACCGCGCAGGTCTACAGCCTGCCGGGTTGCGCCCTCGACACGCGCAAGCGCTGCCTCGATCCTTTGCAGTGCTTCACAGATCGCCGTCTGTTCCATCCTCCGTTCGCTACCGGAAAGAAGATAAAACGCAAGCAATTGGCCCTTGTTGTTCACAATCATTTCGACGTGCGGTTCAACTGGTCGGTCGCGCGAAACTGACTGGCGAACTTGACGGGAAGCCGCCTCTCCCTAAAGGGGGTCCGGACTTTCGAATCGCCCAGTAATTTCCGTATCCGGAGCCATCAGATGACCCTCGCCCCCAACCGCCTCGCGCCGATGGCCAATGCCATCCGGGCGCTTTCGATGGATGCGGTCCAGGCTGCCAACAGCGGTCACCCCGGCATGCCGATGGGCATGGCGGACGTCGCCACGGTGCTGTTCTCCAAGTTTCTCAAGTTCGATCCCGCCGCGCCCAAGTGGGCCGACCGCGACCGCTTCGTGCTCTCGGCCGGCCACGGCTCGATGCTGATCTACTCGCTGCTCCACCTGACCGGCTATGCCAGCCCGACGATGGACGACATCCGCAACTTCCGTCAGCTCGGCTCGGTCTGCGCCGGTCACCCGGAAAACTTCCTGATCCCGGGCGTGGAATGCACCACCGGTCCGCTGGGGCAGGGCCTGGCGATGGCGGTCGGCATGGCGATGGCCGAGCGTCAGCTCAACGGCACTTTCGGTGACGACCTCGTCGACCACAAGACCTGGGTCATCGCCGGTGACGGCTGCCTCATGGAAGGCATCAACCACGAGGCGATCGGCCTGGCCGGCAACCTCAAGCTGGGCCGCCTCAAGGTCCTGTGGGACGACAACAACATCACCATCGACGGCGATACCTCGTTGTCGACGAGCGAAGACATCCCCGCGCGCTTCCGCGCTACCGGTTGGGACGTTTTCTCGTGCGACGGCCACGACTTTGCCGATATCGAGCGTGCGCTGGCCGAAGCCGCTGCCTCGGACAAGCCCTCGCTCGTTGCCTGCAAGACGGTGATCGGCAAGGGCGCACCCAACAAGCAGGGCAGCCATGACGTTCACGGTGCTGCGCTCGGCCCCGATGAAGTCGCCGCCGCTCGTGAATTCCTGGGCTGGACGGCAGCTCCGTTCGAGATCCCGGCCGAGATCCTTGCCGACTGGCGTTCGCTGGGCGAAGCCGGGGCCAAGGCCCGCGCCGAGTGGGAAGGCCGCCTGGCCGCCAGCGCCGACGCTGCCGAATTCAACCGCCGCATGGCCGGCGATCTTCCGGAAGGCGACGAGGCTGCGAAGACTTTCGCCAGCTGGCTCGACGGCGACACCACCGTCGCTACCCGCAAGGCTTCGGAAAACTGCCTCAACGTCCTGGCGCCGGTGGTGCCCGAGATGGTTGGCGGTTCGGCCGACCTTACCGGCTCGAACAACACCAAGGCCAAGTGCCAGGAGCCGTTCACCCCGGAAAACTACGCCGGTCGCTATGTCTATTACGGCATCCGCGAATTCGGCATGGCCGCGGCGATGAACGGCATGGCGCTGCATGGCGGCGTCATTCCCTACGGCGGCACCTTCCTGATCTTCTCGGACTACTGCCGCAATGCGATCCGCCTCTCGGCGCTGCAGCAGACCCGCGCGATCTACGTCCTGACCCACGATTCCATCGGCCTGGGCGAAGACGGTCCGACCCACCAGCCGATCGAGCAGGTCATGAGCCTGCGCCTGATCCCGAACCTCTACGTGTTCCGCCCCGCGGACGTGATCGAGACGGCAGAGTGCTGGAACATCGCGCTGCAGTCCAAGGATACGCCTTCGGTTCTTGCGCTGACCCGCCAGAATCTGCCGCAGCTGCGCAATAGCGGTGACATGCTTTCGGCGCGCGGCGCCTACACGCTTCGTCATGCTGCGGCCGACCGCAAGGTCATCCTGATCGCCAGCGGTTCCGAAGTGGAACTGGCCGTGAAGGTCGCCGAGCAGCTGGAATCGCAGAACATCGGCGCCGATGTCGTCTCGATGCCCTGCATGGAGCTGTTCGAAGCGCAGGATGAAGCGTACAAGCACGAAGTGCTGCCGCACGATGCGTCTGTCCTGCGCGTTTCGATCGAGGCCGGCTCGACGCTGGGCTGGGAGCGCTATACCGCTGCGAGCCGCAACGGCGGTCTCAACATCGGCATCGACCGGTTCGGCGCGTCTGCGCCGGCAAAGGACCTGTTCGCACGCTTCGGTTTCACCGCCGAATCCATCGTGCCCAAGATTCTTGATAAGCTAAGCGCCTAAAGGAGGAGAATTTTATGGCGACCAAGGTTGCTATCAACGGTTTCGGACGTATCGGACGCCTTGTCGCCCGGGCCATTCTCGAGCGCCCCGACTGCGGTCTCGACCTCGTTTCGATCAACGACCTGGCCGACACCAAGTCGAATGCTCTCCTTTTTGCCTATGACAGCACCCACGGTCGCTTCCCCGGCACCGTCGAGGCCGGCGAAGGCAAGATCACCGTCAACGGCAAGGACATCGTCGTCACTGCCGAGCGCGATCCGGGCAAGCTGCCGCACAAGGATCTGGGCATCGACATCGTGCTCGAGTGCACGGGCTTCTTCCAGTCGAAGGAAGCGTCGCAGCCGCACCTCGACGCGGGCGCCAAGCGCGTGCTGATCTCGGCCCCGGCCACCGGCGTCGACAACACCGTCGTCTTCGGCGTGAACCACGAGACGCTGACCGCCGATCACATCGTCGTGTCGAACGCTTCGTGCACCACGAACTGCCTCGCCCCGGTTGCCAAGGTCCTCAACGACACCGTCGGCATCGAGCGTGGCTTCATGACCACGATCCACAGCTACACCAACGACCAGCGCATGCTCGACCAGATCCACAGCGATCTGCGCCGCGCCCGTGCCGGTGCCGCCAACATGATCCCGACCACCACGGGCGCTGCCCGCGCGGTCGGCCTCGTGCTGCCGGAACTCAAGGGCAAGCTGGACGGTTCGTCGGTCCGCGTGCCGACCCCGAACGTAAGCCTAGTCGACCTGTGCTTCGTGCCGAAGCGCGACACCACCAAGGAAGAAATCAACGCCGCTCTCAAGGCAGCGTCGGAAGGCCCGATGAAGGGCGTCCTGGCCTACACCGAAGAGCCGCTGGTTTCGTCGGACTTCAACCACTACCCGGCGAGCTCGACCGTCGACAGCCTCGAGACGGCCGTCATGGAAGGCAAGTTCGTCCGCGTCGTATCCTGGTACGACAACGAGTGGGGCTTCTCGAACCGCATGCTCGACACTGCGGGTGCGATGGCGAAGTTCCTCTGAAAGTGAATCCGGCGACGGGCACACTCCTTGGCATAGCGCGGCGTTCGCGATCGCGTGGAACCATGGAGGAATTGTCGTCCGTCGCCGTCACTGCCGCCGCGGGAGTCCAGGGGGACTTTCGCGGCGCCGTGCGTCAGGGCCCCGATGGGGCAAGAAAGCAGCCGCGCCGGCAGGTCTCGCTGATCGAGGCCGAGAGCTGGCGCGCAGCCCTGCGCGATCTCGACATTCCCGACGACGCGTTCCTGCCGTGGCATGCACGGCGGGCGAACCTGTGCGTCTCGGGACTGCGCCTGCCGCGAGCGGCGGGGGCGGTAATCGCGATCGGGCCGACCTGCCGCATCGAGATAACCATGGAATGCGATCCATGCAGCCGCATGGATGAAATCGAGCCCGGACTGATGGCCGCGCTGGCGCCGGACTGGCGTGGCGGCGTGCTGGGCCGGGTTCTGGACGATGGCGAGATTGCCGTCGGAGACGAAGTAAGGATCGAGCAATGAGCGCTTTCAAGACCCTGGACACCCTCGAATCTGACCTGGGCGACGTGACCGGCAAGGTGGCGCTGGTACGTGTCGACCTCAACCTGCCGATGAAGGACGGCCTCGTTACCGACGAGACCCGCATTCGTGCATGTGCTCCCACGATCCTGGAACTAGCCGGGAAGGGCGCCAAGGTCCTGCTTCTGGCACACTTCGGCCGTCCCAAGGGCGAGCGCTCCTCCACCATGTCGCTATCGATGGTGGTCGGTGCGGTCGAGAGGGTGCTGGGCAAGGAAGTCATGTTCGTGCCCGAAGTCGCCGGTCCGGTGGTTGCGCAGTCGGTCGGCATCCTGCGTGCCGGTGACATCGCGATCCTTGAGAACACGCGCTTCTGGAAGGGCGAGGAAAAGAACGATGCCGATTTCGTGAAGGCGATTGCCGAAAACGGCGACTTCTACGTCAACGACGCGTTCTCCGCCGCGCACCGCGCCCATGCGACGACCGAGGGCCTCGCCCGCGTCCTGCCCGCCTATGCGGGCCGCTCGATGCAGGCAGAGCTTGAAGCGCTGGACAAGGCGCTGGGCGCTCCGGAAAAGCCGGTGGCGGCCGTCGTCGGCGGAGCCAAGGTTTCCTCCAAGCTCGACGTGCTCAAGCACCTTGTCGGCCAGGTCGATCACCTGATCATCGGCGGGGGCATGGCCAACACCTTCCTCGCCGCCAAGGGCGTCGACGTGGGCAAGTCGCTTTGCGAGCACGACCTGACCGGCACTGCCAACGAGATCCTCGAGGCGGCCGACACGTCAGGCTGCACCGTGCATCTGCCCTATGAGGTCGTCGTGTCGAAGGAATTCGCGGCCAACCCGGCTTCCTTGCGCACCTGCAACGTCCACGAGGTCGCCTCTGACGAGATGATCCTCGACGTCGGTCCGCTGGCGGTCGAAGCCCTCGGCGATGTGCTCAAGACTTGCCGGACGCTGGTCTGGAACGGTCCGATGGGCGCCTTCGAGACGGTGCCCTTTGATGCGGCCACTGTCGCCCTTGCGCGCACGGCAGCCGCACTGACCGTCGAAGGTTCGCTGATTTCGGTCGCCGGTGGCGGCGATACCGTGGCGGCGCTCAATCACGCGGGCGTGGCGCAGGACTTTTCGTATATCTCGACGGCCGGCGGTGCCTTCCTTGAATGGATGGAAGGCAAGGAACTGCCCGGCGTCGCCGTGCTGGAGGCCTGAGCGCGATCCGCACCTCGCGAGGCAAAGGCGCTTGAGCGGATTAAGCCCTTTGCCGAGGTTGCGCGCCGGGTCCCCCGCCGATAGCCCCGATTACCAACAGGTGAGACAAACAGGAGGAGAACCATGCAAGTTTCACAGATGACGGCCAAGATGGCCGATGGCGACGGCTTTATTGCCGCGCTCGACCAGAGCGGCGGCTCCACGCCAAAGGCACTCAAGGGCTACGGCATCGAGGAAGGCGCCTGGTCGACCGAAGAGGAAATGTTCGGCCTGATCCACCAGATGCGCAGCCGCATCATCTCTTCTCCTGCCTTCAGCGGCGAAAAGGTCATCGGCGCGATCCTGTTCGAGCGCACCATGGACGGTCAGGTCGACGGCGTTCCCACCCCGACTGCGCTGATCAACAAGGGCATCGTGCCCTTCATCAAGATCGACAAGGGCCTCGAGGACGAGGCCAACGGCGTGCAGTTGATGAAGCCGATGCCCACGCTCGACGCGCTGCTGGAGCGTTCAAGGGCGCTCGGCGTCTTCGGTACCAAGGAGCGTTCGGTGATCAATTCCGCCAACGCCGAAGGCATCGCCGCCGTGGTCAAGCAGCAGTTCGAGATCGGCCAGCAGGTTCTCTCGCACGGCATGATGCCGATCATCGAGCCCGAGGTGAACATCAAGAGCGAGACGCGCGCCGAGTGCGACAAGATCCTGCTTGCCGAGATCCTCAAGAATCTCGACGCGCTGCCGGAAGGCCAGCAGGTCATGCTCAAGCTATCGCTGCCGGTCGTCCCGGGCACGTTCGACGCACTGGTCGATCACCCCAAGGTGCTGCGCGTCGTCGCGCTCTCGGGCGGATACGAGCGTCCCGAGGCCTGCGTCGAGCTGGCCAGGAACAAGGGCATCATCGCCAGCTTCAGCCGCGCGCTGCTGCAGGACCTGCGTGCGCAGATGAGCGACGCGGAGTTCGACGCCTCGCTCGGCGCGGCGATCAATGAGATCTACAAGGGTTCTACCCAGAAGGCCGGCGCTGCTGCGGCTGCCTGACAGGTCTGACCTTGCCGGAATGATGAAAGGCGGTGCCCCGGCGGGCGCCGCCTTTTTTCTTGCGACCATGGCGACATCCTGAGGGCGTTATACGTACATCTCCTGATGCCGGTCTGCGCTCCCGATCAAGCATGTGTGCGTAGCGTGGGCCGAGCGGCATGCGAATGCCGACAAGAATGACCGGGGCGCCAAGCATGTCCCCGGCACCGGAGAGCGGTTCTGCAGGCAGGGGAAAGGCAAGAGTCCGACAGGAGTGGTATGCAGGATCAGATAATCGACCTCGCACTGGAACTGACGAAGGTCACCAAGGCCAAGATTGCCGATCTCGACCAGATCATGATGCGCACGCAGATTCTATCGATGAATGCGCGCCTGGAAGCCGCGCGCGCTGGCGAAGCGGGCAAGAGCTTCAGCGTCGTGGCGCAGGAGATGGGCTCGGTATCGCGCGAAGTGACGGAACTGTCCGGCTCGCTCAACCTTGCGATCAGCGAGAATGCCGCGCGCATCCAGAATGCCGGCGAAGAAATGATGATGGGCTTCAAGGGCAGCCGCTATGCCGACATGGCGCGCAATGCCGTGGAGATCATGGACCGTAACCTCTACGAGCGCTCCTGCGACGTGCGCTGGTGGGCGACTGACAGCGCCGTGGTCAGCGTGGCCGAGCAGCCCGGCGCCGAAGCTGTCGCCCATGCGACATCCCGGCTTGCCACGATCCTGCGGTCCTACACCGTCTATCTCGATCTGTGGATCGCGGACCGTTCGGGCAAGGTTATCGCCAATGGCCGTCCCGACCGCTACCGCGGGGTGATCGGAGCCGACGTCTCGCGCGAGGACTGGTTCCGGCGCGGCCTTGCAACCGCTGACGGCGATGATTTCGCGGTCTGCGATGTCGAGAAAGTTGCCCGTCTGGGCAATGCGCAAGTCGCGACATATTCCACTGCCATTCGCGCCGGGGGCGAAACCGGCGGCAGATCCGTGGGTGTGCTGGGGATCTTCTTCGACTGGGAGCCGCAGGCCCGGTCCATCGTCGAGGGCATTTCGCTGTCGCAGGAGGAGCGCAAGCACAGCAAGGTGATGCTGCTCGACTCCCGCTACCGCGTGATTGCCTCGACCGAGCCCGGTGCTTTCGGCAAGACCTATCCGCTCAAGCCTGAGGCCGAATGGGGCTATGGCAACAAGGACGGCAAGATCGTCGCCTATGGCCTGACGCCCGGCTACGAGACCTATCGCGGGCTGGGCTGGTACGGTTGCATCGAGAGCGCGATGAACGCTGCGGCCTAGAGCCCGCCCATGAAGCGGAAGCCGAAGCGGTAGGTTCCCGGATCGATCACGCCGCCGCTTTCGCCTCCGGCTACCCGGTCGGGCCGTATCTCGACGAGTTCAAGGCTTCCGTCTGCTATCTGGAGCGGCTTGCCCGAGGTGATTTCGCGCGTGGCGCTGCCGGAACCGAGGTCGATGCGGATGCGCAGGCGGACCTGCCCGGCCCAGACGCAGCGGGCGTTCATTGGACAGCGGCTGTCTTCAAGGACTTCCAGCGGCGTGACGCGCGGACCGTCGACATAGACGCTCTGGCCAAGCGCGGCGTAGGTGAGGGGCGCTTGGTCGTCTCCTGCGCTCTCGCTCGCCTGTTCCTGCGGCGGCGATGGCGGCGGCAGCGGGGCGGACTGCGGCTCTGCCGGAGGTATGATGGTGCACCCGGCAAGGGCGAAAGCGGCCATGAAACCGGCGAGCAGGGCCTGAGATTGTCTTGCGATCATGGGGGCAATCACAACATGTGGCAGATGAACCGCTCCGGAATGCTTGGCGCAAGCCGCGTGCAGGGCTAGAGGGCAGCCATGACCGATCAAATCGACACCGACCAAGCCGAACAGGACGAAATCGAGCGCGAGCCGACGCTGCTCTACCTGATCTCTCCGCTCAAGGTGGACGGGGACTTCCCGCAGCGCCTGGCCCGCGCGCTCGACGCAGGGCCGGTGGCTGCCTTCCAGTTCCGCGTTAAGGACATCGACCAGCACGAGGCCGCGCGCCTTGCCGAGCCGTTGCAGGCGATCTGCGCCGAGCGGGAGGTTGCCTTCATCGTCAACGATTCGATCAGCCTCGCCAAGCGCCTGGGGGCGGACGGCGTGCATCTGGGGCAGGAAGACGGCACCGTCGAGGAAGCGCGCAAGGCGCTTGGCCGCGATGCGCAGATCGGCGTCACCTGTCACGACAGCCGCCACCTTGCAATGGAAGCAGGCGATGCCGGCGCCGACTATGTCGCCTTTGGGGCCTATTTCCCCACGACGACCAAGGACGTGAAGCACAAGGCGGGTCTCGACCTGCTCGAATGGTGGCAGCGCATCTTCGAGATCCCCTGCGTTGCCATCGGCGGGATCACCCCGGAGAACTGCGGAGCGTTGGTCGCGGCCGGAGCGGACTTCCTGGCTGTGTCGGGGGCGGTCTGGAATGGCGATGAGGCGGCCGCGGTGAAGGCCTTCAACGAGGCGATTGCTGCCGCGATGCCGTGATGCCGCGATGCCGTTATGCCTTGCGGTCAGGCGAGGACCGCGGTGCTTTCATAGACGAGGCGCACCAGTTCGGCCTGACCGCGCACGCCCAGCTTGGCGTATAGCCGCTTAGAATAATTGCGCGCGGTCTCCAGCGTGAGCCCCATGCGTTCGGCGCTCTCGGCGATCGAATGTCCACCGGCAAGTTCCATGGCCAGCTCGGCCTCACGCGGAGGCAAGTCGTGAACCTGTGCCAGCCGCGCTGCGCCGTCTGCGGGCAATTCGCGGGGTAGCGGGACAAGCGCCAGGATGTCTCCGGGGTCTTCGCTGCCCGCGTCCATGGCCATGAGCAGCGCTTCCATCCGGGGCACCTGGCGCAGCAGAACGGCGCGCGCCGGGCGGCCCGGATCATCCGCAAGGTCCGCCATCGCTGCCGCCAGTTCGCGATCCGTGCCCTGATCGAGGCCGCGCAGCCGTTCGCCGATGCGCGGCTCGGTGCCGCAATGGGCCTCCCAGTAGGTGGCGGTCTCGGGGTCGATGGCGGTGAGGCGCTGGTCGAGATCGAAGGTCATCCAGCCCCGTCCGGCGCGGGCGAGGCTCAGGGCATTGATGCGCGCGAGCAGGCGGTCGCGTTCGGCGGCGACCAGATTGCCCAGCGCGATTCCGACATAGGGAGCAAGGTTGGAGAGCAGCGCGCTATCGGCGGCAGAGCAAGGTTTTGCGCGGGCCAGCATCAGCCACGCGGTGAAGCTGTCACCGTCGGTGATGCGGACCACGCGTTCGTCGGCAAGGCCGAGGTTGGCCATTCTGCGCGCGCGGGCCGCCCGCGCTACAGGGTCGTGCTCGACGAGTTCGGAGAGGCTGTATACCCGGTTGGGGCGCAACTGTTCGAAAAGCGCGCGGTCGGTTTCGAATGGATCGGGACTGTTGGTCTCGGCCGCCCGGCGTCTCAGGTCCTCGCCCGCGAAATAGGTGGACTTTCGGCCACCGGTCCAATCGTGCGTGTGATGGATAAGTCCGATATGGTTTGCATCGGTTCGGCGGCGCAGGCGCTCGAGGAACGTCGCAAAGCGCGGGTTCTCATGCGTTCCCGTGAACAGGGGAAGGATCAGGTCCGTTTCGTCGGTGCTGGTCAGGGCCATACCCTCCCATATGGGAGGTTCGCGGAAAAGTCATCCCTGCAATGACATGCGCGACAGACGGGCGACGGCCGCGCCGATCCCCGCCGAAGCCCACGCGAAGGGATTGAGATGAAGACACTGACCCACCTCGAGAGGCTGGAGGCCGAGAGCATCCACATCATCCGGGAAGTCGTTGCCGAGGCCGAACGGCCGGTGATGCTCTACTCGGTCGGCAAGGACAGCGCCGTCATGCTGCACCTTGCGCGCAAGGCTTTCTATCCCTCGCCGCCGCCGTTCCCGCTGCTCCACGTCGACACGACCTGGAAGTTCAAGGCGATGTACGAGCTGCGCGACAAGATGGCCGAACTCTCGGGCATGGACCTGCTCGTCTACCAGAACCCCGAAGCGCAGGAGAAGGGCATCAATCCCTTCGACCACGGTTCGCTGCACACCGACATGTGGAAGACCGAGGGGCTCAAGCAAGCGCTGGACAAGTACGGCTTCGACGCTGCCTTCGGCGGTGCCCGCCGCGACGAGGAAAAAAGCCGCGCCAAGGAGCGCATCTTTTCGTTCCGGACTTCCTCGCATGGCTGGGACCCAAAGAACCAGCGCCCCGAGTTGTGGAACCTCTACAATGCCAAGAAGGCGCGCGGGGAATCGATCCGCGTCTTCCCGATCTCGAACTGGACCGAGCTCGACGTGTGGCAGTACATTCACCTCAACGACATTCCGATCGTGCCGCTCTACTTCGCCGAGAAGCGCCCGACCGTTGAGCGCGACGGCATGCTGCTGATGGTCGATGACGAACGCTTCCCGCTGCAGCCGGGCGAGGAGCCGGTCATGCGCTCGATCCGCTTCCGCACGCTGGGCTGCTACCCGCTGACCGGCGCTGTCGAGAGCGAGGCCAAGACCCTCCCCGAGGTGATCCAGGAAACGCTGCTCACCACCACGTCCGAGCGGCAGGGCCGCGCCATCGACAAGGATGCCGGCGGTGCCGGCATGGAAGTCAAGAAGCAGCAGGGGTACTTCTGATGACCGACACCAAGACCCACAACGATCCGGTGTACGTCGTCGACGAGCTGATCTCCAAGGATATCGACGCCTACCTCGAGCAGCATGAACACAAGACGATGCTGCGCTTCATCACCTGCGGCAGCGTCGACGACGGCAAGTCCACCCTGATCGGGCGCCTGCTCTACGATTCGAAGATGATCTTCGAGGACCAGCTCGATGCGCTGACTTCGGATTCGAAGAAGGTCGGTACGCAGGGGCAGGAAATCGACTTTGCACTGCTGGTCGACGGCCTCGCCGCCGAGCGTGAGCAGGGCATCACCATCGACGTCGCCTATCGCTTCTTCAACACCGAGAAGCGCAAGTTCATCGTCGCCGACTGCCCGGGCCACGAACAGTACACCCGCAACATGGTGACCGGCGCCTCGACCGCCGACCTCGCGGTGATCCTGATCGACGCGCGCAAGGGCGTGCTCGTCCAGACGCGCCGTCACAGCTACCTGTGCCACCTGATCGGCATCAAGAACATCGTCCTGGCCGTCAACAAGATGGACCTTGTCGATTACAGCCAGGAAGTCTTCGACAAGATCGTTGCCGATTATTCCGAGTTCGCCAACTCGATCGGGATCGAGAGCTTCACGGCCATGCCGATCTCGGGCTTCAAGGGCGACAACATCACCACGCTCTCGGCGAATACGCCGTGGTACAAGGGGCCGACGCTCGTCGAGCATCTCGAGACCGTCGAAGTCATCAGCTCGGTCGACGCCGACAAGCCGCTGCGCATGCCGGTACAATGGGTCAACCGCCCGAACCTCGACTTCCGCGGTTTCTCGGGCCTTATCGCGACCGGCGCCGTCAGGCCCGGCGACAAGATCCGCGTCCTGCCTTCGGGCAAGACCAGCACGGTCAGCAAGGTCGTCACCTTCGATGGCGAGATCGAAGAGGCCGTGGCCGGCGAGTCGGTCACCGTCTGCTTCGAGGACGAGATCGACTGCTCGCGCGGTTCGGTGATTTCGATCGCCGACAATCCGCCGCAGACGGCCGACCAGTTCGAATCGACCATCGTATGGATGGCAGACGATGCGCTGGTGCCGGGGCGGGCCTACTGGCTCAAGCTTGCCACGCAAACGGTCTCGGTGACGGTCCATGAGCCCAAGTACACGGTCAACGTGAACACGATGGAGCACATGGCGGCCAAGACGCTTGAACTGAACGAGATCGGCGTGGCCGAGATCGTGACCGACAAGCAGATCGTGTTCGAGCCCTATGCGGACAATCGCGCACTGGGCGGGTTCATCCTCGTCGACAAGATGACCAACGCCACGGTTGCGGCGGGCATGATCAACTTCTCGCTGCGCCGTTCGCAGAACGTGCACTGGCAGGCGCTCGATATCGGCCGCAAGCAGCATGCCGCGCTCAAGAACCAGACCCCGGCGGTGCTGTGGTTCACCGGCCTTTCCGGCTCGGGCAAGTCGACCATCGCCAACATGGTCGAGAAGAAGCTGCACCGGATGAACCGGCACACCTTCCTGCTCGACGGCGACAATGTGCGTCATGGCCTGAACAAGGACCTCGGCTTCACTGAAACAGACCGCATCGAGAATATCCGCCGCGTCGGCGAAGTCTCCAAGCTGATGGCCGATGCCGGCCTGATCGTCATCACCGCGTTCATCTCGCCCTTCCAGGCGGATCGCGAAATGGTGCGCTCGATGCTTCCCGAGGGCGAGTTCTTCGAAGTCTTCATCGACACGCCGCTCAAGGTGGCCGAGGCGCGCGACGTCAAGGGCCTCTACAAGAAGGCGCGCTCCGGTGAGCTCAAGAACTTCACCGGCATCGATAGCCCCTACGAAGCGCCGCGCAGCCCGGAAATCCGGATCGACACGACCAAGATGTCGCCTGAAGAAGCGGCGAACCTGATCGTCGATACGCTTCTGGGAGACGCCTGATGACGATGACCGACGGCGATCTCGCCGCGCATCTGGCCGGGGTTGCCGGCAAGATCCTCATCGAGGTCCGCGAATCCGGCATGTTCGAGGGCAAGTCCCTCGGCAAGGCGGGTGACCAGACCGCGAACCAGTTCCTCGTCCGCGCGCTGCGTCAGCAGCGCGCGGATGACGGGCTGCTGTCCGAGGAAGAAAAGGACAACGCCGAACGCTTGTCGAAGGAGCGCGTGTGGATCGTCGATCCGGTCGACGGCACGCGCGAATATGGCGAGGAGCGCTCCGACTGGGCCGTACATGTAGGCATGGCATTGAACGGCGCGCCGGTCCTGGGCGCCGTCGCGCTGCCCGGTCTTGGCGAGGTCCTGCGTTCGGACCAGCCGGGTCAACTTCCCGTCGCGCCCGAGAAGCTGCGCATGGTGGTGAGCCGGACCCGCCCGGCCCGGGAAGCGACCGGCGTGTGCGAGGCGATCGGCGGTGAACTCGTGCCCATGGGCTCGGCCGGCGCAAAGGCCATGGCGATCCTGCGCGGCGAAGCGGATATCTACCTTCACTCGGGCGGCCAGTACGAATGGGATAGCTGCGCGCCAGCCGCGGTTGCGCTGGGCTGGGGCCTGCATGTGTCGCGCATCGACGGCAGCCCACTCGTCTACAACCAGCAGGACGTCTACATGCCCGACTTGCTGATCTGCCGTAAGGAACATGCCGCAATGGTCTTGCGCGAAGTGAAGGCCTTCCTGTGATTCAGATGCTTGCGGAGAGGGCCGGTCTCAAGCGCCCCTCCGCCAGCCTGCCGGGTGCAACAGGCGTCATAATAATTGCACTAGTCAATTATAAGCAAGACTACTAAGTTTGCGGCCATGGAAAGAAGGCTCGGCACACTCTTGGGGCAGGTCGCGCGGCTGATGCGCCGCAGTTTCGATCAGCGCGCGCGGGAAATCGGCATCACGCGCCCGCAGTGGCAAGTCATCTACGTCTTGCGTCGCCATGAGGGCATCAAGCAGGGCGAACTTGCTGAAATGCTCGAAGTCGAACCGATCACTGCCGGGCGCATGATCGATCGCATGCAGGACGCTGGCCTTGTCGAGCGCCGGGCCGATCCGTCCGATCGTCGGGCCTGGCGTCTGTTCCTGACCGAACGGGGCCTGGGCCTTGTCGGACAGTTGGAGCCGCTGTCAGAGGAAATTTCCGACCTGGCTCTTGCCGGCGTATCGGCTTCAGAACAGACCCAGCTGTTCGAAACTCTCGAGAAGATCCGCCTGAACCTTTCCGTCAAGCCTGTCGCGACCGCTCACGACAGGAAGTGAATGGCCGGACGGCGACGGGCATCAGTTCGCGCCCGCAGGGGCGCTCAGATGTTGATACGGGAGGTCGGTCCCTCGGAAGGTGGCAGCTTCACTTCGCCACCGGAAATGGCTGCGTGCTGCCGGTCATGCGCGAGGACGGTGATCGTATCGCGTGGCCCAGCGCGCCCCCAGGCGCTCGTGAAATCCGTCGAGGGAAACAGTTCGAGCGCTCGCCGCATGATCTCTAGAGGGATTTCGGCGCCAGCGCAGGCGATCCCCCGCAGCGTCGAGAGATCCCGCGCCATGCCCGCTTCCATCTGCTCGACGATGCGTGCCAGCAGGGCCGGGATCACCAGAGCCTGAGAGACGCGCTGCGCTTCCACCAGTGCAAACCAGCCCTCGGCGGTGATGCCGGGCAACAGGATGACCTTGCGATGGGCGTTCATCGCGCAGAGCAGGGCGACAATTCCCGCGGCATCATGGGGCGGCACTGCGAGCAGGGTAACGCCGGGTTCGTCGGTCGAAAGCGTGTGCGGGGCACGGGAGACGTGTTCCAGCAGCTCTGCATGGCGGAAGATTTCGGCCTTGGGCGACCCATTTGTGGTGTGCTGGAAAATCTCGATCGCCACGCCTTCGCCAGGATCGTACTCACGGGCATCGTCGGCAGGGACGGTTTCCTGCGCCTTGAGGCTGAATTCCTCGCGCGAGAAGATCGTGTATTCTTGCGAACCGGCAATGCGGGTGGCGCGTTCCTCGTCGCCGATCACGAGGGCTGGAGCGAGACGCTCCAGTTCGGTGGTCAGCACTTCGTCAGGCAGGGCGCAATCTAGCGGGCAGTACGGCACGCCTGCCAGAGCTGCGCCGAACATCGCGAAGACGGCGGCCTCGCTGCTTTCGTCGATGATTGCGACGGAATCGGCTTCGCTCTCTTGGATCAGTTCGAAAGCGCCGCGCGCGGCATCGAGCAGATCCCCGTATCGCCACGATCGCGCATTGCAGACCAATCCGATGTGGTCGGGTGCGGATGCGGCCGCGCGTTCGAGAAGGAGTGCGATGTTCATCTGATCTACTCAGCCTGAGGGACCGTGACGGCAGGGTGGTTGAAAGATCGGGGAAGGCGCGGAGGAGAGATGTTCGCGCGAAAGGCAGCGGGCCTGAAGAGCAAGCTCGGGAAATGATGCAGCAACTGTCAGCCGGGTCTCGACCATGGTCTCGACATCCTCACCGCTTTTTGATCCGCTTTCCGCTGAATGTAGTGCTTTTCGATGCAAAAGTCAGGGGGTGAGGGCGTATTTGGCGGCCGGGCTCCCGACCGAATGCGCGCCGCGCGAATCAGCCGCGACAAACGTTCTCGTAAATGCGCGCCATGAAATCGTGCAGCGTATCGATCTCCTCTGCGGAGAAGTTGCCGAACATGCGCTCTTCGCCTGCCGCGGCGATCTGGTGGAGTTGTTCGAGTAAGGGCGTGGCCGCATCCGTCAGGTATACGGCGCGGGCCCTGCGGTCGTCCTTGCGGTCGCGCCGGACCAGCAGGCCTTCGGCACAGAGCCTGTCGATAAGGCGTCCCGCCGAGGCTTCCGACATCTCCAGGTGCTCCGCAATCACGCGTTGGGTGGCACCTGGATTGCGGGAAACTACGGCGATCAGGGTCCATTGCGACCGGGTGACGTTGAGCGCTGCCACCTTGCGATCGAAATTGTTGCGTATGAGCCGGGCAATTACGGTCAAGTTTAGGGCAATCTGGCGGCGGGCGCTGTCGTTTTCGCCGCTGAGAGGATTTTTCGGGATGTCCGCGGTTGTCTTCTCAGCCTCAGTCGCCACGCCCGCTCCTTGTCGATTGTTCAACTCGCGTGCAGTGCGTCGGCGCTAGTGGAACCGATACAATTGCACATTGCGTAGGTGGGCTTCGCCGAGGTGCCGGGTCAAGTTCCCGGGCCGAGTTTTCGACCAATTGATAAATCGCCAGCCTGTCTGCAGTGCGCAACAGCTGGCAATCTATTCCGCTGCTACCGTGTCGCTTGCCTGATCGCCGCCCAGGACGCGGTAAAGCGTGATCCGGTTCGAGGCGACGGCCAGTCGCACAGAGACCTCCGCCTTGCGCGCCGAATAGAGGCTGCGCTGGGCGTCGAGATTGTCGAGATAGCTGTCGATGCCCTGCCTGTAGCGGGCCTCGGTCAACTTCCCGGTGTCGCTGGCAGCTTCGGTGAAAGCCTGGGCCGAGCGCAGTCGCTCTGCGAGCGTACCCTGATCGGCCAGTGCGTCGGCGACTTCGCTGAAGGCGGTCTGGATCGTCTTCTCGTAAGTCGCGAGAGCCGCATCGCGCCGTGCCTTGGCAACATCGACATTCGCGGCCTTGCCGCCGGCGTTGAAGATCGACCAGCTGGCATCGCCCCCGCCGGTGGCCGAGAAGGCGCCGTCGGTAAACAGCGATGACAGCGAATTGCTGGCAAATCCCAGAAGGCCGGTCAGCGAGATCGAGGGGAAGAGCTGGGCGCGGGCAACGCCGATGTCTGCATTGGCAGCGCGCAGGTCGAATTCCGCACCGATGACGTCGGGGCGGCGAAGCAGGACTTGGGAACTCGTCCCGGCCGGCAGTACGGCAAGGCTGTCGTTGACCTGGGCGATGCTGCCGGGAAGCAGGGCCTGATCGAAGTCGGCGCCGACCAGAAGGCGGATTGCATTGACGTCTTGAGCCAGCGCCGTTTGCTGCGAGGCGAGGTCGCCGCGCGCGGTTTCGAGGATCTGTTGGGCCTGTCGCAGATCCGTGCGCGGGGCGACGCCCGCTTTGAGCAGGGCGCCAGTCAGTTCCACGCTGCGCTGCGCATTCGCTGCGGTTTCCTGCGCGATGCGCAGCAGGTCCTTGTCCGCAGCGTAAGTGGACCAGGCGCGGGCGAGATCCGCGACGAGGCCGAGACGGACGGTGCGGGCTGCCGATTCCGTCGAAAGTGCAGCATTGCGCTGCGCTTCAGTGGCATTGGCGAGTTTGCCGAACAGGTCCAGCTCGAAACTGGAGACGCCGCCCTGTGTTGAATAGGACCAGCCGTCGCTGCCGCTACCCTGTCGATCGGTATAGGTCGCCGCGCCGCTCACGCCGAGTTCGGGGAACTGGTCGGAACGTACGACCCGCACCTGAGCACGGGAGGCCGCCACATTGGCGGCGGCCACGCGCAAGTCGCGATTATTGTCCAGGGCTTGCCGGATCAGCGCCTGCAGTCGCTCGTCGCGAAAGATTTCGGTGTAGGACACCAGGGGAAGGGCCGCTTCGCTCTGCGCGAGATAGGCGTCTCCCGCGGGCCAGGAAACCGGGACCGGGGCGGCGGGCTGGACATACTTCGGCGCCATCGAGCAGGCTCCCAGCGCCATTGCCGGGAGCATCACGGAAAGGCGTGCCCTGTGGGAGAGCTTCATGCGCCTTCTCCCGCTGCGGAGCGTCGCTCTGCAAGCTTGCGCCGGGCTGCCGCCAGACCGTCGCGAACACCGCGCCGGACAAGGACGAAGAACAGCGGTATGTAGAAGATGGCCAGGATCGTGGCCGTCAGCATCCCGCCGACGACGGCGGTGCCGATGGCCACGCGGCTGTTGGCGCCGGCACCCGTGGCCAGTGCGAGGGGCAGCACGCCGAAGATGAAGGCGAAGCTCGTCATCAGAATCGGGCGCAGGCGGATACGTGCCGCTTCGAGAGCGGCATCGATCACGCGCTTGCCCTGCCGCTCGGCCTGCTCGGCGAACTCGATCATGAGGATCGCGTTCTTCGCGGCGAGCCCCATCGTGGTGAGCAGGCCGATCTGCAGATAGACGTCGTTTTCAAGGCCGCGCACGGTCACGAAGACGATGGCTCCCAGCAGGCCTAGCGGGATCACCATGATCACCGCGATCGGGATCGACCAGCTTTCGTAGAGTGCGGCAAGGCACAGGAACACGACCAGCAACGAGAGGCCATAAAGCAGGGGCCCCTGACCGGTAGAGAGCCGCTCCTGGTAGGAAGAGCCCGCCCATGCCACGCTCGTGCCGGGGATTTGGCTGGCCAGCTCTTCCATCACGTCCATCGCCGTGCCTGAACTAACGCCGGGCGCAGGCGTGCCCGAAAATTCGTAGGCTTGAAGACCGTTGAAGCGCGAGCTGCTGCTTGGCGCGGTGGACCAGCTTACATTCGAGAAGGCCGAGAATGGCGCCATCTGCCCGTTGGAACCGCGCACGAACCACTGGTTGAGGTCTTCAGGGCGCGAACGGTACTGCGCCTCGCCCTGGACGTAGACTTTCTTGATGCGTCCCTCATCGAGGAAATCGTTGACGTAATTGCCGCCCCAGGCCGTGCTCAGGGTCGCGTTCACATCGCTTTGCGACAGGCCATAGGTACTAAGCGCTTGCGTGTTGGTATCGACTTTCAGAGTGGAGACGTCAGGCAAGTCGCTGAGGCGCACTTGTGCAAGGCGGGAATCGCTGTTCGCCAGTGCCAGGAGCTTGTCGCGCGCGGCGGCGAATTCGGTCCGGCTCAATTCGCCGTTGTTCTGCAGCTCCATGGTGAAGCCGGAATTCTGACCGAGACCGCGGATCGAACCGGGGACAAGCGCGAAGACCTGCGCGTTGCGCAAGCCGCTGAATGCCGCCGAAGCACGATCGACGATGGCCTGCGCGCTGTTCTCTTTGCCCGGGCGATCGTCCCAGTCGACCAGGTTGAGGAATCCGGTGCCGGTGTTCTGGCCTGCTGCTCCGAGGCCGCCACCCGAAATCGTGAGCATACCGGAGACGAGCTCCTTGTTGTCGCCGAGGAAGTACTTCTCGACCTGATCTTGCACTTCCTCGGTCTTGGAGCGTGGCGTGCCTGCCGGAAGGCGCCACTGCACGAAGATCGAGCCCTGGTCCTCGTTGGGCAGGAAGCCGGTGGGAAGCCTGATGAACAGGGCATAGGTCGCAATGCAGACAACTGCGAAGATGCCGAGCCACCGCCACTTTTGCTCGACCACGCGCTCGACCGCCTTGCCGTAGCGTTCCGTGCCGGTTTCTACAGTACGGTTGAAGCCCTTGTGGAACCTGTCCCATAACCGCGCGAGCCACGGCAGGCGCCGTTCGATCCAGGTTGGTTCCTCTTCGCCGTTCTTGGGCTTGAGCAGGGTGGAGGTGAGCGCCGGACTGAGGATCAGCGCAACCAGAACCGAGAGCACCATGGCCGATACGATCGTGAGCGAGAACTGGCGATAGATTACACCGGTGGAGCCACCGAAGAAAGCCATCGGCAGGAATACAGCCGATAGCACCAGTGCGATCGCGACGAGGGCGACCTGTATTTCCTGCATCGACAGGATGGTCGCCTCACGAGCGCTCATGCCCGGATTTTCCTCCATGAGCCGTTCGACGTTCTCGACCACGACGATGGCATCGTCGACCAGCAGACCGATTGCCAGAACCAGCCCGAACAGGGTCATCGTGTTGATGGAAAAACCGGCGAGATAGAAGATCCCGAAAGTGCCGAGCAGGACGACCGGAACGGCGATGGCCGGGATGAGCGTGGCGCGCCAGCTCTGCAGGAAGATGAACATCACCAGCACTACGAGGACGATGGCCTCGAACAGGGCCTTTGCCACTTCCGAGATCGACAGCTTGATGAAGGTCGTGGAATCGTTGGCATAGATATAGTTCATGCCGTCCGGCAGGTCCGACGACATGGCGGTCATCGCCGTCTTGACGCGCTCTGCGGTCTGCAGTGCGTCGGCGCCCGGCGACAAGGAAATCGAGATGCCGGCGCCGGGATGCCCGTTGACGCGGGTGAGCGAGGAATAGTTTTCCGCCCCGATCTCTACCCTTGCGACGTCGCCGATGGTCACGGTCGAGCCATCGCTCTTCGTCTTGATGACGATCCGGCGAAACTGCTCGGGGGTCTGCAGGCGCGAACCGGCGGTGACGATGGCATCGAGAGCCTGGTCTTCGGGCGAGGGCAGGCCGCCGACTTCGCCGGCCGCGACTTCGGTGTTCTGGGCCTTGATCGCGGTGATCACGTCGCTGGGCATGAGCGAGACCGCGGCGAGCCTTGTCGGATCGAGCCAGATGCGCATGGCGTGCGGCGATCCGAAGACGCGAACGTCACCCACGCCCTCGATGCGCGAGAGCGGGTCCTGGATGTGCGATGTCAGGTAATCGGAAACGTCCTGATTCGAACGCGTGTCGGTCGCGTCATAGACGGCAACGACGAGCAGCTGGTCCGGATTGGACTTGGTGACCCTTACGCCCTGGTTCTGCACCGATTGTGGCAGGCGGGACAGCGCGGTCTGTACCTTGTTCTGGACCTGAACCTGGGCAATGTCCGGATCGGTGCCCTTGTTGAAGACGGCAGTGATCGTGCCCTGGCCGCGATTGGTCGACTGCGAACTGAAATAAAGGAGGCCGTCGATACCGGTGAGCTGCTGCTCGATGATCTGCGTTACGCTGTTCTCGACCGTCTCGGCAGAAGCGCCGGGGTAGCTGGCGCGAATGTTGACTTCGGTCGGCGCAATGTCCGGGTATTGCTCATTGGGCAGAAGCGCGAGCGCGCCGATGCCTCCAAGCATGACGATGATCGCAAGCACCCAGGCGAAAATCGGGCGGTCGATGAAAATCCGGGACATTCGCGGTCAGTCTTGCTTGCCGGAAGGCTTGGCGGGCGAGGCAACCTTTTGCGGCGTGGAAGCCGGTACCGGCCTAATTGCCGCGCCCTGCTTGAGGCCGTTCAGCCCGTCGACAATGATCTTGTCGCCTTGGGAAAGCCCATCGGTGATGACCGAGTATTGCCCTCTCGTGCGTCCGGCTGTGACCTTGCGGCGCATCGCCTTGCTGTCCTTGTCCACGACCATGACATAGGCGCTGCCGTCGAAGTCCCGCAGCACTGCGGCTTGCGGCACGAGATAGGCGTTCTGTTCGACGGACTGGTCGAAGACAGCGTTCACGAACATGCCCGGCAGCAGCAGGCCTTCGGGATTGGGGAACTGGGCGCGAATGGTGACGGTGCCGGTCGATTCGTCGACTGTCACCTCGGAAAATTTCACGGTGCCGGTCGCAGCGTAGTCCGTTCCGTCCTGCAGCTTGAGGTGAACCGACGTGCTTCCCGCACTCACATTGCCCCGGCTCAGTTTCTGGCGCAGGGCGGTCAGGTCCGTGGAGGACTGTTTCATGTCGACGTAGATTGGGTCGGTCCGCTGGATCACAGCCAGCGGGTCGCTCTGGCTTGCGCTGGCAAGAGCGCCGACCGTGAACAGTGAGCGGCCGATACGACCGCTGATCGGCGCCGGAACTGTAGTGAAGCGCAAGTTGATGCGCGCGGTATCGAGCGCCGCCGCATTCTGCGCAACGGCAGCCTTGGCGACGCGGGCCTGCGCCAGCGCGTCGGTATAGTCCTGCTTGGCGATGGCTTCCATGTCGGCGAGCGGCTTGTAGCGCTCGGCCTTCACTGCGGCGGCATCGGCCGAGGCACGGGCGCTGGCGAGGTTGGCCTCGGACTGGTTGACGGCGGCGCGGTAGAGGCTGGGGTCGATCTGGAACAGCGGCTGTCCGGCACGGACATAACTGCCCTCGGTGAAATAGCGCTGCTTGATCACGCCCGAAACCTGGGGGCGCACTTCCGAAGTCTCATAAGCAACAGTGCGGCCGCCCAGCATGACTTCCACCGGCACGTCAGTCGGCTTGGCGACGACATAGCCGACGGTAGCCGTTCTGGCGCCGCGATCCTGCGACGATTCGCCAGAGCAGGCCGAAAGCGCAGTCAGGGTAATCGCCGCAATGATGCCACGTCGAAGCTGCCCGGCGGGCACCGGTTCGGAGGAGAGAAGTTTCAAGACAAGCACCGTCTGATGATCAGAAGGCCTTGATATCCGTTCATTCGGATGACGCCGCAAGCGTCCATTTCGCAATTGCGACAAATTCTTACAGGCATGCGAATGACGATTACAGTTCGCACGGGTCGGCGGCGGATTTCCGCCTCGATTGGAGGCATCTGCCTTGGGAGTTTACCGGTGATTTGGGATTAAGGTCTGTCTTTCCACTCTGTGCCTCCCTGGGGGGAGGAGAGTGGTGCCCGGGGACGGAATCGAACCGCCGACACCATGATTTTCAGTCATGTGCTCTACCAACTGAGCTACCCGGGCATCTAGGCCAGCGACGGTTGCGATTGTGTCCCGTCGAGCGTTGGTGGCGGGCCTATGACGAAGCTCGCGCACCTTTGCAACCCCCTATCGGTCAGTAATTTTCATTCATCCTGTGGAATATCGGAAAAGCTGGGGGGACCGGGCAGGGCATAGCCGTCGTCCAGCCACTGCAACAGGTCGCGGTCGCGGCACCGTTTCGAGCAGAAGGGACTGTGCTCGGCGACGCGGGGTTTGGAACAGATCGGGCATTTGCGTTCGGAGCGGGTCATGATGCCACGGCCTGCGCGAATCCTGCGCCGAGTGCAAGGTTGCTGTCCGGCTCGATGCGAATGCGGCGCCCAGTGCGGCGTTGCAACTCGTCATGCCATTGAGGCGCAATCGCCGCACAGACCTGCGGATGGGCCTTCAGAAGCAGCACGCCGGGTTCGCTGACGGATTCCGCGCGGCGCAGGAGGTGCCTGGCAGTGGCCGCGAAAGGGTCCTGGCGTATGCGCTGGATGATCGACTGGCATTCGAGCCGGGCCACGAGCTGGACGAATCCGAAACCGTTCATCGCTGTGCGCTGGTGCGGCCAATGGTCGAGCGCGGCGGCAAGGGTGTCATCGACCTCGCGGCGATCGTCCTTGCGCTCCAGCGAGGGAAAGTCGATTCCGATCGAACCGGCAAGGTCGAACTGGCCGATTGCCTTGGCGATGGCGGGAATCGCTGCAAGCGCGAGTGTGCGCGGGGCGAGCGTGCCGTCGATGTCGATCAGGGTCATGGCCGGTGTCGGGCTAACGACGATCGAGCCGCCTTCGAACTCAATGACGCCGTCGAGCGCCTCGGTGATGATTTCGGGCCAGGGATCGTCCGGAAACCGGGTGACCAGGCGCACCGGTGTCTCCGTTTCGCGCAGGCGTTGTGCAAGCGAAGGAGCAGGGCGCACGGGCCGGTCGGTGAATCGGGCCTGGGCGCGCTTGAGGCGCCCGGTCTCGGCAATGGCTGCGCGAGTGATCGTGGCCCGCACACTGGCGCCTTCGCTGGCATCGGCGGGAAGGCCGTCGATCAGGGCTTCCTCACCGCCCGGAAATCGCACCGTACCCCGCCGGGCGCCGCGGCGCCGGGAAATGAGCGTGACATCCGCCGTTTCGCCGGCTGCCAGCCTACCGGGCCATTCGAGCCGCGCGGCCAGCACTTGTCCGGCCTCGACGAGGATTGCCCGGGTTTCCCCGATCCCTTCCTCGACCAGCCACTCAGCCAATCGGGAATCCTGCCGCCTTGAGCAGGGCGCGGGTTTCGAACAGGGGCAGGCCGACGACGCCGGAATGGCTGCCACCGATCCAGGCGATCAGGCCCTCGGCGCTGCCCTGGATGGCATAGCCACCGGCCTTGCCGTGCCATTCGCCGCCGGCGATGTAATGCTCGATCTCTTCGCGGCTGAGCGGCTTGAAGCGCACGACCGTTTCGGACATGCGTTCACGCAAGGTACCGTCGGGGCCCTTCAGCGCGATCGCGGACAGCACGCGGTGACGCCGTCCGGACAGAAGTTCGAGGCAGGCGCGCGCAGTCTTTTCGTCTTCCGCCTTGGGCAGGATGCGGCGTCCGCAGGCTACGACCGTATCGCCCGCCAGCACATGCGCGCCGGAGACCTCGACCGCCATGGCCTTTTCGCGAGCCATGCGCCGTGCATAGACGCGCGGGAGTTCACGCGGCTCGTGGGCTTCGTCGATCTCTGCGGCGATCACGGCGTCCGGCTGCAGGCCCAGGCGCATGATCAACTCGCGGCGGCGCGGGCTGGCCGAAGCGAGAATCAGCCGGGGGCTGTGGGCGCGGGTGTCACCGGCCTGCGTGCCGGAGACGTGCAGGGCCTCAGTACTGACCGGGGCCACCGCGACCGGGCATGAAGCGATAGGTGATGCGCCCCTTGGTAAGGTCATAGGGCGTCAGTTCGACGAGAACTTCGTCGCCAACCAGCACGCGGATGCGGTTCTTGCGCATCTTGCCGGCGGTATGGCCAAGGATCTCGTGACCGTTTTCCAGTTCGACGCGGAACATGGCGTTGGGAAGCAGTTCCACAACGCGACCGCGCATCTCGAGGAGTTCTTCTTTCGCCATCGGCGATCAATATCCGTAGTTTTGCTGCAACAGTGCGGCGCGCCATAGCTACGACTCGCGAAAAAGGGAAGCCTCGCTTGTTCATTCACGCGCAAGTTACTTGCGACAAATTGTTACCCGGCTGCGGCTTGCGGCCTGAATCCACTGACGGCAAGAGCGCCATGGGAAGGGGAAAGCATATTTTGGCGGAGTGTTTTGTTTGCGGTCCCACCTTTGGCTTCCCCTGATAACGGGTGCATCCCTGCCTTCCCTGGCTTTCGCACAGGTTACGGCACCTGCCACGATCATCGATGAGGATGACGACGCGATCGAAGTCAATTCGAGCGAGATTGTCGTCGTCGCACCGCGCTTTCGCGGGCAGATCGATGTGCCCAACCAGCCGGTCCAGACTTTCGACGAGGAAGACATCGCAGCCTATGGCGCTGACTCGATCGCAGACCTGATCGCGGCGATCTCGCCGCAGACGGGCAGCGGGCGCGGGCGCGGTTCGGGCCGCCCGGTGATTCTCGTCAACGGACAGCGCATCACCAGCTTCCGTGAGCTGCACCGTATCCCGCCCGAGGCGATCCGGCGCATGGAAGTGCTGCCCGAAGAGGTCGCCCTGCGCTTCGGCTATCCGGCAAACCAGCGCGTCCTCAACATGATCCTGAAGGACAACTTCGCGTCGCTCGTGGCGGCGGGCGAGTACAATGTCCCGACGCGCGGCGGCTATGACAACTACGAAGCCGAAGGCGGCATCTTCAAGATCTCGGGGCCGCGCCGGTACAACTTCTCCGCGAAGCTGACCGAAACGACGATGCTGACCGAGGACGAGCGCAATATCCGGCAGAGCGCATCGGGCCAGCCGACAGTCGCGGGCGACCCCGATCCGGCACGCTATCGCAGCCTTGCAGATGCCGCTTCCACGCTCGAGCTGAACGGCACGATGACGCAGGGCATCGGCGAGGGTGGACTTGCCGGTTCGATCACGGTCAACGGTGCCTATACGCATGAGCAGACGACGTCGCTTTCCGGCCTCGACACGGTCACGTTGAGCTATGGCGGCGACAGCGAGATCCGCACGTTGCCCGATCCGCTGACGACGCGCTCGGTTGTCGACACCTTCGAGGGCGGGCTGGGTTACAACACGATGATCGGGGACTGGACGTTCTCGACCACGGCGGACGGCAGCTATACCGACACCAACACGCGCACCGACCGGCGCCGCGATACCGATGCCCTCGTGGCTGCTGCTGCAAGCGGCGCCTTGGCGATTGGCGGCGCGCTTCCCGCCGTGCCCGGTGCCGGCGTCGACGTCGCGCGCAATCGCGCGCTCGCGCTCGCAACGCTGACCACGTTGTCCGGTCGGCCGTTCCGGATGCCTGCAGGCGACGCCAGCCTGACGATCAAGGGCGGCTTCGATTTCAATCGCACCACGAGCGAGGACAGCCGCACCGACATCGGCGCCTTTACGCTGAGGCGCTCGGACGTGTCGGGGGGCGTCAACCTCGCCGTGCCGCTGACCAGCCGCGGCGAGGATTTCCTGGGCGCCGTCGGCGACTTCACGCTGAATGTGGGCGGCGGGATCGATCACCTCTCGGATTTCGGTTCCTTGAAGAACTGGAACCTGGGGCTGACGTGGAACCCGACCGATACGCTGTCCTTCCAGGCGAGCTATCTGGTGGAGGACGCGGCGCCGAGCCTGTCGCAGCTGGGCGCACCCACTATCCTGACCTACAACGTTTCGGTCTATGACTTCACCAATTCGACGACCTCGCTGGTGACGGTGACGTCCGGCGGAAACCCCGATCTGGTCAAGGAAAAGCAGCGCGACATCAAGCTTTCGGCGACCTGGAAACTGCCTTTCCTCGATCGCTCCAACCTGCTCGTCGAGTACTTCCGCAACCGGTCGAGCGACGTCACCAAGTCATTCCCGTTACTCACACCCGCGATCGAGGCGGCGTTTCCCGGACGCGTCACGCGCGACGCATTCGGCAACCTCATCGCCATTGACCGGCGCGCCGTGACTTACGACGAGGTCTCGACTTCCAGCATGCGCTGGGGCTTAAACATATCCGGCAAGCTGGGTAGCGACAGTGCTTCAGGCGGCGGTGCGAGCCGCGGCTCTTCTCGCACGGCAGCGCCCGTGCACAGCGCGCCGTCGACGCCGCCCGGTGGCTTTGGCGGTCCGCCTCCCGCCGGTGCCGGAGCTTTCGATCCATCGCGTTTCGAGGCCTTGCGCAAGAGCCTGTGCGCACCGGAGGGCGAGGGCGCAGCATCGCCCGATCTTTCGGTCATGCCCGAACGAATGCGCGAACGCCTCGTTGGGGCCGATGGCAAGGTCGATCCCGACAAGCTGGAGAAGATGAAGCAGAGGGTCTGTTCGGCTGAAGGCCCGGGTGCTGCCGGAAGCTTCGATCCCGAGCGCTTCGCGCGCATGCGGCAGGCGGTCTGTGCCCAAGGCAGCACCGGGCCCGATCTTTCGAAGCTGCCCGAACCGGTGGTGGAACGTCTCAAGGGCTCCGATGGACAGGTGGACAAGGCGCGTCTTGCCGCCATGCGCGAGCGGATGTGCAGCAACGACGGCGCCCGGGCACCGGAAGCAGGCGCGGCGCCGGTGGAAAAGAAGCAGTCGGGCGAATCGTCCTCCGGTGGTGGTGGCAGCCAACGCTCGGGCTTTGGCCCTCCGGGCGGCGGGCGCTGGAACCTCTCGGTCTATCATACCTGGCGTTTTGTCGACCGGGTGCGCATTGCACCGGGCGTCCCGGAGCTCGACGAACTGGCGGGCGATGCGATCAGTGCCGGCGGCGTTCCGCGCCATTCCATCGAGATGGAGGGCGGCCTGTTCAAGAACGGCTACGGCCTGCGTCTCAAGGGCGAATGGAATGCCCCGGCCAAAGTCAACGGTAGCGGCCTGCCCGGCAGCTCCGACTTGCGCTTCGGCAGTACTTTCGTCCTCGACGCGCGGCTTTTCGTCGATCTCGGCCGCATGGAGAGCCTCGTTGCCAAGGCTCCGTTCTTCAAGGGCGCGCGGCTTGCGCTGACGGCTGACAACCTGCTCGATTCGCGCCAGAAGGTTACCGACGGGAACGGCGCCGTGCCGCTGGCCTATCAGGCCGCCTACCGCGAGCCGCAGGGCCGCGTTGTGGGGATCGACTTCCGCAAGATGTTCTGAAGCGCCGTCTCAGTTGAGGATGACATGGTGCGCAGGTCTACCGCTCGCGCGCACCATGTCCTATCTGGCGGGCATGGCGCGTACTCCAGCCGGAACTCCCGATCACCCAAAGGGGCTCGAACGCTTCAACGAGGAGCGGGCGACAACGACCGTGCGCGGGTCGGACAAGCCCGACCTGCAGGCTGGTGCAGAAGTGATCCGCGACACGGTGCGCACCTTGCCGCACAGGCCCGGCGTCTACCGCATGCAGGATGCGCGCGGGGAAGTGCTTTACGTGGGCAAGGCGCGCGCCTTGAAGAACCGTGTTGCCAATTACGTCCAGTGGGAACGGCTGCCCAGTCGCCTGCAGCGCATGGTCAGCCAGACCCGGTCGATGACGATCGTCACGACCAATTCCGAGGCCGAGGCGCTGCTGCTCGAAGCGCAGCTCATCAAGCGCTTTCGCCCCGCCTACAACGTGCTGCTGCGCGACGACAAATCGTTCCCGTTCATCCTGCTGCGGGCGGACCACGCCTTTCCGCGGATCATGAAGCACCGCGGCGCGCGCAAGGCCAAGGGCAACTACTATGGCCCCTTCGCCAGCGCGGGATCGGTCAACACCACGATCAATGCACTGCAGAAGCTGTTCCTGCTGCGCAGCTGCACCGACAGCTTCTTTTCCCGGCGCGACCGGCCTTGTCTGCTCTACCAGATCAAGCGCTGCTCTGCCCCGTGCGTCGACCGGATCGACGAGGCGGGTTATGCCGAGCTGGTCCAGGAGGCGAAGGATTTCCTGGGCGGCAAGTCCAGTGCGGTGCAGCGCAAGATCGAATCGCAGATGGCCGAGGCGGCCGAAGCGCTGGACTTCGAGCGTGCCGCGATGCTGCGCGACAGGTTGCGCGCCGCCACGTTCATCCAGGGCAGCCAGGCGATCAATGCCGAAGGCCTCGACAATGCCGACATCTTCGCGATGGCCAGCAAGGGCGGGCAGATCGGGGTGCAGGCCTTCTTCATCCGCGGCGGGCAGAACTGGGGGCACCGCGCCTTCTTCCCCGCGCACACCGAGGGGTTATCGGAGGAAGAAGTCCTGCAGAGCTTCCTTGCCCAGTTCTATGAGGAAGTGCCGCCAGCGCGCACCATCCTGATCGACCGCGAATTGCCCGAGGCGGACCTTCTGGCCGAGGCGTTCCGCGAACTGGCAGGAGGCAAGGTCGAGATCTCCGTGCCCCAGCGCGGCAATCGCAAAAGGTTGATGGCGCAGGCCCATCGCAATGCGGTGGAAGCGCTCGACCGCCGCCTCGCAGAGCGCGGCACGCAGGCCAGGATCCTGCGCGAACTGGCCGAATTCCTTGAACTGCCGGACGTGCCGCAGCGGATCGAGGTTTACGACAACAGCCATATCCAGGGCACCAAGGCCCTGGGCGCCATGGTTGTCGCCGGGCCCGAAGGCTTTCTCAAGAACCAGTACCGCAAGTTCAACATCAAGTCGGCCCGGACCGACGACGACTACGCGATGATGCGCGAAGTGATGACCCGGCGATTCGGGCGGGCGCAGGAGGAAGATCCCGAGCGTGAAAGCGGGAGCTGGCCCGATCTCGTCCTGATCGACGGCGGCAAGGGACAGATGAGCTCGGTAAAGGATGCGCTCGAGGAACTGGGCATCGAGGACGTGCCGCTCATCGCGATTGCCAAGGGACCGCACCATGGCCGCGAGGGGCGCGAGGTCTTTCATTTCCCCGATGGTCGGGAAAAGATGCTGCCGGTCAATTCGCCGCTGCTGTTCCATCTCCAGCGCCTGCGCGACGAAGTGCACCGCTATGCCATCGGCGCGCATCGGGCCAAGCGCAGCCGGGCCATTTCCGCCAGCCCGCTCGACGAAATTCCGGGCATCGGCCCGGCGCGCAAGCGGGCGCTACTGCTGCATTTCGGTACGGCAGGGAAAGTGCGGGCGGCCAGTCTGGAAGACCTGCAGCGCGCGCCCGGCGTGAGCAAGGCCGTCGCCCAGACGATCTACGATTTCTACCACCCGAACGGCTGAAGCCGCGCCCCGATCCGTCAGCGGTGCACTTCGGCCGTCACGCGGTGGAAGAAGGGATGGTGCGGAGTCGCTCCATTATGAATGTTGTTGAAGATCCCTCCGCACAGGCTGCCCAACCGGGCCGCGGCGGTCGAGACTTCCTCGCCGGTGCGGACGTCGATGTGCAGTTTTAACTTTCCATCGAATTCGAAGAAGACCTTGATGGCCTTGGGAAATTCAGATTTTAGAACTTCAAGTAATTTGCCAAGCTCTTCGGCAATAGAATTCGCCCTCGTTGCCTGAGGGAAAGGCTCGACCTGGCTGATGTTGGTGACTTCGGACATGGTACACCCCTGTGTTCCCGGAAGTGTTCTAACAGGCGGCTGCGAACTTGTGCAGGGGGAATGCGGTTTTTGCGAGCGGTTATTAATTGGTAGGCGTTACCCTGCGCCCAACTTGCGCGCTACTCTCCAGCCATAGGCCTTCGCCAGATTGCGCGCTGGCCAACGGCTGGGACTGCGGGGCTTCAAACCGTATTTTCGCAGCAAACCGTTGAAGGCGCGGGCATCCGCTTCGGCAAAGCTCCATTCGGAGCGCCAGGTAATCGAAAGCGAAATCGATGGTTCCGGTCCATTTCGGACGAAATGCGGCGCCATGACCGGGACGAACAGCGCCTCTCCTGCAGCAATCGCGAATTCACGGCCACCCGAGAGCAGATCTTCGCTCCAGCGCAATTCCCGACCGCCGCCAGTGTGGTAGGTTTCGTGCACTTCGTCGGGCGCATAGCGGGCATCCCCGGCGGGAAACTGCGTCATCACCTTCGAGCCGCGCACCTGCAGCAGGATATTGTGCTCCGGATCGAAGTGATAGGGCGTCACGCCGCCTGCCGAGGTCACGAAGACGAAGCCCTGGGTCTTCATCATGCGCCCGGTCCTAGCCTCGATCTGCGGGCGCAATTCGTCGAGAAGATCCTCCAGCAGGGCCGCGTAGGACGGATGCTGCTCTATGTTCTTGAGCGCGGCCCACGAATTGCTCGTCTCGATCGAACGGATCGTTTCGCCGATGGGAATGCCGGTCGCCGCGGGCTTGCCATCTATGCCGATGGGCTGGTTGCCGGCGTTGTACTCTATCGAGGCTTCCGGCAGCGCTTCGGCAAGATCGGCAAGCGCACCGAAGTCCAGCAGCGGATGGGCGCCGAGGGTGTGAACCAGCTTATGCGGAATTTCCGGGTAGTTGGCGGCAAATGTCACTCGGGCGCTGGGCGGGAAAACGCTCATGAAGACGTTCCTGTGGGATTGCGCGCAGTCTCGGCGCGCACGAATTGGCGGAAAGCGGCGCGGCGCAGGCGCCCGCCGATTGCGATGGATAGACGTCCGACCGGGCGACGCTCGCGCCAGAAGTGGTCGATCATCGGGTGGTCGGAGGCTGCGCAACTGTCCGTCCAGGCGATATCCTCGCGCGCGAGCATCTCGAGGTTCTCCCGCTGCAGGAGGACGCCGGGGGAGAAGCGGGCGTAGGTTTCGTCGAAGGCGGTCTTGAACGAGAAGGCCCCCGGTGGAGACAGGAACGTCGCCAGCATCGCCAGCGGCCGACCGTCCAGCGTCAGCGTCAGCCGCTCCAGCTTGCCGTTCAAGGCGCCGCCCGCGAGGCTTTCGCGCAAGAGGCTCTCCGTCGCCGGATCGCAGGCGAGGGCCGAGCCGGCCTTGCCCTTCCAGCCCGAAGCCTCGAGCGAGAGGAAGGCATCGCACCATGCCTCGATCCCTTCGGCATCGCGCTGGCGGATCACGGCAAGTTCGCCTTCATCGGCGAGCCGCTTGGCCTGGCGGCGCAGTTCCTTGCGCTTCTTGGTAGAGAGCGATGCCTCGAGATAGGCTTGCGCGCCAAGATTGGAGGCCAGCATGGCGCGGTGTTCAAGGTGGACGAGCGCGGCTTGGCGCCGCTGCTCGGCAAGGACGCTCTCCAGCGCGGCGTGAAGCGGCGTGCCGAGCGGCATGGCGCGCAAGTGCATGAACAGGGCTGCGCCGGGGCTATGGTCGGCCCACTTGAGTACCGCTCGCCAGAATTCGTGTTCGCTTCCTTGCGCAACCAGCGGCGCGCCGCAGAAACAGTTGGCATGCAGCCAGCTCGAGATCTGGGGGACCGGCCAGCGATAGTAACGGCCCGCGCGCAGGACCGGCAGGATTCCGGCGAGGCGGCCGCCGCGTTCGAAGCGCAGGATCCTCACGCGGTGGGTCTCGGGCAATTGCCGCAGCGAAGGCAGCAAGTACCAGCTCTCGAAAAAGGGATTGGGCTCACTGGCTTCGCGCGCAAGACTGTCCCACGCGGCGATCTCCGCCTCGAGGTGGCGCCAGGGAACGCAGCTCAGGGTCCCGGCGTCGGCACGCAGGTCGACGGTATCGGTCGCAGGGACCGGGCGCGTGCGTTCCTCCTTGGGCAGGCTTGCCACTGTCCTGAACTTCCACTTCGAGCGAGCATGGATTTCCTGAAGCTGACCTAGCGGGTTTCCTTCAAGGAATTGCTAACGATGCCCGGTCACCCTGTTTCGGCGCGAAGCAGGCAGAAAAAAGGGCCTGACGGATGATCCGACAGGCCCTCAGGCTTACCGTCGTGCGGTAACCTTTATCCTGCGGCGAGTGCAGCGAGCAGCAGCAATGCCACGATGTTGGTGATCTTGATCATCGGATTGACGGCCGGACCCGCGGTATCCTTGTAGGGATCGCCCACGGTATCGCCGGTGACCGCGGCCTTGTGGGCTTCAGAGCCCTTGCCGCCGTAGTTGCCGTCCTCGATGAATTTCTTGGCATTGTCCCATGCGCCGCCGCCCGAGGTCATCGAGAGTGCGACGAACAGGCCGCCGACGATCACGCCCAGCAACAGGGCGCCCAGAGCGGCGAAGCCGTTCTCGCGCCCGGCAACCGCAGTGATCACGTAATAGACCACGATCGGCGCCAGAACCGGCAGCAGCGAGGGGATGATCATCTCCTTGATCGCTGCCTTGGTGACGAGGTCGACCGTGCGGGCATAGTCGGGCTTCGAAGTGCCCTCCATGATGCCCTTGTTCTTGGCGAACTGGTCGCGCACGTCGACGACGACATCACCTGCCGCGCGGCCCACCGCGGTCATGCCCATGGCTCCGAAGAGATAGGGCAGGAGCGCGCCAAGCAGCAGCCCGACAATGACATAGGGATTCTCGAGACTGAAATTGACGGTCAGCCCCGGGAAGAACTCCCGCAAGTCGGTCGTATAGGCGGCGAAAAGGACCAGCGCGGCCAGGCCGGCAGAACCGATGGCATAGCCTTTGGTGACCGCCTTGGTGGTGTTGCCCACGGCATCGAGGGCATCGGTCTTTTCGCGCACCGCGTCTTCCAGTCCGGCCATTTCCGCAATGCCGCCGGCATTGTCGGTGACCGGGCCATAGGCGTCGAGCGCCACGACCATTCCCGCCAGAGCGAGCATGGCGGTTGCCGCATAGGCAATGCCGAGCAGGCCCGCGAGCTGGTGGGCGACGATGATGCCGGCGACGATGACGATCGTCGGCAGCGCAGTCGCCTCAAGGCTGATGGCAAGGCCCTGGATCACGTTCGTGCCGTGCCCCGTGACCGAAGCCTTGGCGATGGACTTGACCGGACGAAAGTTGGTGCCGGTGTAGTATTCGGTAATCCAGATGATCAGGCCGGTGATTACCAGGCCCACCAGCGCGCAGTAGAACAGCGAGCGGCCGTTGAAGTCGGCATCGCCGATCGGCGTTTCCATGCTGCCCAGGGCAAAGCTGATAGCCCACCAGATCGCCGGAACCGACAGCACGGCGGTGACCAGGAAGCCCTTGTACATGGCGCCCATGATGTTGTTAGACTTGCCGAGGCGGACGAAATAGGTGCCGATGATCGAGGTCACGATGCACACGCCGCCGATCAGAAGCGGCAGCGACATCATCTGGATGAGCACTTCACCGAGGTTCTTCATCAGCAGCGCGGTGAGGATCATCGTTGCGCCCACGGTGACCACGTAGGTTTCGAACAGGTCGGCGGCCATGCCGGCGCAGTCGCCCACGTTGTCGCCCACGTTGTCGGCGATGACGGCCGGGTTGCGCGGGTCGTCTTCGGGAATTCCGGCCTCGACCTTGCCGACGAGGTCGGCGCCGACGTCGGCGGCCTTGGTGAAGATACCGCCGCCAAGACGCGCGAAGATCGAGATCAGCGACGCGCCGAAGGCCAGGGCCGTCAAGGCCTGGACGACGGTGCGGTCTTCACCGCCTACGCTGTATCCGGCAGGGCCGGTCAGGTACCAGAACAGGACCGAAATCGCGAGCAGGGCGAGGCCCGCCACGAGCATGCCGGTAATCGCGCCGGCGCGGAAAGCCAGCGTCAGCCCTTGCTGCAACCCTTCCTGGGCTGCGGCCGCGGTGCGCACGTTGGCACGGACAGAGATGTTCATGCCGACGAAACCGGCCACCCCCGACAGGACGGCGCCTGCGACGAAGGCCACGGCCGAAATCATGCCCAAGGTTACCGCGATGATTATGGCGACGACGATGCCGACCAGTGCAATCGTGGAATATTGCCGCTTGAGGTAGGCCTGTGCGCCTTCCTGAATGGCCGCTGCGATTTCCTGCATCTTTTCATTGCCGGTCGAATTGACCAGAACTTGCCTACTGGTCTCCAGGCCATAGATAATGGCCAGAAGTCCGAGGCCTATTGCGATCGTGACTAGACTCACAGAACGCCCCCTTCCCAAAGAGTTCCTCTATTTCGGCGAGTTTTCCCGCTCGAAGTGGCAAGGGCTATAGACAAGGCTCGATACTGGCAAGCGCCATGTTCTAAGGGCTTGCGTACTGTTCACCGACTTGTGCGCGGTCGCAATGTCAGTGCTGGTAGCCGAGGCGCTCGGGCAGGGGGACAGGTTCGTCGTCGTGCATGAGCGTCAGTCCATCGCCCTTGACGACGACGCCGACGGCATTGACCTCGCATCCAAGGCCTGCCGCAGCTTCGCGAATTCCGGCGGTTCTTTCAGGCGGCGCGGTGAACAGCAGGCAGTAGTCGTCGCCTGCTGTGACTGCGGCGATCCGGGCAGCGCGATCCTGTCCGGCGGTCTCGCGCAAGGCGCGCGAAAGCGGCACGCTTTCGAGGCCAAGGACGATCCGCACCGCGCTTGCGCCCGCCATGCGCCGCGCATCGACGAGAAGGCCGTCGGAAATGTCCATCATCGCATTGACCATCGGGCCAAGCGCAGCGCCGAGTGCGGGAACGGGGGAAGGGCGGCGGTAGCGTTGGCTTAGCCAGCGGGCGTTTTCGGCTGAGAGCGTGGCCGCATTCAACTTGCCGTCGAGGACCGCGAGCCCGACCCCGGAATCGCCGATCGTGCCGCTGACCCATACCCGGTCGCCCGGCCGTGCGCCTGAACGCGAGGGGACCGGGCAGCCATGTGGCCCGCGACCCAGCGCCGTGAGCGAGAAACTGCGCGGTGCGCCTTCGGGCATGCGCACCGTATCCCCGCCCAGCAGGGGAAGCGCGAAGTGATCGGCAGCAGCCCTCAGGCCGACGAGAAACGCCGCGTCCCAGGCGGCTTCGCCAAGTGCATGGGAATAGAGGCAGCCAAGCGGCTGAGCGGCTTTCGCCGCCAGGTCGGAGACGTTGACGGCGACCAGCTTCCACGCGACGTCGGCTGGCGGATCGGCGGGCAGGAAATGCACGCCCTCGACCACGGTATCCATGGTCAGGACCAGCTTTTCCTCGCCGATTTCGATGACGGCAGCATCGTCATCGAGCCCGCGCGCGGCCGGATCTGTGGCAATCGCACGCAGCGCTTCGATGAAGGCAAATTCGCTTGTCACGCCAGCAGCATGGCGATGAACGCCGATCCTGTCGAGGGATCAGCGAACCGCCTTGGCGACCGAATCGAGTACGCCGTTGACGAACTTCGCCTCGCGCGCCTCGAAGAATGCGTGGGCGACGTCGACATATTCGCTGATTGCGGCGCCGGTCGGCACGTCGGCACGGGCCATCAGCTCCCATGCGCCGCAGCGCAGGATCTGGAGCATGGTCTTGTCGAGGCGGGCGAGCGACCAGCCTTCGGCCAGCTTGCCGGTGAGGATCTCGTCGATTTCGTCGCGGCGCGCGATCACGCCCTTGACGACGTCGTCGAAGAAGGCGGTCTCGGCCTTGGCGTACTGGTCCTCGTCGATCTCCATGCCGAGGCGATGGCGATGGAATTCGTCGAGCAGCGAGGCTTGCGGCGTCGCTTCCATGTCATGCTGGTAGAGTGCCTGCACCGCGGCGAGGCGGGCGGCGGCACGGGCTTTGTTACGGGCGGTCATTGGCCAAGCCTTACTTGAATCGAGCGCGCATGCGCGGGGAGCCCTTCCGCATCGGCAAGGGCGACGGCGGCGGGGCCAATGGCCTCGAGCGCCGCCTGGTCGAGTTGGATGAAGCTGGTGCGCTTCATGAAATCGAGGACCGAAAGGCCCGAGGAGAAGCGTGCGCGCCGTCCGGTGGGCAGCACGTGGTTGGGACCCGCGACATAGTCGCCGACCGCTTCGGGGGTCATGCGTCCGAGGAAGACCGACCCGGCGTGGCGGATCTGCTTCATCAGAGCTTCGGGATCGTCCGTGGCGATCTCGACGTGTTCGGCCGCCAGTGCATTGGCGAGGGCAGGGGCCTCGTCGAAGCTGCCGACGACGACGATCACCCCGTTGTCGTTCCAGCTGGTGCGGGCGGTCTGCTCGGTTGCCAATGCTGCCAGTTCGGTCTCGACGGCCGCAGCCACGGCATCGGCGAAGGCAGCGTCGTCGGTGATCAGGATCGACTGCGAGGTCGGATCGTGTTCGGCCTGGCTCAGCAGGTCGGCGGCGATCCGGCGCGGTTCGTTCTTTGCATCGGCGATCACGAGGATTTCGCTCGGCCCGGCAACCATGTCGATGCCGACAACCCCGTAGAGCTGGCGCTTGGCTTCGGCGACCCAGGCATTGCCCGGCCCGGTGATCACGTCGACCGGGGCGATCCGCCCGGTGCCATAGGCCAGAGCGCCAACGGCATGAGCACCGCCCACGCGCCACACCTCGTCCACGCCGGCCAGGTGCGCGGCGGCGAGAACAAGCGCGTTTACTTCGCCCTTGGGGGTGGGGGTGACGACGACGAGACGCTCGACGCCTGCGACCTTGGCGGGAATCGCGTTCATCAGCATCGATGAAGGATAGGCCGCGCGTCCGCCGGGGACGTAGAGGCCCGCAGCGTCGACCGCGCGCCAGGTTGCGCCGAGGCGCACGCCGGCCGCGTCGGTGTAGTCGCGATCCTCGGGAAGCTGCGCTTCGTGATAGGCGCGGATGCGGGTCGCAGCCAGTTCAAGGGCTTCGCGCAGCTCGGGCTTGAGCGCTTCGAAGGCCTCACGGCAGGTTTCGGCGTCGACCTGCCAGCCGCTCCGGTCCAGGTCGTGCCCGTCGAAGCGCTGCGTGTATTCGGCCAGCGCAGCGTCGCCGCGTTTGCGCACGGCGGCAAGGATTTCGGCAACGTCCTTGGCGACATCGACCGCGCTTTCGCGGCGGTCGGCGACGACGCGCCGGAAGGCTTCGGCGAAGCCTTCATCGTGTGTCGAAAGGCGCAGCATCAGGCGGGCGCCCCGGCGCCTTCGGCAACGAGTGCGCGGAAACGCTCGACCAGCGAGGCGACACGCTCGTCGGTCTTCAGGGCGGCGCGGTTGACGATCAGGCGCGCGGAAATGTCGAGGATGCGGCTGGTCTCGACCAGACCGTTTTCCTTGAGCGTGCGCCCGGTGGAGACGAGATCGACGATGCGGCTCGAAAGGCCCAGCGTCGGGGCGAGTTCCATCGCGCCGTTCAGCTTCACGACTTCGGCCTGCACGCCCAGCTTCTCGAAGTGGCGGCGGGTGAGATTCGGATACTTGCTGGCGATGCGCAAGTGCGAGGGCAGCGGCCCGCCGACCTTGTCAGCCATCTCGGCAACCGAGAGGCGGCAATGACCGATGTCGAGATCGACCGGGGCATAGAGGTCGGAATAGTTGAATTCCTCGACCACGTCCGAGCCGACGATGCCGACTTGCGCAGCGCCATGAGCGACGAACGTGGCAACGTCGAATGCGCGCACACGGATCAGGCGCATGTCGCTGCCTTCGCAGGCGAAAGACAGCGCGCGCGACTTCTTGTCGTGGAACTCCGCATCGGGCACCACACCGGCGCGCGCCATCAGCGGCAGCGCTTCGTCGAGGATACGGCCCTTGGGCACGGCAAATGTCAGCGGATTTGGCATAGGGCGCGCATTTAGGCGCGGCAGCGGCAAAGGGCAACACGCGATGGAGGGGCAATGCGGCGCGATCGTCTGGATGGCCTGCCTCCATCGCCCCGGTTGTTCATTCAGAGGCCCGCGAGGACCTTGCTGCCTTGTCGCCGATCCGGCCGGATGCCGGGCCTAGGGGCCTGGACCTACTCCCCGGGTGCGCGGGCCTTGATAGCCAGCGCATGGACCCGTTGACCCGGGATGTCGCCCAGCGCCGCATTGACGAGGCGTTGGCGCTGCAGGCGCGAAACGCCGGCGAAGCGCTCACTCTCGATCACGATGGTAAAGTGCGATTCGCCGCTGCCGTCATCGCCCATATGACCGCTGTGACTGGCGGAATCGTTGGTGATTTCGAGATGGGTGGGGGCAAAGGCCGCTGTGAGCAGTTGCCGCATTTCCTGTGCTATCGGTCCGTTCATGTCTTCCATTTAGGCGCATCCGAGTCCATCTTGAAGCGGGTGAAGTACAGCAGATTTCATGGAAGACACGAAACCGCGGGCCGCGAATGCAGCTGGCCCGGGTGCGAGCATGCGGGCGAATTCCGGGCGCCGGGGGCTCGTCCCTCGGGATTTGACGGCCCGGGAGACTACCGCTGGTTCTGCCTGGAGCACGTGCGGCAGTTCAATGCGGGCTACGACTATTTCGAGGGCATGGAGGCCGAAGAGATCCTGCGCGCCCAGTCGCCGCTACACGGATGGGAAACGCATACCCGCGCCTTTCGGCCCGACGCCGGGGTGGACGGCGTGCCGCGCTGGGCCGACTTTGCCGATCCGCTGGAGGCGATCAGCGGCAGGGCCCGCGCGCATGTGCGGCGCAGTCAGGCCGGGATGGGCCCCCATAATCATCGCTTCACGCCGGACGAGCGGCGCGCGCTCGACGTCCTCGGGCTGCACGCGGACATCGACCGCAGGGGGCTGCGCCAGCGCTACACGAGCCTGCTGCGCAAGTATCATCCCGACCATAACGGCGGTGACCGCGGCCACGAGGCGCGCCTGCAGGTGGTGGTCGAGGCCTACCAGTTGCTGCGCCGGGCGGCCGCTTTCGCCTAAGCGCAATTGCGCTCAGCCCGCTTCGGCTTCGCAGATCTCGGCAAGCTGGGCGGCGCAGGCATTCCAGCCCTCGATGAAGCCCATTTCCTCATGGTTGCGGCGGGTTTCCTCGCTCCAGTGGCGGGCCCTGGCGGTATAGCGCGTGCCGTCTGCTTCGGGCGCGATTTCCCAGATTCCGATCATGAAAGGGCCTGATGGCTGAAAGTCCCCGACGACGGCATCGGTAGTCACGAAGCGCTCGCCCTCGTCATAGGCGAGGTAGATGCCGACCTGCGGGGCGACTTCGCCATTGGGGCCGTACATGGTCATCCGGCAGGCGCCGCCCGGGCGGCGTTCCTGCTGGTCCACCTCGACGCGCCATGGCCTGGGGCACCACCATTCCTCCTGCCGCTCGGCCATGACCTCCCAGACCTTGGCAGGCGGCGCGGCAATGAAACGGGTTACCGACAGCTCATTGGATGCCTCGGACATCGATCTCTCTCCTTTTGGAAGTCCGGTTTCGATTCAGTCCCGGTCGGGCGCGCCGAGCGGGAAAAAGGCGCGATAAGGCCGGGCGGCATCGACACATTTGGCGACCGGGGGCAGGGCGAGCAGGTGAGCGCGCCAGCGTTTGAGCCGCGACATGCCATCGGCGATGGGATGCACCCAGTCGGCGTAGAACAGCGAAGGCGCCGCCGCGCATTCGATCAGCGTCACGCTTTCGGGCAATTCGTAGGATCCGAGCCAGGCTTCCAGCCAGCCGTACGTGCGGTCCAGCCGTCCGCGCTGTTCGGCCGCGCGCGCCATGTCGGGATTCTCGGGCGCGCGCAGGTATTCGTCGACCACGGCCTGCATCGGGGCCATGACGTAATTGTCGAAGACCCGGTCCATCATCCGCACCCGCGCGGCTTCGGATGCATCGAAGGGAAGCAGGCCTGCATCGGGCGCGTGATGCAACGCGACGTGCTCGACGATCGATGTCGCTTCGAAAATGCGGGTCTTGCCGTCGACGAGGACCGGAAACTTGCCGAGCGGCCCCGTCGTCTGGACGACTTCTCCATTTTCGGGATGGTCTGGGTCGACGATGCGAAAGTCGAAAGCGATCTGCGCGGCGTGAAGCGCGATCATCGCCTTCCAGGTATAGGACGAAAAGGGGTGACCGTAGAGCGCGAGACTCATGCTTCGGCCTCTGAGTAAGGAGCAGTCAGGGCTTCGAGGTTGTGGCCGTCAGGCCCTTCGAAATAGACGCCCCGGCCGCCGAACCTGTGATTGATCTGCCCGGGTTGTTCCTGGCCGGGATCGGCCCAGAAGCGGATGCCCTTTTCCTTGATGCGGGCGAAGATGGTGTCGAACTCTTCATCGCTGACCAGGAAGGCATAGTGTTGCCGCGCGATTGGGCCCTCTCTGTCGGCAAAGTCCAATGATGCTCCGTTGGCGAGTTCAAGGACGCGAAAGCGTCCGAAACTGCCCGGCTCAGGCAGGCCGAGAATATCCGCGACAAACCTCGCCGAATGATTCTTGTCCGAAGACCATACGATCGTGTGGTTCAGCTCGACGCTCACGCTTCCGCTCCGCTTTGCGCGCCCTCATAAGCCTTGCCTTCGCGCGCAAGGCCGGTGCGGTTCTTCGCTGTCATTTCCTCATCTCCGCTATCAGGGCATTGTCGACCGCCTTGGCTGCCTTGTAGGCCCGGCGCGACTGGACCCGCTCGGCATAGCCGACGAAAGCCCGGCGGGGCGGCATCACGCCGAAATTGAGGCCCCAGTCGACCGAACTGCCGACATAGACGTCGGCCATAGTGAAGCGGTCCCCGCAGACCCAGCGCACGTTGTCGAGATGCGCTTCGAGTGCGTCCATCGTGCGATCGAAGTTGCCCCAACCGGCCATCGCCTCCTGCTCCGGCGTCGGTTCGAAGCGGAGACTGCGCGAAGTGATCGCCTGCTCGACCGGCCCCGAGGCGAAGAAAGTCCAGCGATAGTAGTCGGCCATCTCCGAATCGTTGGGCAGCAGGCCCGCCTCGGGATGCATTTCGGCGAGGTAGAGGCAGATCGCTGCAGCCTCGGTTACGACCCTGTCGCCATCCTCGGCATGATGGATCAGGGTCGGCACCTTGCCCATCGGGTTGGCGGCAAGAAATGCGGCCGGCTTGTCCTTCCAGTCAACGAGGACCTGGTCATAGTCCGCACCCGCTTCGTGCAGGGCCCAGCGGGCGATCTGTCCGCGCGACATCGGGTTGGTGAAGAAGGTATAATCGGCCACTGTCCGGTCTCCTCAAGACGCCAAGGCTTTAGGGGAACATGCGTAGAACATGTGCCGCGCGTCAATGCCTATTCGCTTATTCGCCCTTGGGGCCGACCAGACCGAACGGGGCGCCATGAGGATCGAGACCGACCACGATCCATTCGCCGCCGGGAACTTCGTGCGGCCCCATGATGATCTGCCCTCCGGCATCTTCGATCCGCTGCTTTGCGGCGAGCAATGAGGGCACCCCGAAATAGAACAGCCACAAGGTTGGCTGCTGCGGGTTCATCTGCGGCATGATTGCGCCCAGGGTGACGCCGTGATGATCGATGAAGCAGTAGTCGCCCATCTCGCCCATCGCCATCTTTTCGTTGAATGCGTATCCGAAATGACGGGCGTAGAAGTCCATCGATGCGGCCTGGTCGGGACTGGCCAGTTCGTTCCAGCGCACGTGCTGGTTTTCGGACACGGAGAAGACGTCGCTGGCGGCATCGGGCTTATCCGCAGGCGGGATCGGGGCCATGAGGTAGATCGGGACGCCCTGAGGATCGGTGACCATCGCAATGCGGCCTACGGGCAGGTCGCTTGCGGGCATCATCACCTTGCCGCCTTCCGCTTCGATCTCGGCCACTTCGCGGTCGACATCGGGCGTATAAAGATAGGGCAGCCATGTGGGCCGTGCGCCGCCGGCAACCATCTCGTCCGTCAATTTGAGCATTCCGCCTGCATTGCCGCCGTCGGAACGCCCGAACATGCGGTAATCCATGCCGCCGGTCTGGTCAGGCGTACCTGCCGCAACCGTCCAGCCCACGACGCTGCCGTAGAAGCGCGCCGCCGCATCGGGATCGGTCGTCATCAGTTCGTACCAGATGAAGCTTCCTGTAGGATTGGTCATGGTCAGGCTCCCATGTCGACGACGGGCGTAAAGCCGCCGAAGATCATCCGTGCCCCGTCGAAGGGGACGGGATTGTTGTTCATGTCCATGCGCGGATCGGTCATGACCGCGTCCATGCCCTTGTCGCGGGTGGCCTTGTCGGGCCACTCGATCCAGCTGAAGACGACCGCCTCGTCGTCCCGTGCCGCGACGCTGCGATAGAAATCGGTCTGCTTTCCGTGCGGAACGTCTTCAGCCCAGCATTCGACGACGCGGCTGGCGCCCTTTTCGACGAACAGCGCGTCGAATTCCTCGGCATGGGCGATGAAGCTGGCCTTGTTCACGATGGGCACCGCGATCACGAATCCTTCGACATAAGTCATGTCAGGCTCCTGCGGGTTCGACCGGGGCATGGGCATCGAAAACGTCCAGTTGTGCTTTTAATGCAGTCTGGAACGCCGGACGTGCAGTGGCCCGTTCGACATAGGCGGCGAGGCCGGAGCGGTCATCGAGCTGTCCGCGTCCGGCCAGTTCGCGCAGGGCCGTGACCATCGCGATATCGGCGATGGAAAATTCGCCGGCGATCCACCCGTCCTGCGGCGCCCGCGCTTCGAGCCGGTCGAGCCGCCTGGCCACGGTTTCCAGCAGTGAGGGGCGGCGCAGGGGCGCCCAGTCGGACTTGGCGGAGAAAGTCTCCACATTGTTGAGTTCGAAGACCATCGGCTCGATGCTGTTGAACGCAGCGAACAGCCATGAAAGCGTCGACGCGCGGGCTTGCCCGCTTTGCGGGAGAAGACCGCCGCCTTTCTCGGCCAGGTGGATCAGGATCGCTCCGCTTTCGAACTGGCACACTTCACCGTCGCGCAGGAACGGCACCTGGCCCCAAGGCTGGTCGTCGTAGTACCATTCGGGCCGTTTCATTGCGCTGATCAGCCGCTCGCGATAGGGCAGGCCGAGTTCCTCGCAGGCCCAGCGCGGGCGCAAGTCGCGCACGAAACCGCGAGCGAAGGAAGGGACCCAGTCGAAGGCAGTGATCTCGATTTCGGCATCGGGGCGAATCGGCATCCGTACTCTCCTGTATGTCGACGAACGGCGGGGGCAGTCCGTGTTGGCTTGCGATGCGCTTTATGGCGAATCGAGCTTGCGCAAGGGTGTGCTTGAGGGTTACAAAAAGCAACTATGAAGTTACAAAAAGATACCAAAGGGTCGAAAGTTGCGGTGAGTAGTGACGAGGGACCGCACGGCCGGTGGTACGCCGATGCCTGCGGCGCGGCCTTCGCCATGGAGCTGATCGGCGAGCGCTGGTCCTTGCTGATCGTGCGTGAAATGATGCTGGGCGCCCGCCGCTTCAGCGAACTGCGCCAGGCGCTCCCCAACCTAAGCGCCAAGGTGCTGACCGAGCGGCTGGAGACGCTGCAGGCGAACGGGATTGTCGCCCGATCGTTCCGCAAGCCGCCGGTTTCCGCGCAAGTCTATGGCCTGACCGACTGGGGCAGGGCGCTCGAGCCGGTGTTGCAGGAACTTGGCCGCTGGGCGGTGCGCTCGCCCTTGCACGACCACACGCTTCCGTTGACGCCCGTTGCGCTGATGCTTTCCTTGCGCACGATGATCGTTCCGGCCCGGGCGAGCGGGTTGGAGCTGTGGATCGCGTTCAACGTGGGCGAGCAGCACTTTGCAGGGCGTCTGCGTGAGGGTGACCTGGCGATTCACCCCATCGGGGAGGGGATGACTTCGCCCGATCTGCGCTTCACGGCGCCGGATGCGACCGATTTCCTGCCCGTTTTCTACGGCAAGCAAAGCCCTGCCGAAGCCGGGGGCAAGCTGAAGATCGAAGGCGATCCGGCCTTGGCGCAGCGTTTCATCGACCTGTTCGCCTTGCCGCCCAAGTGCGAAGGCTGAGGCGCGGGGGGAGGAAGGGCCAGCTTGCCTCCCGCAAGTCACAGGTCCACCGCTTCAACCCCGTAAAGCTTATTGCGGTGCAGCGCCCGGTCCTTTAGGCGAGGTCACGCAATGACTGACTCCGCGAACATCAAGACCGACCGCCGCGATTCCACGCTGCTTGCCGCTCCCGATATCGAGATTGACGTCCGCGAGACGTTCGGCATCGACATCGACATGAAGGTGCCTGCCTTCTCCAAGGCGGATGAGCGCGTGCCCGATCTCGACGAGACTTACGTCTTCGATCCGGATACCACGCTGGCGATCCTTGCAGGCTTTGCCTACAACCGGCGCGTCATGGTGCAAGGCTACCACGGCACCGGCAAGTCGACCCATATCGAGCAGGTCGCAGCGCGCCTCAACTGGCCGTGCATCCGCATCAACCTCGACGCGCACATCAGCCGCATCGACCTGATCGGCCGCGATGCCATCGTCCTGCGCGACGGGTTGCAGGTCACCGAGTTCCGCGAGGGCCTGTTGCCCTGGGCTCTGCAGCACCCGGTCGCGCTGGTCTTCGACGAGTATGACGCAGGACGCCCGGACGTCATGTTCGTGATCCAGCGCATCCTCGAGACCGAGGGCAAGCTGACGCTTCTCGACCAGAACCGCGTGATCCGCCCGGACCGCAATTTCCGCCTCTTCGCCACGGCAAACACCGTGGGCCTTGGCGATACCTCGGGCCTTTATCACGGCACGCAGCAGATCAACCAGGGCCAGATGGACCGCTGGAACATGGTCGTGGGCCTTAACTACCTGCCTGAGGACATCGAAGTGGACATCGTCCACAAGAAGGTCCCGAGCATGGACGTGAAGACCATCACCGACATGGTGAAGGTTGCCGACTTCTCGCGCCAGGGCTTCATGAACGGCGATATCTCGACCGTGATGAGCCCGCGTTCAGTGATCACCTGGGCCCAGAACGCCGAGATCTTCAAGGACGTCGGCTTCGCCTTCCGTCTCACCTTCCTCAACAAGTGCGACGAGACCGAACGCGTGATGGTGGCCGAGTACTACCAGCGCGTCTTCGGCACCGACCTTCCCGAAAGCGTCGTGGGCAAGGTCTGACCCTGCCCACGCCCGGCCTGCCCGATCACCCGTTGGGCAGGATCAGGAATTTCTGTCCGGTTCGCCGCGCCGCGTAACGGCACACCGCTTCGCGCGTGAGCATGTCGCCAAGACCGATGCGGTCGCTGAAGCGGCTGGCGAAAGTGGTGTCCAGGCCCTGCATGACGCGAGCGCGCATGCGCCCGGCTACCTGCGGTCCGACTTTGGCGAGGAAATTGGGCAGCAGCCATCCGGCAAGCTCCCAGGCAAAGCCGATGTTTCCGGCGATCGTGGTCGGCCCGGTATCCAGCTTTCCATAGATGTAGACTTTCTTGAACTCGGACGAACCGTAGCGGTTGAATTCGATGTTCCTGGCCGCGTCCACTTCCATCGCATTGAGCATGGCGCTGGCCATGGTGCCGCCGCCGATGGGATCGAAGCCGAGGCGTGCACCGGTTTCGGAGACCGCGGCAACGAGCCTGGACATGAAATCGGGCTCTGACGAGTTGACTATGTACTTGGCGCCAAGGTCCTGCAGCAGCTTCACCTGTTCATCGCTGCGCACGATGTTGATGAGGTCGATCCCGTCCTCCTAGCAGATGCGTACCAGCATCTGGCCCAGGTTCGACGCGGCGGCGGCGTGGATCAGGGCGGTGAAGCCTTCGGCCTTCATCGTCTCCACGAAGCCCAGCGCGGTCATCGGATTGACGAAGCTGGAGGCCGCCTGCTCGGCGCTCGTGGCATCGTCAAGGGCAATCGCCATCGCGGCATCGCAATAGGCATAGGTGGCATAGGCCGTGCCCGGAACGCAGGCGACGCGTTTGCCCATCAGTGCCTGCGCTGCCGGCTCGTCACCGGCAGCGACGACAGTGCCTGCGCCTTCGCTCCCTGCTGGCAGGTCAAGGCCATGGCGCGCGCTTGCAACCCTGGTGTAGGCCTCGGGCATCTGCGCGACGAGCTTGCCGGGAGAGTAGGTCGCGTTTTCAAGGTCGGCCGCTGCGAAAAGGAGGGCGAGGTCCGAAGGGTTGATCGGCGATGCTTCCATGCGGACCAGAACCTGGCGACCCTTTGGCGCTTCCCAGGTCCGTTCGCGCAATTGCACGGTCAAGGTTCCGTTGGCGTCGAGCCGCGTTGTGAGTTCCGTGCCGGTATGGCTCATGTCATTCTCCAGAATATACGGCCCTTACGAAATAAAGGCCGTCTGGGGGGGCATTCAATCCGAGCGCCTGGCGGTCGCGCGCTTCCAGTGCTTCGCGCACCTGCTCCTCGCGCCAGCGGCCCATGCCGACCATGGCAAGGCAGCCGACCATGGAGCGCACCTGGTGGTGCAGGAAACTGCGCGCCTCGGCCTCGATCAGGACATGCTCGTCTTCGCGCCGTACGTCGAGGCGGTCGAGTGTCTTGAGCGGGCTTTGCGCCTGGCAATGGGCCGAGCGGAAGGTGGTGAAGTCATGACGTCCGACAAGGAACTGTGCGGCGCGATGCATCGCCTGTGCGTCGAGCGGCTTGGCAACTTGCCAGGCCTTGCCGCGCTCGAGCGTGAGCGGCGCGCGGCGGTTGACGATGCGATAGATATAGGCGCGCCCGATGCACGAAAAGCGGGCGTGCCAGTCGTCGGGCACTTCCTCGCAGGCGATCACGGCGATGGGGTCGGGGCGCAGCTTTGCGTTGATCGCTTCCATCAGCCGAAACGGTGTGAACGGCTTTTCGATCTCGACATGGGCCCGCATCGCCAGGGCGTGGACGCCCGCATCGGTGCGTCCGGCCGCGTGCATGATCGCGGTTTCGCCGGTGATCGCATGGACGGCGTCCTCGACGCTCTGCTGCACCGAGGGACCGTGAGCCTGACGCTGCAGGCCCATGAACGGGCTGCCGTCGAATTCGAGGGTGAGGGCGTAGCGCGTCATCGGGTCAGGCGATCACGGTTCCGGCCGGGACCGGGCGGCCGCGCAGCAGGTCGGCGGTATCCATCGCGGGCTTGCCGGCGCGCTGGATGCGCGTGACCCGGATCGCGCCCGAAGCGCAGGCGATCGTCAAGGCATCGTCGAGCACGGCGCCGGGATTGCCCGATCCTTCGACGACCTGTGCGGCGAGAACCTTGTAGCGCTCGCCCTCCAGCTCGAAAAAGGCGCCGGGGGCTGTCTGGAAGGCGCGCACCTGCCGTTCCACCTGATCTGCATCGGCGGTGAAATCGAGGCGGGCCTCTGCCTTTTCGATCTTCCTGGCGTAAGTCACGCCGTCTTCGGGCTGGGTGACCGGGCGGTGATTGTCCAGCTCGCGCAAGGTGCCGACCATGAGCTGCGCGCCCTTGTCGGCCAGTTCGTCGGCCAGTTCGCCGGCGGTCTTGGCGTCGATGGTGGTGCGCAGGGTCGCCAGCATCGGCCCGGTATCCAGCCCGGCTTCCATCTGCATGATCGTCACGCCCGTCGTCGGATCGCCGGCAAGGATGGCCCGCTGGATCGGCGCGGCGCCGCGCCAGCGCGGCAGGATCGAGGCGTGGATGTTGAGGCAGCCCTTGCGCGGGGCATCGAGGATCGCCTGCGGCAGGAGCAAACCGTAAGCCGCGACGATGGCGACGTCGGCCTCCAGTGCCGCGAACGCGGCTTGCTCTTCCGCGCCTTTCAGCGAAACCGGATGGCGCACTTCGATGCCGCGCACTTCGGCTTCCTTGTGGACCGGGGAGGGGGTCAGTTCCTTGCCGCGACGGCCGCCGGGACGCGGCGGCTGGGTATAGACGGCCACGACTTCATGCCCCGCCTCCACCAGCGCGACGAGCGCCGGCACTGCGAACTGGGGCGTTCCCATGAAGATGATGCGCAATTCGATTCTCCGCTCGCCTGAGGCCGGAACCTGTCGAAGAGTCGAAGGGCGCGATTGCGCATAAGACATGGTCATGCTTCGACAAGCTCTGCCCGAGCGGTTAGGGAATTGGTCATGGCATCGCAAGAGATCGAGACGCTTACTGCCGCCTTGTCGCGGCTGCCCGGGCTGGGGCCGCGTTCGGCGCGGCGCGCGGTTCTCTGGCTGATCAAGCGGCGCGAGACGTCGCTGGTCCAGCTGCTAGAGGCGCTTTCTGCCGTGCGCGATACGCTCGTCGAATGCGATACCTGCGGCAATATCGATACCGCCAACCCTTGCGGGATCTGCGCCGATCCGCGCCGCGATGCCCGTTCGATCTGCGTTGTCGAGGAAGTTGCCGACTTGTGGGCGCTCGACCGTGCGCGCCTGTTCACCGGCAAGTATCACGTGCTGGGCGGGCGGCTCTCCGCGCTCGACGGGGTCCGCCCGGAAGACCTGACGATTGACCGCCTGCTGGTGCGAGTCGCGCAAGGGCAGGTCGACGAAGTGGTGCTGGCGATGAATGCCACGCTGGAAGGCCAGACGACCGCGCACTACATCGCCGAGCGGCTGGAGGCCTATCCGGTGCGCATTACCCAGCTGGCCCACGGGCTCCCGGTGGGCGGTGAACTGGACTATCTCGACGAGGGTACGCTCGCCCAGGCGATCCGGGCGCGCAGGCCGGTCGGCTGAGAAATCGCGAAGAACGCAATTCTGCGCGCATCGTCAATATTGCGAAAATCGCGCTTCGCCCTTATTTGCGATACATGGCTATTCGCGAAATCCTGGAAGTTCCCGACCCGCGCCTGAAGCAGGTCTCCGCGCCCGTCGAAAAGTTCGACGACGAGCTCAAGACGCTTGTCGATGACATGTTCGAGACGATGTACGATGCCCCCGGCATCGGCCTTGCCGCCATTCAGGTCGGCGTGCCGCTGCGCGTGCTGGTCATCGATCTCCAGCCCGAAGATCCCGATGCCGAGCCGGAAGTCTGCACCGCCCACGGCGGCCATGCCCACACGCATCAGCCGACCAAGCGCGAGCCGCGGATCTTCATCAATCCCGAAATCCTCGAACCTTCCGAGGAGCACTCGGTCTATCAGGAAGGCTGTCTCTCGGTTCCCGAGATCTACGCCGAAGTGGAGCGTCCGGCCCGCATACGCGCGCGCTGGCAGGACCTTGAGGGCAATGTCCATGAAGAAGACATGGACGACCTCATGGCCACGTGCCTCCAGCACGAGATGGACCACCTCGAAGGCATCCTGTTCATCGATCACCTCTCGCGCCTGAAGCGCCAGATGGTCCTCAAGAAGCTCGACAAGCTGCGCAAGGCAGCCTGATTGCTGCGGAGCGGTCCGGGCACAGGGCCGCTCCCGCACCTTCCCATCATTCCTGTCGATAGTTCGATGCAGGGTCTGGCGTTCCTGAAACGTTCCGGATAACCTGACGGAATGGAAGGGATTATTTTCGCTATCGTCGCCCTCGTCATCGGTCTGGGGTTGGGTTGGTTCTTCGGTTCGCGGACGGGCGCGCAGTGGCGCGGCCAGTTCGAGACGCGTGACCGTGAGGCGCGCGAGCTGGACGAGAAGTTCCGTGCCGCGATTCGCGATCTGGCGAGCGCTGAAGAGCGCGCCAGCCGCGCCGATGCATTGGGCGAAGCGCTTGAGCGGACGCGCAGCGAAAATGCCCAGCGCATCGAGCAGTTGCGTGCCGAGGCAGGAGCCGCGCTCGAGCGTGTGCGCAGTGAAGCGACGGCGACGCTCGACAAGGTCCGCTCGGACAATGCCGCGCTTGTCGACGGCCTGCGACGGGAACAGCGCGAACTGGCCTCTGAACTGGCGACCCTGCGCGAAAAGACTGCCAATTTCGACGAGCAGAAGCGTCTTTTGCTCCAGGCGCAGGAAGCCTTGCGCAAGGAATTCGAGAATGCCGGGGCCAAGGTCCTCGAAGGTGCGCAGGAGGCCTTCCTGCGCCGCGCCGGCGCCCGCTTCGAGGAAAGCGAGAAGGCCAATGCCGAACGTATCCGCTCGCTGCTCGAACCGGTTGGGGCGCGCCTCAGGAGCTACGAGGAACAGGTCCAGGTGCTCGAGGCCAAGCGAGTCGATTCGTTCGGCCAGCTCACCGGCCTGATCCAGTCGATGCGCGAAGGGCAGGAGAAAGTGCGCGAGGAAGCCGCAAGGCTCGGCAATTCACTGCGCAATGCCCCCAAGGCGCGCGGGCGCTGGGGCGAGCAACAGCTGCGCAACGTGCTGGAACAGTGCGGCCTGTCCGAACACACCGATTTCATCACCGAGCACTCCATCGAAACCGAGGACGGGCGCCTGCGGCCCGATGCCATCGTCAACATTCCCGGCCACAAGAAGCTGGTGATCGACGCGAAGGTTTCGCTCAATGCCTATCAGGAGGCGTTCGAGGCGCAGGACGACATCGCGCGCGAAGGGGCGCTGCGCCAGCACGTCGCTTCGATGCGCAATCACGTCCAGACGCTCGGCGCGAAAAGCTACCAGAGCCAGTTCGAGGACGCGCCCGACTATGTCGTGATGTTCGTGCCGGGCGAACATTTCGTGGCCGCCGCGCTCGAATACGATCCGGAGCTGTGGGACTTCGCCTTCCGCAACCGCGTGCTGCTGGCAACGCCGACCAACCTCGTCGCCATCGCCCGCACCGTCGCGCAGGTCTGGCGTCAGGACGGTCTGGCCCGCGAGGCGCGAGAGATCGGGCGCATGGGCGGCGAGCTCTACGATCGCCTTGCCGTTGCCGCCGAACACATGAAGCGTGTGGGTGCGGGGCTGGAAAGCGCGGTCAACAACTACAACAAGTTCGTCGGCAGCTTCGAGCGCAACGTGCTGTCCTCGGGCAAGCGCCTGCGCGACAAGCACATCGAGATCGGCAAGCGGGAAATCGAGGACGTACCGCAGGTGGAATCCATGCCGCGCTACGGCGTCGATTCGCTTGAGGAGGATCCGGAGACGCCGTCGCTCCCGGCCGCCGCCGAATAGGCGCTACTTCGCAGCCTGCAAGTCGCGGACCAGTTCCGCGGTATGGCCGCTCGACTGGATGATCATCCGGTTCTCGTCCACGGCAAGGCGCGGGGTGGCGACGAGGAGGGCGGTGACGGCCTTTTCCTGCCCCCAGACCGGTTTGCTGCAGGGTATTTCGGACTGGCTGAGCGCTGCGGCGACCAGTCGGTCGTCCTGCATGCTCCACTTGCCTTCCATCAGATTGCAGCCGATCTGGACGCGGATCTTGCTGCCCAGGAAAATGATGCTGGCCGTGTCGGTTGAAGGCCGTTTCCCGTCGATCAGGGCAAAGCGCCAGGCGCTCCCCTTGAGCTGGACGTCGGCCTTGGGACCGGTGCCGCAGGACGCGGCGCCGAGAGACAAGGCCAGAATGAGTGCGGAACGAAAAAGCATCGTCGCAGCACCTTAACGGCCTTTGATGATGCCTTGATGAACCTGTTCTCAGGACCTGTCCAGATGCGCAAGCGCCTCGTAGGCAAGGACCGCACCGGCAACTGCGGCATTGAGGCTGTCGGCCCGTCCACGCATCGGAATCGTGACCCGCAGGTCGCAGGCTTCCTCATATTCCCGGGGCAATCCTTGCGACTCGTTGCCGACCATGAGGAAGCACGGGGCGGCGTAAGGGGCCTCGCGATAATCGGTCGGATCGCGCAGCGATGCGGCGACGAGCTGTCCTTCATCCTGACGCAGCCACGCGATGAATTCGTCCCAGCGCGCGATGGCGAGCTTCTGGGTGAAGATCGCCCCCATGCTGGCGCGCACGGCCTCGACCGAGAACGGGTCGGCGCAGTCGTCGATCAGGATCAGCCCGCCTGCGCCGACGGCATCGCCGGTGCGCAGCATCGTGCCGAGATTGCCCGGATCGCGCAGCGCCTGCGCCACCAGCCAGATCGGTGCGGCGCGCCTGTCGACATTGGCGATGCGCGTGTCGAATTCGGCGAAGACCCCGGCGACGGCCTGCGGATTGTCCTTGCCGGTCACCTTGGCAAGGATGTCGACGTCCATCTCGACGATCTCGCCGCCCGCTGCGGCCACGGCGTCTTCAAGAGCGTCGAGCAGCGGGTGCGGATCGCGGCCGGTCGCCATGACCAGCATTTCGGGCACGATCCCGCATTCGCGCGCATCGGTCAGCAGGCGCAGTCCTTCGGCAAGGAAGCGTTTCTCCCGCTTGCGGTGCTTCTTCTCGCGCAGGGAGCGCAGGAACTTGACCAGCGGGTTGGAAAATCCGGTAATCGTGCGGCGCGTGGCCACTGGTTTCAATCCTCGCCGAAGCCGTCCCTGACGAGCGAGGCGAGCGTCGAGAGCGCGCCTTCGGCACCTTCACCGGAACAGGCAATTTCGATGGTGTCGCCCTTGGCGGCCCCGAGCATCATCAGGCCGAGGATCGATCCGCCCGAAGCTTCCGAGCCGTCCTTGATCACGGTGACGGTGACCGAACCGGGCAGGTCGGCGACGTGGTTCACAAACTTGGCGCTGGCGCGTGCGTGGAGCCCACGCTTGTTGACGATGAGCACCGACTCACGGCAATCGATCATGCATCCTGTCCCAGGTATTCCGAAGCTATCGTTATGTAATTGCGTCCGGCATCGCGCGCAGCGGCCACGGCATCGCGCACCGGCATGCAGGCGCGCGCCTTGGCCAGGCGAATGAGCATGGGCAGGTTGATGCCGGCGATCACTTCGACCTTGCCGGCCTGCATCAGCGAAATGGCGAGGTTCGACGGCGTGCCGCCGAACAGGTCGGTCAGGATGATGACGCCTTCGCCGCTGTCGACGGCCTTGATGGCATCGGCGATCTCTCCACGGCGCTTTTCCATGTCGTCATTGGGGCCGATACAGATGGTCTCCACCGCCGGCTGATCGCCGACGACGTGTTCCATGGCGTGAACAAACTCCTCGGCGAGATTGCCGTGAGTGACCAGAATCATACCGATCATGCGGGAAGAGCGCTCCGAAATACCTGCATTCGCCCTTGGGTTTTCCAGTTATTCTTCACGCCGCAGACCTCCTTCCAGAAGATCGGCTGCTCGCGAGCCCAAGTTGCGGTGCAGCAATGTGGGCGAAAATCCATTCTGACGCAAGGCCGCAGCCAACTGTTCGGCAACGAACACCGAACGGTGTCTCCCTCCGGTACACCCAAAGGCTATGTGGGCGTACGCCTTCCCCTGCGCCGCGTAGCGGGGCAGCAGCAAGAGCACCAGATCGCGGATCCGGGTAAATGCTTCCTCGAAGGCGGGGTCCTTGCGGATGTATTCGCCGACCGGCTGATCCTGACCGGTCATCGGGCGTAGGTCGGCATCCCAGTGCGGATTGTTGAGGAAGCGCATGTCGAAGACGAGGTCGGCGACGGGCGGCATTCCGCGTGAAAATCCGAAGCTGGAAACAGTCACCGTCAGTTCGTTCGGCGCGCTCGAGGCGAACTGTTCGCGAATCGTGCGCTGCAGGTCGTTCGAGGTGAAATCGGTCGTGTCGAGCAGGATATCGGCCCAGCGGCGCAGCGGGGTGAGCAGTTCTCGCTCGGCGCGGATGCCGGTTGAAACCGGGGCGTCCGAAGCCAGCGGATGGCGCCGCCGCGTTTCGTTGTAGCGTCGTTCCAGTTCCCGGCCCGAGCAATCGAGGAACAGCGTGGTCAGCTCGATAGTGCCGCTCTTGCCCAGCGCCTGGACCTGGCGAATGATCCGCTGCGGATCGAAGCCGCGGGTGCGGCTGTCGAAACCGATGGCGAGCGGTGCGCCCGGTCCATCGCCGGGGGAAGTCTCGATCAGGCCCTTGAGCAGGCGGATCGGAAAATTGTCGATGATCTCCCAGCCCAGGTCTTCCAGTACGCGCAGCGCCGTCGTCTTGCCGGCACCCAGCATGCCGGTGACAAGGAGAACGCGCTGTTTTGCGACTTCGGGAGCTTCTGTACCGGACTCGACTGTCATCTGCGGCTGTTTGCGCCCGATGATCGCGAAATGAAAGGGGGCGCGCAGCGATCCTGTTGAATGCGCGCTGTCAGAAATGCAGGCCGAAATGCCTGAGCGCGAGTTCGGCCTTGATCGCCAGGGGACCTCCTTCCGGCCAGATCTGCAAGTGCGGCAAGGCGATCCCGGCGATTTCCAGCGCACCGGCTTCTTCAACAAAACGCGGAGCCTTGGCGTCCAGGGTCAAGGCGAGCGCAAGGGCTACCCCCTCTGTGCAGGGAACCTTCAGGATGCCGAGGTTGCGCACTTCGATGAGGCCCCGGGTGCGGGGATGCGGGCTGGCGATCAGGCGTGAGCCTTCGGCCCGAAGGAGTACCCCGTCATCGCCTACCAGCCGGGCGCCGCGGTCGATCAGTTCCAGCGCGAGGCTGGTCTTGCCGCTGCCCGGCGCTCCCTCGATCAGCACGCCGCGTCCGTCGATCTCGATACAGGTCGCTTGCCGGGTAATCTCTTCGCCGGTCGCCATCATCGGGCCTGCCATGCCGGGAGGGAAATCTCGATGCAGGCGCCACGGCCGCCGTCGGGCCGGTCATTGGCCGCGATACGGCCGAAATGCGCCTCCACGATTGTCCGCGCGATCGCAAGGCCCAGGCCGCTGTGTTTGCCGAACTCTTCGCCGGAAGGGCGCAGTGAATGGAACCGTTCGAAGATGCGTTCGCGCGCGTCCGCGGGAATGCCGGGGCCATGATCGCACACGCTGATCTTTACGCGGTTCTCCTTCGCGCAAAGGGTGACTTCGATGGTGCCGTGTTCGGGAGAGAAGGACACGGCATTGTCGAGCAGGTTCTGCAGTACGCGCTCGAGGCGCGGCGGATCGCCGGCGACGGTGAGCGGAGCAGTCCCTTCGCGGCCGATGACGATAGTGCAGGTGCCGTTGACGCCGCGCTGGTCGCGCTCGGCAACGAGGCCGCGGACCATCTGGCCCATGTCGACGGGTTCGAAGACAGTGCGGCTCAGTTCGGCGTCGATGCGACTGGCATCGGCGATCTCTGTCACAAGGAAATCGATCCGGCGCACGTCGTCCTTGGCGATGCCCAGCAACTGGTTGCGCAAGTCGGGCTTCTCGACGCGGTCGATGCTTTCCAGCGCGCTGCGCAGCGATGTCAGCGGGTTCTTCAGCTCATGCGCGACGTCGGCGGCGAAGCTCTCGACCGCGTCGATGCGCTGGCGCAAGGCCAGGCTCATGTCGGAAATGGCGCGCGCGAGCAGGCCGATCTCGTCACGGCGGTCGGGCAGGCGCGGGACCACGACGCTGCGGTCGCGGCCCAGGCGCACGCGCACCGCGGCGCGAACGAGCTTGCGCAGGGGCTCGACGATGGTGCGGGCCAGGAACAGGGAGAGCAGGATCGAGACGGCCAGTGCGGCGCCGACGATGATCGCCAGGGTCTGGCGCGCCATGCGTACGTTCTCGGTGATGTCGCGGGCATTGCGAGTGATCAACAGGGCCATACCGGTCCTGCCCACGGGCGTTGCGGCGATGATGACGGGGGTCTGGTCCGGGGCGGCCTTGTGGCCGATCTCGGTCCGCCCATCTGCCAGTGCCGCGGCGATTTCGGGCCATGCCCCGGCGCTGCCGTCTGCCGGGTCGCGATAGTCCGGGATCGGCGGGGCCCCGAGCATGAAGTCCATGCCGCGGTCGAGCGCGCGGGCGGCATCCTGCAACCACGGTTCTCTGGCGGGATCAATCAGGCGATAGGAGGGCGGGGCAAGTTCGAAGCTGTCGATCTGCAGCACCCCGTCGGCGCCATAGAGACGCAGGCGCAGCGACTGGCTGGTACCGATCCGCCGGATCAGCTTGCGCTGCTTTTCGGGAGTCTCTCCGGCAAGTGCATTGGCGGTGATCTCGGCTTCCGCCTTGGCGAGCCTGTAGCGCTCTGCCAGCAGTTCGCGGCGATAGCTGTCGATGTAGAACAGGCTGCCCGCCAGCAGGGCGAGGGCGATGATGTTCACCGCTAGGATGCGCGCCGTCAGCGAAACGCGCCAGGACAGCCCGAGGCGCGCGGCCAGAGAGGGTTTGCGGCGCTTGGCCGCCGGTTCAGCCATCGGAGAACGAATAGCCGGCGCCGTAGAGTGTATCGATGGCGGCGAATTCGGGATCGACTGCGCGGAACTTGCGGCGCAGGCGCTTGATGTGGCTGTCGATCGTGCGGTCGTCGACGTAGACGTCGTCGCTGTAGGCCGCATCCATGAGCTGGTTGCGGCTTTTCACCACGCCGGGGCGCAGGGCCATGGCTTCCAGGATCAGAAATTCGGTGACGGTGAGCGAGACCGGCTTGTCGTCCCAGTCGACGAGGTGGCGCGCCGGGTCGAGGCGCAGGCGGCCGCGTACGACGGGCTCGGGCAGGTTCTCCGGCACTGCTTCCTCGGGCGTTGCGCGCACCAGTTCGCTGCGGCGCAGAATCGCGCGAATCCGGGCAACCAGCAGGCGCTGGCTGAACGGCTTGGTGATGTAATCGTCCGCGCCGAGGGCGAGGCCGAGGGCCTCGTCGGGTTCCTCGTCTTTCGAGGTAAGGAATATTACGGGTAGGCTCGATTGTTCGCGCAGGGCCTGGAGCAGGTGCAGACCGTCCATGCGCGGCATCTTGATGTCGAAGATGGCGAGATCGGGGGGATTGTCCAGCAAGGCCTTCAGCGCCGTCTCCCCGTCGGTATAGACCCGCGTTGCAAATCCTTCGGCCTGCAGGCTGATAGAGAGCGTTGTCAGGATGTTACGATCGTCGTCGACGAGCGCGATTGACTTCTGCTGCTCGACCTGCGGCTGCGTCTGGCTGTCGCTCTCGGCGCCGTTGGGTGGCGAAGCATCGACCATGGATGCGCTGATCTTGCCCTTGCTGCGAATTTCAAAGGGCTGGTTAGCGGGTCGGGGCGTGCATGACAATCGCCCAGCGGAAATGCTCGCATATCGAGGTAATCCGCCGCATGGCGGTTCCAATTGACGCAGATTTGACGGACAAGGGGGCGTCGATTATGCGCCGGTCGATTCCTTTCAGGAATTGTCGATGCGTCGACCAAATCGCTGCTGGCAGACGCGTCAATCAGGAGGAGAAAACATTGACCGCTTCCCTTAGCTACCCGCTCGCTCGCCAAGGCATCGAGACGGAGGCCGAGATCTTCGCAAACCTGGGCACGGCGCCGCTGGTTGAGCATGCAGTTGGTAACGGGGAGGGGATGCTTTCTGCAGACGGTCCTTTCGTCGTCGCAACCGGCAAGCACACCGGCCGTTCCGCCAAGGACAAGTTCATCGTCAAGGACGCCGAGACGGAGAACACCGTCTGGTGGGGCAAGACCAACGTCCCGATGACGCCTGCGCATTTCGCCGCCCTCAAGGAAGATTTCCTCAAGGCCGTTGCCGGGAAGGACAAGCTCTATGTGGCCGACCTGTTCGGCGGCTCACAGCCCGAGAATCGCGTCAATGTCCGCGTCATCAACGAGTTCGCCTGGCACAACCTGTTCATCCGCACCCTGCTGGTCCGTCCCACCGCAGAAGAGCTGAACGGTTTCGAGCCGGAATACACGATCATCGACCTGCCCAGCTTCCGCGCCGACCCAGAGCGTCACGGCAGCCGCAGTGAAACCGTGATCGCGGTCAACTTCACCGAGAAGCTGATCCTGATCGGCGGCACTGCCTATGCGGGCGAGATGAAGAAGTCGGTCTTCGGCATTCTCAACTACCTGCTGCCGACCAAGGGCGTCATGCCGATGCACTGTTCGGCCAACATCGGTCCCGATGGCGACACCGCCGTGTTCTTCGGCCTGTCGGGTACCGGCAAGACCACGCTTTCGGCCGATGCATCGCGTACCCTGATCGGTGACGACGAACATGGCTGGTCCGATACGGCCGTCTTCAACTTCGAAGGCGGTTGCTATGCCAAGATGATCCGCCTCTCGGCCGAAGCCGAGCCGGAAATCTTCGCAACGACCAAGCGTTTCGGCACCGTGCTTGAAAACGTCGTCATCGATCCGGAAACCCGCCAGATCGACCTCGACGACAACTCGCTGGCCGAGAACAGCCGCGGTTCCTACCCGATCGACTTTATCCCGAACTGTTCCGAGCACAACCTCGGCCCGGTTCCGAAGAACATCATCTTCCTGACCGCCGACGCCTATGGCGTGCTGCCGCCGATTGCGCGTCTCACGCCTGACCAGGCCATGTATCACTTCCTCTCGGGCTATACCGCGCGCGTTGCCGGTACCGAAATCGGCGTGACCGAACCGGAAGCGACCTTCTCGACCTGCTTCGGCGCGCCGTTCATGCCGCGCCATCCCACCGTCTACGGCAACCTCCTCAAGGAGCGCATCGCCAAGGGCGGGGTGAAGTGCTGGCTGGTGAACACCGGCTGGTCGGGCGGCAAGGCCACCATGGAAGGCATCAAGCGCATGCCTATCAAGGCGACCCGCGCCCTGCTCAACGCCGCACTCGACGGCAGCCTCAACAATGCCGAGTTCAAGGAAGATCCCAACTTCGGCTTCGAGGTTCCGGTCGCTGTGCCCGGCGTCGACAGCAAGCTGCTCGATCCGCGCGGTGCCTGGGCCGATGCAGCCGAGTACGACAAGACCGCGCAGATCCTGGTCAAGCAGTTCATCGACAACTTCGAACAGTTCGAAGCCCACGTCGATGAAGGCGTCCGCAAGGCAGCACCCGTCGCTGCCTGACCGGCGCTTGACGGACTGACGTGACAGAGGCTCCGGGACTTCGGTTCCGGGGCCTTTCTCGTTGGAGGCAAGGCATTTTGTCGAAAGGTCCTTGTACCGTCACCGAGATGGGGCATCCTGCCCGGCTCAATAATCTGGAGATCGGCACATGGGACTTTTCGACGGTATTCTCGGCCAGGTGAGCGAGCACACCGACGTTGCCAACCTCGCAGGCCAGTTGGGCATCGACCCGGCAATGGCCGAGAAGGCGATCGCCGCCCTTGGCATGGCGCATCAGGAACCGGGTGACACGGCGCGGTTGGCCGCCGACAAGACCGGCCTCGATCTCGAAACGATCATGAAGATCATCACCGCGATTGGCGGCGAGGGATCGCTCAGCCAGTTTGCGGGTGAAGTGGCCAAGGACCCGTCGAAGTTTTCCGCCATCTTCGACAGGGACGGTGACGGTAGCGCCATCGACGACCTGACCGACATGGCCAAGGGCTTTTTCGGCAAGAAGTAGAGGCAAAAGCGGGACCCCGAGCGGGGATGACGGTTTGGCGTGGGGCGGCCATTGACTGCCCGACCGTGCCAACATTCTCTTCGTCCCCGCGCAGGCCGGGATCCCGCTCCCATCCGCAGGCGCGCAGCTCCCCCCGAGGGACAAAGCGCGCGTCTGGAAGTCGAACTCAGGCCGGTTTCGCCTTCGCCATGTAATGGTCGATATTGTCCGCGAGCACGTCGAGCGGGACATTGCCGCCATCGACGACGGCCTGGTCGAAATCGCGCAGATCATAGGCATCCCCCAGCGCGGCGACGGCGCGTTCGCGCTGCCGGTTGATCTCGCTGTGGCCCATCTTGTACCCGCATGCCTGACCCGGCCATGAGCAGTAGCGGTCGACTTCATTGACCACTTCCTCGCGCTTGTTGCCGTTCTTCTCCATGAAGAATTGCACGGCCTGCTCTCGCGTCCAGCCCTTGGTGTGCAATCCCGTATCCACGACCATGCGGCACGCGCGAAAGGCGATGGACTGCAGGTAGCCGAGGCGGCCGACCGGATCGTCGTCATAGGCGCCCAGTTCGTCGGCCAGTTGCTCGCCATAGAGCGCCCAGCCTTCCGAATAGGCATTGAACGCGAGGATCGAGCGGATCAACGGCAGGCGGTTGGCGTATTCGCCCTGCCAGACATGGCCCGGGATCGCTTCGTGGTGGACGAGCGTGGGCAGGTCGTATTTGCGGTGAAGATCGGTGGTGCGCAAGTTGATCCACATCTTGCCGGGGACCGACCCGTCGATCGAACCCGCGCCGCCGTATGCGGTCGGCGCGCCCGGTTCCTCGGCGAGCGGCAGGCGGCGGACTTCGACATTGCCCGGAACGACCTCGCGAAAGGCGCGCGGCATTTGTGCACGGATCCAGTCGATCCGCTTGCGGATGAAGGCAAGGATCTCGGCGCGGCCGGGGTCGCCGTCGGGGAACATGAAGCGCTTGTCCTTGCCCAGCGCCGCCATGCGCGCGCCGACCGAACCATCGCCGTATCCGAGGGACTTGAGGATCGGGTCCATGCGCGCATGCAACGCAGCCAGTTCCTCAAGCCCGCGTTCATGCACTTCGGCGGGCGGTACGTGCGTGGTGGTGCTGGCGCGCAGTGCCCATGCATAGAACGCTTCGCCGCCCGGTCGCTCGCGCATGCCGGGGTCGCCCTTGGCCATGGTGCGCTGTCGCTTGAGTTCGGCCAGCTGGCGTTCGAGTGCGGGAAGGGTTTGCTTCGCGACGATTTCCCTTGCGCGCGCTTCCCAGTTGCCCGGGATCGAGGTGGCGCGGTTGACCAGCGAATGCACCAGGCCGCCGCCGTTGTCGCGCGCGTCGGCGATCGTGCCGGTCATCTGCGCGATGGCGCGATCGAGCAGGAAATCGGGCGGGACCAGTCCTTGCGCCGCCGCGCTCTTCATCCGGTCGAGTTCGCCGTCGAGTTGCTCGTCCATCTGGCCCAGCCGCGCAACGTAGGCTTCCGCATCGGTCTGGGTCCTGATCGTGTGGTCGGCATCGAGGAAGCGCGGCGTGTCGAGATAGGCGCCCACGTTCTGGATCACGACATATGGCGTATTGCGCCAACCGCCGACGGCGACGTCACCATAGGGCAGCGCGAGGCCGTCGAGTGCGGTTCCGTAGGCGCTTCTGACGACGGCAAGGCTGGTCTGGGTGGAGGGATCCAGATCGGCGGTGTCGACTTCTTTGACGCGGGCTAGGTCTTCGCGAAGGGTCTGGGCGAGCCTGGCCTTGCCCGCCGGGGAGCGGTCTTCAAGGCGATAGCGCAGCGCAGCATGTTCGCCTTCATCGACGCCCAGGCTGGTTGCGGCTTCCGGCGCATGTTCGAGGAGGCGCCAGGCAATCTTGTCGAGCAGTGCCGGGGCCTGCGCAGTTCCGGGCTGGCTTGCGGATTTTGCAGCGGCAGGGGGAGGCGGCGTCGAGGCTATCGAGCGGGCACAGCCGGGAAGGGCCAGCGTGGCCGTCCCTGCGGCGAGCAAGTGCAGCGCCGAGCGGCGCGACATCGGGTTGGAATCGTGGGGGTGGCTGAAAACAGGGGGGATGTTTGTCATGGCCGGGAAGTTGGCCGGGGTCATCTGACAAGTCAAACGCGCTCGCGCCGCTATGCCCTCTGCGCTAGAGGGCGTGGCATGGATATCGCGATTTCCCTTCTCGTGCTGACCGCCATCGCCCTCGTCCTGGGCGCCGTCGCCCTGTTTCGCCGCGGCGGCTATCGCAAGCAGGCGGTGCTGATGCTGGTCCTTGCCGTTGTCATGGCGGCCAATGTCGTCATCTGGACCTTGCCCAATTCGGAAGGCCAGTCGCTCGTCACGCAAGCGGACAAGCAAAAGGCGCCGGAGTGATCCGACGCCTTTGCAAATTCACCGCGATGACTGCTTACTTGATCGGGCAGTCCGGCGCGAGGCGCATGTCGAGGTAGTTGTCGACGGCACGCATCAGGTCGCCCATCTCGTTCTCGAAGAAGTGATTGGCGCGCGGAATCTCGTCGTGGTGGATGGTGATGTGCTTCTGTGTGCGCAGCTTGTCGACCAGCTTCTGCACCGCATTCGGGGTGACCACGGTGTCCGCGGTGCCCTGGATGATGATGCCCGAGGCCGGGCAAGGCGCGAGGAAGCTGAAGTCGTACATGTTTGCCGGCGGGGCGACCGAGATGAAGCCGCGAATCTCGGGACGGCGCATCAGCAGCTGCATACCGATCAGCGCGCCGAAGCTGGTGCCCGCGATCCAGGTGGTCGAGGCTTCGGGGTGGATCGACTGTACCCAGTCGAGCGCGGCGGCCGCGTCGGAAAGTTCGCCGATGCCATTGTCGAAGCTGCCCTGGCTGCGTCCCACGCCGCGGAAGTTGAAGCGCAGGGTCGCGAATCCGCGAGCCACGAAAGTCTTGTACAGGTGCTGCGTGATGCGGTCGTTCATCGTGCCGCCCGCCTGCGGGTGCGGGTGAAGGATCATCGCGACCGGCGCACGCGGGCGCGGCGCGGGCTGGAACCGGCCTTCGAGGCGACCTTCGGGACCGGGGAAGATGACTGCGGGCATATGCGTTCGGGACCTGACCTGTTGAAACTCCCGTCAACGGGCGGCGATCCTGATCGCCTGCCACCTGCGGGAGTGGAAAAGATGAGGTTCGCTATATAGAAACCTTTGCTCTGAAAACAACTTTGCAAGCGATGCCGACAAAACCTCTCTATCTTGACCATGCGGCGAGCACGCCGCTCCTGCCTGCCGCGCGCGATGCCTGGCTGGAAGGAGCGGCGATCTGGGCCAACCCTTCCAGCCCGCACAGGCAGGGGCGCGCTGCGCGTTCCGCGCTTGAGGACGCCCGCGCGAAAATCGCTGAAATGCTGGGGTGGACGGGGGAAGTCGTCTTCACATCGGGCGCCAGTGAGGCCATCGCCCTGGCAATCGTGCGCAGCAAGAAGCCGCTTTGCGCAGTCTCTCCCGTCGAGCACGAAGCGGTGCTGCGTCATGCCGGCGCCGCGCGCCGTCTGCCGGTTGACGCATCGGGCCGAGTCGATCTGGATTCGCTTGGCGGCGATGGTCTCGTCGCTATCCAGCAGGTGAACAGTGAAACCGGGGTCATCCAGCCGCTCGACGAGGTCGCTTCGAGGGTTCGTGAGAGCGGGGGCGTCCTTCTTGCCGACTGTGCGCAGGGGGCCGGAAAGTTGCCGCTCCCCGGAGCTGATCTGATTGCGCTCGCGGCGCACAAGTTCGGCGGGCCGATCGGGATTGGGGCGCTGCTGGTGCGCGACTGGGCGATGCTCGAGCCGGTCGGGGGGCAGGAGCGCGGCTATCGCGCCGGGACGGAGAACCTGCCGGGCGTGCTGGCGATGGTCGCGGCTTTGGAAGCCGGCAGCGACTGGGTCGGCGAAGCGCTTCGACTCCGTAACAGGCTGGAAGCGGGGATTGTCGACGCGGGAGGAGTGGCGATCGCGGCCGATGCGACGCGCAGCCCGACGATCGGGGGATATCGCATGCCCGGCAAATCATCGGCCGCTCAGCTCATCCGTTTCGACGCGATGGGAATAGCGGTCTCGGCCGGGAGCGCCTGTTCATCTGGCTCGCTGCGTACCAGCCATGTGCTATCCGCCATGGGGCTGGACGACAAGGCAGCCTCGGAAGTCATCCGCGTGAGCATCGGACGCGAAACATGTGAAGCGGACATCGACCGGTTCCTGGCGGCATGGCGTGAAATCGCCGGTAAGCGGGCTGCAGCATGATCTATCTCGACTATCAAGCGACGACGCCGCTCGCTCCCGAGGCCCGCGAGGCGATGCTGCCCTGGCTGGGCGGGCCGGGGAGCATCGGATTCGCCAATCCGCACAGCCCGCACCGTCCGGGCCGCGCCGCGGCTGCGGCTGTGGAAGTGGCGCGCGAGCAGGTGGCTGCGCTTCTCCCGGCCGGTGGGCGCGTGGTCTTCACCTCGGGCGCGACCGAGGCGCTCAACCTCGCGCTTGCCGGTATCGGACGCCGGCATCTCGCCGTGTCGGCCATCGAGCATGCCGCGGTGCTCGATACGGCCGGTGCACTCGATCCGGCCACGACGATCCTTCCTGTCGACCGCGAGGGAGTGATCGATCCCGCGGTGTCGCTCGGTGACGGAACCGGTCTTGTTGCTGTGATGCAGGTCAACAACGAGATCGGCACGATCCAGCCGGTCGAGCAGCTTGCCGAGGCCGCCCATGCCGCCGGGGCGTTGTTTCTGTGCGATGCTGTGCAAGGTGCGGGCAAGATCGCTCCGCCTGCCAACGCGGATCTCATCGCGATCTCCGCGCACAAGCTCTACGGCCCCAAGGGCATCGGCGCATTGTGGGTGCGCGACGGGCTGGAACTTGCCCCTTTGATCCATGGCGGCGGGCAGGAGCAGGGATTGCGATCCGGCACGCTCAGTCCGGCCCTGTGTGCCGGTTTCGGGGCGGCGGCGGCCCTGTCGATGGGCCGCATGGAGGAAGACGCGGCTCACGTAGCGCTCCTGTGGGAACGCGCGCGTGCGATCCTGGGCCGCTGGACGCTCAACGGTTCGACCGAAATGCGCTGGCTGGGTAACCTCAACCTGCGCCTGGCCGGACTCGACGTTACCCGACTAATGTCCGAGTTGCGCCAGGTCGCTTTTTCGGCAGGATCGGCCTGTGCCAGCGGCTCCGGGCGGACCAGTCACGTGCTGAAAGCGATAGGACTTGTCGACAAGGATGCCAAAGCCTCTATCCGTCTCGGATTCGGGAGATATACTGAGGTCAGGGAATTGGAGGATGCCTGCGCACAAATAGATGCCGCAGCGGCGGCGCAGGGAGTCTGAATTGCTGAGCGTTCAATTTGTAACAGCCGACGGAAACAAGCTTACGGTCCAGGCCGAAGCGGGGGCACGCCTTCTCGAGGTGGCGCAGGCAGCGGGGATGCCGCTCGAAGGAACCTGCGAGGGGCAGATGGCCTGCTCCACCTGCCACGTCATCGTGGCACCCGAGTGGTTCGAGAGACTGAAACCTGCCTCGAATGAGGAAGAGGACATGCTCGACCTTGCCGCCGGCGTGACGCGGACCAGCCGCCTGTCATGCCAGATCGAACTGACCGAGGCGCTCGACGGCATCGAGTTGCGCATTCCCGGCGTTTCGCACGACATGCAGATCGGCTGATCCGTGAAGAGGCAGGTGGCGTCAGGCTGCTTCGGCCATGGCGTTCACCGCTTCGATCACCGCATTCGCGAAGGCCGGAATATCGTCCGGCTTGCGACTGGTGATGAGATTGCCGTCGACTACCACTTCCTTGTCGACAACCGTTGCCCCGGCATTCGACAGGTCGGTGCGGATCGAGGGCCAGCTGGTGACGGTGCGGCCGGCCAGGCAGTCCGCTTCGGCCAGAAGCCAGGGGCCATGACAGATCGCCGCTACCGGCTTGCCGCCATCCACGAACGTACGCACAAGATCGACGACCGTGCGGTTCATGCGCAGATTGTCGGGGTTCATCTGGCCGCCGGGCAGGACGATTGCATCGAACTGGCTGGCGAGCACGTCTTCGATATCGATGTCGACATCCACGCTCTCGCCCCAGTCGGTGTGGTTCCAGCCTTTGATCTGTCCGGATTCCGGACTGGCGACAGTCGTCTCGATGCCGGCCGATTCCAGGGCTTCGCGCGGCTTGAAAAGTTCCGACTGTTCGAAACCGTTGGTCGCGACGATGAGGACCTTCTTGGTCATCGCTAAATCTCCTTGTGGGCTGGGGGGTCGAAGGGCCAACGGGTGAAGTGGGCGCGCAGTTCCCCGAAAGCCAACGGCTCGGCGCGTTCGCGGGGCAGTCCGGAGAACGGCTCCCCCGGTGTGCCCGGCCCATGCAGTTTCCGGCCTCGAGCGACGAACGGCCAGGCTCCGGGGCATCGGCAGCTTGAAGGTAATCTGCAGTCAGGTGGCAAGTTATGGAAAACGGGCAAATGCGGCTTTGGACCGCGCTCCGGCACTGCTAGTGCTGGCAAACCATGGTGACTATGACAGAAGACGAATCCGATCCCTTCGACGCCATCGTCGATGCGCCTTTCGACGCCGCTCTGTCCGAGCGTTATCTCGTCTACGCCCTGTCCACGATTACAGCGCGTTCGCTGCCGGATCTCAGGGACGGTCTCAAGCCGGTCCATCGCCGCCTGCTCTGGGCGATGCGCCAGCTCAAGCTCGATCCGGCGAGTGCCTACAAGAAGTCGGCCCGCGTCGTCGGCGATGTCATCGGTAAATACCATCCCCATGGCGATGCCTCGGTCTATGACGCCATGGTCCGCCTCGCGCAGGACTTTTCGCTGCGCTACCCACTGGTCGAGGGGCAGGGTAACTTCGGCAATATCGACGGCGATAATGCGGCGGCCTATCGCTACACTGAGGCACGCCTGACGCGCACTGCGATCCAGCTCATGTCGGGGCTGGACGAAGGCACGGTCGATTTCGTTCCCACCTATAACGGTGAAGAGAGCGAGCCGGAGATCTTCCCCGGCCTGTTCCCGAACCTGCTGGCCAACGGTGCCACCGGTATCGCGGTGGGCATGGCGACTTCGATTCCGAGCCACAATGTGGCCGAGATCATCGATGCCACCTTGCTCCTGATCGATAACCCCCATGCCGAACACGACCAGCTCATGGAAGTGTTCCATGGCCCGGATTTCGCCACCGGCGGCCTTGTGGTCGATAGTCCCGCAGCGATTTCCCATGCCTATGAAACCGGCAAGGGTGCCTTCCGGATGCGCGGTCGCTTCTCGACCGGCAAGGACGAGGACGGCAACTGGGAAGAGACGGGAATAGAGAAGCTGGGCAGCGGGCAGTGGCAGCTCGTCATCAGCGAAATTCCCTATATGCTCGCCAAGGGCAAGCTGATCGAGCAGGTCGCGCAGCTCATCGCCGACAAGAAACTGCCGATCCTCGAGGATATCCGCGACGAGAGCGACGAGCAGATCCGCATCGTCTTCGTGCCCAAGAGCCGCAACGTCGATCCCGAGCTGCTGAAGGAGAGCCTCTACAGGCTCACCGACCTCGAATCGAAGTTCAGTCTCAATCTCAACGTGCTGGATTCACACCGGACTCCGGGTGTCATGGGGCTCAAACTGCTGTTGCAGGAGTGGGTCTACAGCCAGATCGACATCCTGCTGCGGCGCACCCGCCACCGCCTCGACAAGATCGCCTCGCGGCTTGAGCTCGTCGAGGGATACATCATCGCCTATCTCAACCTCGACCGGATCATCGAGATCATCCGGACCGAGGACGAGCCCAAGCCGGTGATGATGGCCGAGTTCAACCTCACCGACCGGCAGGCCGAGGCGATCCTCAACATGCGCCTGCGCTCCTTGCGCAAGCTTGAGGAAATGGAGCTGCGGCAGGAACGCGATGACCTGCTCAAGGAGCAGGAAGACCTGCAGAAGCTGCTCGACAGTCCGGCGCGCCAGCGCACCCGGCTCAAGCGGGACCTGACGACGCTGCGCAAGGACTACGCCGAGACCACGGTGCTCGGTCGCCGTCGCACCACCATCGCGCAGGCGAGGCCCACGGTCGAATTCTCGATGGACGCGATGATCGAGAAGGAGCCGGTGACCGTGATCCTTTCGCAGCGCGGCTGGATCCGTGCAGCGAAAGGCCATGTCGCGCTGGATGGCGACTTCAAGTTCAAGGAAGGCGACGGCCCCGCTTTCGCCTTTCATGCGCAGACGACCGACAAGATCCTCATCGGGGTCGACAACGGCCGCTTCTATACGCTCGGAGCGGACAAGCTGCCCGGCGCACGCGGCTTCGGTGAACCGATCCGCACGATGGTGGACATCGATGCCGATGCCCACATCATCGCCGCCTTCACGCATCGCCCCAAGGCGCAGCTGCTGCTGGCCTCGACCATCGGTCGCGGATTTGCGGCAGAATCCGACGAGATCCTGGCCGAGACCCGCAAGGGACGTGCGGTGATGACGACCAAGCCGGGAGTGAAGCTGGCGGTCGTGCGCGAGATCCCGCCTGAGCACGACCACGTCGCGGTCGTCGGTGAGAACCGCAAGCTGGTGATCTTCAGCCTCGAGGAACTGCCGGTCCTCGCCAAGGGGCAGGGCGTGACGCTGCAGCGCTATCGCGACGGCGGCATGTCCGACGTGACGACGCTCAAGCTCGAGGACGGCCTGTCCTGGACGATGGGCGGCGATACGGGGCGTACGCGGACCGAGAAGGAAATGGTGATGTGGAAGGTTGCGCGCGGCGCGGCGGGACGTCTGCCGCCCAACGGCTTCCCGCGCGACAACAAGTTCCAGTAAACCGACAGCGCCACCGACGCTGTCGGGGACTGGCTGCGGTCAGGATCCCGAGGCCGGTTGCGGATGGTTCGGGACGAGGATCAGTGTCCGGCCCTCGACCCGCCAGCTGGCAAGGCGCGAGAGGAAATTCATTCCGATCACGTTGGCATCGCCCAGGCCCGGGGCGACCACGGTATCGAGATCGCGGGCGACGATGTTGCCGAAACGGAATTCGCGGATCGTGCCGACTTCGGCGCGAACCACGCCGTTGGCCGTACGCATCGCGATGGACTGGCGAATCAGTTTGGGGTCCACGCCGGAAAGCCCGGCAGTCTGCGGTGAGATCGCGGTGATCGTCGCGCCGGTATCGACGAGGAAGTCCCGCGGCACGCCGTTCACTTCGGCGGTCACCCAGAAGTGCCCGTCGTCGCTGATCGGCACGCGCGTCTCGTTCCCTTCCACGGACTGGCGCGGCATTCCGAACTGGGGCAGGGCGAAGTCGGTATCGGTGGTGAAGCGGGTGACCTGCGCGATGGTCAGGAGCAGGGCGGCCACCAGGCCAAGATGGCTGACACCGCGCAGCAGGCCTCCAAGCTTCGGGGCGGACCGACGCAGCATGCCGCCCACGACCCCGATGAAGATCGCAAGCATGGCCAGCGCCAATAGTGGCTGGCTGGCAAGGTAGCCTGTCAGGTCCGAAATGTAGGCGGACAGTTCCATTTGCGGATCATACCACTTCCCGGCTTGCCTGGCGCTGACTGAGATGGCGGGCCAGACTTGGGAATTGCGTCAGGCGGCGCGGTCGGCGAGTTCCGCGTCGAGCAGGGCATCGACCCGGGCCCTGTCGGGGAAACCCTCGGCGATCCAGCGGTCCTCCACACTGCGCAGGATGCGCGCGACCTCGGGACCGGCGCCGACACCTCTGGCAACGATCTCACCGCCCTTGAGCGGGAACTGCGGGATCTCCCAGCCATCGAGCGATGACGCATCGGCACCGGCGATCAGAAGACGGTCGAGCGCTGCATCGATGCCGAGGCGATAGGCGAGGGCGCGCGGCGTGCCCGGTTCTTCCGTCCGTGCAGCTGCGGTGGCCAGGCGCTTTTTCTGCGCGCCGGAGAGACGAAAGCGCGAGGCCACCTGTTCGGCCAGTGCCACTTGCGCAGGCAGGAGCGCTGCCAGTCTTCGCAGGGGATCGGGTGCGATGGCCTGGCACATCTCTGCCGCGACAAGCGCTTCGAGGGCTTTGGGATCGGCCTCGGGCAGGATGACGGCAAGGACGCCCAGTTCGGCCATGCGGTGCAAGGTTGGGGACGGGTCGGACAGACCGAGCAGGTTCATCGTTTCCATCCCGATCCGTTCGCGCGACAGGCCCTTGAGCGTGGCTGCGAGTTCGGCGCAGGCATCTTCCGCTTCCCGGTCAGCAGGTTGCGATCCGAACCTGGCCTGGAACCGGAAGTAGCGCAGGATGCGCAGATGATCCTCGCGGATGCGCTGGCGTGCATCGCCGATGAAGCGGACGGTGCGCTGTCTCAGGTCGTGAAGGCCCTCGAAGAAGTCGAAGATCTCGCCGCTTTGGGGATCGGCGTAGAGGGCGTTGATCGTGAAGTCGCGCCGCGCCGCATCGTCACGCCATTCGCTGGCGAAAGCCACGGTGGCGCGGCGTCCGTCGGTGCTGACGTCATGGCGCAGGGTCGTGATCTCGACCGGGCCGCCTGTCAGGACTGCCGTCACGGTGCCGTGCTCGATGCCGGTCGGCACGTTGCGAATGCCTGCGGCATCGAGCCGGGCGATGACGTCTTCAGGCCGAAGTGTCGTTGCCATGTCGATGTCCTTCACCGGCAGGCCCAGCAATTCGTCGCGCACTGCGCCGCCGACGAAGCGGGCGTTGTCGCGGCCAAGCACCTCGACCAGTTCCACGATATCGGCACGCCGCATCCATTCGGCGGCGAGGCGGTCAGTCATTCCAGTTCAGCCTGCAAGAGAGATTGTGAAGGATCGCACCGGTGACGCCCCAGATGCGATGGTCCTGGCCACGCTCGGACCAGATGATTTCGACGAATTGGTGCGCGCGGTTCTCGAATTCGACCGTTCGCGTCTGCTGGTTGGCCGGATCTAGCACGAAGTCGACAGGGGCCTCGAACCATTGCGCCACTTCGGCGGGGTTGGGCCTGATATCCATGTCCGGCGGCACGACGGCGACCACCGGCGTGATCTCATAGCCGCTGCCGGTGCGGTACAGATCGCTGGCACCGACCACGCGCACTCTTGCCGGATCGATGCCCAGTTCCTCGTTGGCTTCGCGCAGCGCGGCCTCGATGGCCGTTTCGCCCTGATCGATGCGTCCGCCGGGAAAGGCGATCTGGCCGGGGTGCGCCCGCATCGTCGAGGGGCGATGCAGCAGGAGAATACCCGGCCGCTCGCGCTCGGTGATCGCGATCAGTACAGCGGCAGGCTTGAACTTTTCGATATGGACGATGCGCGGGTCGTTCCACAGCCGCGACGGCGTGCCGACGTGGCCACGCTCGAACCGGCGCGAGACCTGCTCGAACAGCGCGCTCATGCCGGGATCAACGAGAAGGTCGCGCCGCCGCTGGTCACCGCTAGCTCGTCTTGCTCCAGCGCGATCTCCACCAGCTGCGCATAAGTGCTGCGATTGAGCCGGGCCTCGGTGCCATTGCGCACGCCCAGGTAGAGCGCAGGCGTATCGGGATCGCCGTGGCTGCGGATGGGATGATCGGGGCCGGCGATGACAAGATCGTCGGTGTTCAGCCGAAAGGCGATGTCGCTTCCTTCGCGCTTGAGGTCGACGGCGATGAAGGCCGCGTCCTCGACCTCGATGCTCAGCTTCTGGCTCGGCGTGACGAGCCAGTGCTGCCCGTCCTCGTTGCGCGTCAGCAGCGAGGCGAAGGCGCGCACCATGGCCGGGCGGCGGATCGCGCTGCCTTCATGATACCAGCGCCCGTCGGACGCGATGCGCATGTGGCTGTCTTCGATGTGCGACGGCTCCCATTGCGAGACGGGCGGCAGCTTGCGGGCTGCCACAAGCTCGGCAACTTCGGCCAGCGAGAGGCCGGAAAGTTCGGGAGGCGGTTCGTATGGCATCGTCGTGCGATGCCAGATAGGGCTTTTCGCGCCAAGGTCCAGTCGGCGCAGATCCGGGGATCGATCAGCGCAGCCAGGGGCCGAGCATGCCGCGCGCCGGAAGAACCGCCGGGTTCTCGCAGCGCACCAGCAGTCGGCGTGGGTCGAACGGGCCGGGCAGGTCCCAGCCGGCGGTGCCTTCGTTCGAGAAGCCCCAGAAGCGGCCATAGTATTCCGGATCGCCGACCATGACCTGCGGCAGCGGCGCGCGGCCGTCGATGCATGCCATGCTCGCCGACATCAGCGCCTTGCCGTAGCCCATGTTCTGAAGCTCGGGCAGCACTGCCACCGGGCCGACCATGATCATCGGATGCGCTCGGCCGTCGGGGTCGGTCAGCGCGACCGGCCAGCACTGGATCGAGCCGACCAGCATCTCGCTGGAATCGAGCGCGGCGAAGCTCAGCGCCGGGAGCCAGTCCACGCCGTCACGCACCTTGTAGGCGGTGCGTTTGTGTCGCTCGGGTTCGAACGCGCGGTCGAGCAGGGCCTCGACGAGGGCGGGTTCGACATTGTCGAGCGGGATGATGGTGGCACTATCGGACATGGCGCGCGCCGATAGGAGCGACGCGGCCATTTGTCGATTCAATTCACTTCGTGACCGGGCTCAGTTTCAGCAATTTGCCGGAATCGCGCTGTCTGCCGTCCTCCAGCAGCCAGATCGTGCCGTCCGGGGCCTGCTCGATTTCGCGAATGCGCTTGTCGAAGGAATAGCGCGCTTCCTCGAATCCCCTGTCGCCATCGATCCGCACCCGCACGATGCCGGGGTCGACCATGGCAGCGATCAGGGCCTGGCCCCGCCAGGCCGGGAAGGCCTCGCCGGTGTAGAAGATGAAGTCGCCCGGCGCGATCACCGGGTTCCAGCTGATTGCGGGCGCAGCCAGGTCGGGCCGCGTATCGTGGCGCGGGATCGGCCTGCCGTCATAGTGGTCGCCGTTGGAGACGAGGGGCCAGCCGTAATTGCCTCCCGGCTCGACGAGGTTCAGCTCATCCCCGCCGGCCGGACCGTGTTCAAGGTCCCAAAGCCGCCCTTGGGAATCGTAGGCAAGGCCGAGCACGTTGCGGTGCCCGTAGGACCAGATCTGGTTGGTCGGCGCGCCCTTGTCCGCCCATGGATTGCCGGGGGCAGGGGAGCCGTCGGGCAGGAGCCGCACGATGGAGCCGAGGTTGTTGGTCAGGTCCTGCGCGGGAGTGAATTTCTGACGTTCGCCGGAACTGACGAAAAGGAACTGCCCATCGGGCGAGAAGGCGAGCCGGTGGGAGAAATGGCCGCGGCCGGCGACCTTGAGGCTCTGGCGCCAGATCACCTTGAGGCCATCCAGCGTGCAGGCGGTTTCTTCCGGGCAGGAAAGCGTGGCCCTGCCGACAGCCGCGCCGCGCGTGTCGCCTTTTCCCGCTTCGGCCCAGCTGAAGTAGATTTCCCGTCCGTCCAGCGTGGGGCCGCTCTGTCCCGGTGCAAAGATCACGTCGCCCAGGCCACCCTGTCCGCCGTAGTCGACTTTTGGCAGGCCGGTGACCCGGCCCATCCGGCCATCGGCCAGGCGCAGGCGCATGGTCCCGGCTTTTTCGGTGACCAGCAGCGCGCCTGTGGGTTCGTCGAAGTCCATCGCCCACGGTTCCTCGAACTGCCCCATTTCCTCGATCGTGAAAGGGCGCTCGCCTTGTGCATTATCCCCGGTTGCGGCCGCGCCGCAGCTTGCGAGGGACAAGGGGAGAAGGGATAGCGTGGCAAGCACGTTTCGAATGAGCATGGACACCTGCGTGAGTAAGTTGGTCTCGGGAACAGTCCGCAGCGGCGGTATCGTCATCGGTGTCGACGAAGCCGGTCGCGGTCCACTTGCCGGTCCGGTTGTGGCCGGAGCCGTCCTGCTATGCAAGCCGCGCCCGTCAGGGCTCGACGATTCCAAGAAGCTCTCGAAAGCCAGAAGGTTGCAACTCGAGGAAGTAATCAAACGGCGGTGCCAGTGGGCTGTCGGCGTGGTCGATGTCGAGGAGATCGACCGGCTCAATATCTTCGGCGCGACGATGCTGGCGATGACGCGCGCGGTGGCCGCGCTGTGCGACAATATCGGCACAGAGCCGGACGAAGTGCTGGTCGACGGCAACATGACGCCGCATGGCCGGCGCGAGGAATGGCGCTGGAAGGCGCGGGCGATCGTCGGAGGCGATGCGCTGGAGCCATGCATTTCCGCCGCCTCGATCATTGCCAAGGAACACCGCGACGCGATCATGCGGGGACTTGCGGCGGTCCACCCCCAATACGGGTGGGAGCGCAATGCCGGATATGGCACAGCCGAACATCTCGAAGCCTTGCGTCGACACGGCCCGACCGCTCACCACCGTCGCAGCTTTGCGCCGGTAGCCCAGCTGGAAATGCGGCTCTAGCGCCGCCTCACGCGGACGGGCGTCCAAAGGCCTTGGTTTGCATCGCGCTGGCGTAGCCGCGTGCAGCCGCTTCGGCTTCTTCGGGCGTCATCTCCGCTTTGCGCACCAGCCCGCTTTCTTCCATGTCCTTGCTGGTGTTGACCAGAGGATAGGGCTCGTCCGGCACGGGGACCTCGAGGAATTCGCAGAGGCCTTCCCAGCCTTCGCCAAGTCGATGGACCAGCAGGCGTTCGGGCGGAAGCGCCGCGATCACTTCGGCCTCCCATCCGCGGAAGTATTCGACCATGAAATCGTGGTCGTCGATCCGATCGCCGAAGGGTTCGAAGATCGCAGGTTTCAGGGCCTTGTCGAATGGTGGCTCGCTAAACTTCGCCTGATTGCCGGGAGAGAGGATCGTGCGGGAGACCGATCGGAACCAGTCGTCCGCATCGCGGGTCGAGAGGATGACCTTGGCCTGCGGATAGTAGGTGGCCAGTTCGCGCCAGTAGCTGCAGGTCGGGTAATCCACCGTCGAGGCAAATCCGTCGAAGATGGTGTCCCAGTCCGGATTGCCCGCCGTGACGTTCATCCACAGCGGGATTTGGTGACGTGCATCGGACATGATCTCGATCATGTGGAAGCAAGGGCCGAAGCCCAGATGTTCCAACGCGAGCTTGAGTGACAGCGTGCCGGTGCGGCCCAGTCCCGCGCCAATGACTTTCAGTGCCATGTCGGTCGCCTTCCCGTGGTTCGACAGGGAGCGAACATACTGCTGGGATGGGCGGGTAACAATTTTTTATCCACGAATCCGGCGAGTCGCAGCCACCATATCTAGAGTCGCGGGGCGCCCGGCAGACTCAATATGCGGTGTCGGATTCGTTTTGTTCTCCTGTTCCGATTCCTGAATCGGCAGGATTCTCCACGAGTCGCGACTTGACGGCGAGTCCGGAAAGACTCAGTTTACGGCCTTTCCACAGCTGATTTGCGGCTGAATTGCACAAGGGACTTCGGAACGGCCATGGGGCAGGTACTCGTCAAGGAAAGAATTCGTGCGCGCGCGCCTGCGCCGACGCCGAAGGAACTGCTGCCGCTGGGTCAGATCATTCCCGGTGACTGCATCGAGGCGATGCGTACCATTCCCGATGCTTCGGTGGACATGGTCTTCGCCGATCCGCCGTACAACCTGCAGCTGGGAGGCGATCTTTCGCGACCGGATGGCAGCCACGTCGATGCCGTGACCGACGACTGGGACAAGTTCTCCAGCTTCGCCGCCTATGACAAGTTTACGCGAGACTGGCTCACCGAAGCGCGCCGCGTGCTCAAGCCGGAAGGCTCGCTGTGGGTGATCGGTTCGTACCACAACATCTTCCGCCTCGGCGCGATCATGCAGGACATGGGCTTCTGGATCCTCAACGACATCGTGTGGCGCAAGGCCAACCCGATGCCGAACTTCAAGGGGACCCGCTTCACCAACGCGCACGAGACGCTGATCTGGGCCTCGATGGGCGAGAAGTCGAAGTACACCTTCAATTACCGCGCGATGAAGACCCTCAACGACGAACTGCAGATGCGTTCGGACTGGGTGCTGCCGATCTGTGGCGGACAGGAGCGGCTCAAGAAAGGTGGCCGCAAGGTTCACCCGACGCAGAAGCCCGAAGCGCTGCTCTACCGCGTGATGCTGGCCACGACCAACAAGGGCGACGTCGTGCTCGACCCGTTCTTCGGTACCGGCACCACCGGCGCTGTCGCCAAGCGCCTGGGCCGCGACTGGATCGGTTGCGAGCGGGAATCCGACTATCGCGATGCGGCCATGGAACGCATCGAGATGGCGCTGGAACTCGACGAGTCGGCGCTCAAGACGATGCAGTCCAAGCGCAGTGCACCCAAGGTTGCCTTCGGAACGCTGGTCGAAACCGGCTGGATTGCGCCGGGCACGCAGATCTTCGACAAGAAGCGCCGTTTCACCGCCACCGTGCGCGCCGACGGCTCGCTCGTCGCGGGCGATGCCAACGGTTCGATCCATGGCGTGGGTGCCCAGCTTCAGGGCGCGCCCTCGTGCAATGGCTGGACGTTCTGGCATCTCGAGCATGAGGGCGAGATCAAGCCGCTGGATTCGATCCGCCAGCTCTACCTGCTTGCCACCGAGCCGTGATCCGCACTTTCGTCTGACGATATCGCCGTGCTGAAACGTGTTCAGCATGGCTCCGCAAGTGGCTAAGGGGGCGGCATGACCAAGCAACTCTACATCCGCCCCATTGCTCTTGCCGACAACCCGCAGAGCGAGGAAGGCGAGGCCGTCCGGCTGGGCGGCTCGATGGTCTGGGCCAGTCGCTTTGCGGTCATCGTGCGTGAGAGCGGCAAGCTCCTCTCGCGCACCCGCGCTTCGGTTGCCGAGATGCCCGGCGTCATGGCGCAGCTCCCCGCCGAGCTGGGCGCGCAAGCCGAGACGCAGTGGGCGAACCTGCGCAAGGTGCATGCGCCGCTGCAGTGCGGCCAGCGCACGATCCGGCTCGATCAACCGCAGGTCATGGGCATTCTCAACGTCACACCGGACAGTTTCTCGGACGGCGGCGAGTTCATGGACAAGCCCGAGATCGCCCTGGACCACGCCTCGGCTATGCTCGAGGCCGGGGCGGCGATCATCGACGTGGGCGGTGAGTCCACCAGGCCCGGCGCTGCCGCAGTCTGGGAAGGCGACGAGATCAAGCGCGTGGTCCCGATGGTCGAGCGACTGTCGGCAATGGGCGCGGCGATCAGCGTCGACACCCGCCGACCCGCGGTGTGGGACGCCAGCCATGAAGCCGGCGCGCATATCTTCAACGACGTTTCGGCGCTGCGCTACGATCCGCGCAGCCTTGATCTTGCCGCCAGTTCCGGCGCGCCGGTGGTGCTCATGCACGCTCCCGGCAACGGCGAAGATCTCCACGCGAACGGCGATTATGCCGATGTCGTTCTCGACGTCTTCGACTGGCTTGGCGATGCCCGCGACAGGGCGGTTGCCGCAGGGATCGCAGCGGAGAAGATCCTGCTCGATCCGGGTATCGGCTTCGGCAAGACCCTGGCCGAGAACCTTGCGCTGATGAATGCCCTGCCGCTGTACCACGGGCTTGGCCAACCGCTGTTGCTGGGTGCGAGCCGCAAGCGCATGATCGGCGCGCTGTCGAACGAAGCGCCGGCGCATGAGCGGCTTGGCGGTTCATTGACCCTTGCGCTCAAGGCACTGGACGCCGGAGTGCAGGTCCTTCGCGTGCACGATGTGCGCGAGACGGTTCAGGCGGCGCGCGTCTGGCGGGGCCTGCGCGATGCAGCGCTGACGGATTTCTCGCAGCTCGCTTGAGCCGCTCCAGCGGCGAGGCACCAGACCTGGCCTAAAGACTGTACCCGCCATCGCTTACCAGCACGGCCCCGGTAATCGTCGCTGCCGCATCCGACAGGAGAAACGCAATCTGTTCGGCGATTTCCTCGCTCCGCGCGAAGCGGCCGAGCGGGGTGGCCACTTCGCCCATCGCGGCAATCGCCGCTGCGCGGCTGCCATGCTGCTTCACGAAGTCGTCGAACATTGGCACTTGGTCCCAGATGGGCGTATCGACCCCGCCGGGCGCAATGGCGTTGACGCGGATCGCCCTGGCGGCGCCTTCCCTGGCTGCAACTTTGGCGAGCTGGATGACGCCGGCCTTGCTCGCGCCATAGGCGGCGGTTCCCGGCTCGGCCTTGATGCCGCTTACCGAGGCGGTGAGGACAATGCTTCCACCAGCGGCCCGCATTGCCCGCATGGCGCAGCGCAGCGAAAGGAACATGCCATCCAGATTGGTCGAGAGGACACTGCGCCAGTCCGCGAGGTCGAGATCGACGATAGGGGCGCTGTCGGCTCGTCCGGCATTGAGGATGGCGCAGTCGAGCCGGTCGATGCCTGCCGCCACCTCGCTCCACAAAGCAGGATCGGCGACATCGCCGTGATGCCGGAGTGTCTCGCAATCGGCGCAAAGCGCAGCGAGGGCCTGCTCGTCCTTGTCGACGAGAATCAGGCGGGAGACGCCTTGCGCGCAAAGGTGGTGGGCGCACGCAGCGCCGATGCCGGATGCCGCGCCGGTAATGAGCGCGGTCTTGCCTTCGAAACGGGGCATGGAATTTCCTTCAGATGACATGGTCCGCACGGCACGAATGCCGCGTCGCAGGGGAACAGTCCGCCGGGGCGGTGTCACTGGACCAAGTCAGGAAACTCCTTGAATGCGTGGACCGGTAATATGGCCCGCTCAGGCGGCGTTGTCGATCCCGAGTTCGCTGAGCTTGCGATAGAGCGTGGACCTGCCGATGCCGAGCCGTCTGGCGACTTCGGTCATGCGTCCACGATAGTGCCCGATGGCGAGGCGGATCACGTCGGCCTCGATGTCTTCCAGCGGTCGCAGGTTGCCGTCGGGGGTGTAGAGCATGACCCCGGAGCTTTCCTGCATCGGGTTCCCGGCCACTGTGGATGGACCTGTGCCCAGTATGTTGAGAAGCTGTGGGAAATCTTCCGATGTCAATGCGTCGCCGTCACAGAAAACCGCCGCGCGGAACAGCACGGCCTGAAGCTGGCGGACGTTGCCCGGCCAGTCGTAGGCGGCCAGAAGCGACAGGGCGCCATCGGTGATGCCCAGTTCGCGCAGGCCCGGCTGTTCGCCGATGCGGGCGAGAAAGAAGCGGGTGAGTGCAGGAATGTCGCCGGTCCGCTCGCGCAGCGGCGGTAATTCGACCTTTGTCGGCGAGAGGATTTCGAGCAGTTCGGGCAGGAAGTGGCCCTGGCTGACGAGGTCCTGAAGCGGCAGGTTACTGGCAGCGATGATCCGCACATCGATGCGGAACGAGTGCTGCGCGCCGATCGGGCGAACGTCGTGGCGGCGCAGCGATTCCAACAGGCGTTCCTGCACCGAGAGCGGCAGGCGGTCGACTTCGTCAATCGCCAGCGTGGCCCCGTCGCAATGCTGCAGTGCGCCTACCTGACGGTCGAACGCGCCGGGAAAGGCACCTTTCTCATGGCCGAACAGGGCCGATTCCACCGAGTTTCCGGCGAGGCCCGCGATATTGACGATGCGCAGCGGCATTTTTGCGCGCGGGCTGGCTGCGTGCATGGCGCGGATAAGCAGTTCCTTGCCGGATCCGCTTTCGCCCTCGATCAGGACATGACCGTGTCCGCGTGCGGCCTTGGCGGCGACAGCCAGCGCCTTGCGGAAGTTGGGCGAAGCGCCGATCATCGATTCGAAATCGGGACTGGACGGCATCTTCTCGGTCAGCGGCGCCAGTTCGTCGCGCGGTGTTTCGCGGGTCGTGGCCGAGCGCAGCGCATGCATGAGCCGGTCGGGCGCGACCGGCTTGACGAGATAATCCGTGGCGCCTGCGCGCATGGCTTCCACCGCGAGGAGCGGGGAAGTGCTGGCGGTCAGCATCAGGATCGGCAGGGCCGGACGGCGCGATTTGAGCTCTGAAATGAGTGAGCAGGCATCGTCGCCCGGAACCCACTGGTCCAGGATGATGGCCGAAAGCTGCATGCCCTGGCGCGTGCCCAGCGTGGCGATAGCGGTTTCCGCATCGCGAGCGATGATCGTGCGCCAGCCTTCGCGTCCGGCGAGGGCCGAGATCAACCGGCTTTGCGCCGGTTCATCGTCGATAAGCATGAGTAGGCGCTGTTCGAGATCCGCCATTTGCCTGCCTTGTACCAAGCCCTTGCTGTGTGTTGCGAAAGTCTTAGGGCAATCAGGTAAAGACGGTATTAAGCGTGTAATGTCTCATTGCGGGCCGCCTGGGTCGCCCTTGGCAGAAGTGTCAGGTCGGTTCGCTTCGTGCTTGAGTGCAGTGCAGCATGCAGCTAGAGCTAGCGCCAGTAATCACAAGAACCAATACTTGGGGAACGATATCATGGCTTCGGGCAATGACATGCGCGCTGCGCAGGAAACCTACAACAGCTTCATCAAGGCGGCCACCTGGGGAACCGGGATCTGCATCGCCGTCGTGGCGGTCGTCGTCGGCCTGATCGCCTGATCTGACTGTGCCACAGAGCCAGCGGATCGCGGTCCTCAAAGAGACCGCGGAGGGGGAGACGCGCGTCTCGGCATCGCCCGAGACCGTGAAAAAGCTCGTGGCTCTCGGCGCCGAAGTGGCGGTGGAGACCGCTGCGGGCGCTGTGGCCAGTTTTTCCGACGAGGAATACAGGAACGCCGGGGCGCAAGTCGGCCCGGCGTCCGAAGTGCTGTCCGGCGCTGACATCGTCTTCGGTGTCCAGGGCCCCGAACCGGCTGCGCTTGCGGGCGTCAAGCCGGGCGCATGGGTCGTTGCCATCATGGATCCGTTCGGTCAGCGCGAGCGTGTCGAGGCCTATGCGGCGGCAGGGCTCGAAGCGCTGTCGATGGAATTCATGCCGCGCATTACCCGCGCGCAGTCGATGGACGTCCTGTCCTCGCAGTCGAACCTGGCCGGATACAAGGCGGTGATTGCCGCTGCCGATACTTACGGCCGCGCCTTTCCGATGATGATGACGGCAGCCGGTACGGTCAGCGCTGCCAAGGTCTTCGTCATGGGTGTGGGCGTTGCCGGGCTGCAGGCGATCGCCACCGCGCGTCGTCTCGGCGCGCAGGTTTCGGCGACCGACGTACGCGCAGCGACCAGGGAGCAGATCCTCTCGCTGGGCGCAAAGCCGATCTTCGTCGAGAACGTCGCCGGGATCGAGGGCGAGGGCAGCGGCGGCTATGCCACCGAGATGTCCGAGGAATACCAGAAGGCGCAGGCCGAACTGGTCTCCAGCCACATCGCGAAGCAGGACATCGTCGTCACGACCGCGCTCATTCCCGGCCGCGCCGCACCGCGGCTGATATCCGATGCGCAGATCGCGACGATGAAGCCGGGCAGCGTCATTTTCGACCTCGCCGTCGCGCAAGGCGGCAATGTCGAGGGCTCCATGCCCGACCGGATCGTGGAAAAGCACGGGGTGAAGATAATGGGCTATTCCAATACGCCCGCGCACCTGCCTGCCGATGCGTCCGCGCTCTACGCCCGCAACTTGTTCAATTTCCTCTCGGCCTTCTGGGACAAGGAGCAGGGTCGACCCGTGCTCGACGAGGAAATCGGTGACGCGATCCGCCTGACGCAGGGTGGCAAGGTCGTCAATCCACGCCTACTGGCCTGAGGGGGGCCACGACGATGGACTTCATTTCGATCCTTTCGATCTTCGTAATGGCCTGCTTCGTGGGTTACTACGTCGTCTGGTCGGTTACGCCGGCCCTGCACACGCCGCTGATGGCGGTGACCAATGCCATTTCTTCCGTGATCGTCGTCGGTGCGCTGGTTGCCAGCGCTGCCGCGGGAAGCCCGCTGGCCAAGTGGCTGGGGCTGGGTGCGGTCGTGCTTGCCAGCGTCAACATCTTCGGTGGCTTCGCTGTCACCGAACGCATGCTGGCCATGTACAAGAAGAAGGACAAGCCGGCAGCAAAGGGGGATAGCAAGTAATGGAAGCCCATGCGGTAAACCCGTGGGTGGCCGTCGCCTATCTCGTTGCAGGCGTCTGCTTCATCCTGGCCCTTCGCGGGCTTTCCTCGCCGGCGACATCCCGCAAGGGCAATCGCTACGGCATGTTCGGCATGCTTATCGCCGTCGTCACGACGCTGATGACCCATGACGTCGCCAGTCTGCCCGAGATCGTGGGCGCCATCGTCATTGGCGGCGGCGTCGGCTTCGTCATTGCCCGGCGTATTCAGATGACCGCGATGCCGCAGCTCGTTGCGGCGTTCCACTCGCTTGTCGGCCTTGCGGCCGTACTGGTGGCCGTGGCGGCATTTCTCAACCCGGGCGCTTTCGGCATCCTCGGCGATGATGGCAATATCCTGACCGTCAGCCGTATCGAGATGGCGCTGGGGGCTGCCATCGGCGCGATCACCTTCTCCGGTTCGGTGATCGCCTTTGCCAAGCTCAACGGGAACATGTCGGGCGCGCCGATCATGCTGCCCGCTCGTCATGTCATCAATCTGGGCACGCTGGTGCTCATCCTCGTGCTGACGGCGCTGTTCACCAACTCCGGGCAGGCAGGCCCGGGCGAGAACGTGCTGTTCTGGATCGTCGTTGCCCTGTCGTTCGCGATCGGCTTCCTGCTGATCATCCCGATCGGCGGCGCGGACATGCCGGTTGTCGTCTCGATGCTCAACTCGTACTCGGGCTGGGCCGCGGCGGCGATGGGTTTCACGCTGCACAACACCGCGATGATCATCACCGGTGCGCTCGTGGGTTCCTCGGGTGCGATCCTCTCCTACATCATGTGCAAGGCGATGAACCGCAGCTTCATCTCGGTGATCGCAGGCGGCTTCGGTGCCGATACCGGCGGCGCGGGAGAGGGCGGCGCCAAGGAGCAGCGTCCGTGGAAACGCGGCTCGGCCGAGGACGCGGCCTTCCTGATGAAGGAAGCCGAGAATGTCATCATCATCCCCGGTTACGGCATGGCCGTAGCCCAGGCCCAGCATGCCCTGCGCGAGATGGGCGACCTGCTCAAGGAACATGGCGTCAACGTAAAGTATGCGATCCACCCGGTTGCGGGGCGCATGCCGGGCCACATGAACGTCCTGCTTGCCGAAGCCAGCGTGCCTTACGATGAGGTTTTCGAACTCGAGGACATCAACAGCGAGTTCGCGCAGGCCGACGTGGCCTTCATCATCGGCGCCAACGACGTCGTCAATCCGGCGGCCAAGACCGACAAGTCCTCGCCGATCTACGGCATGCCGGTATTCGACGTCGAAAAGGCCAAGACGATCTTCTTCATCAAGCGCTCGATGGGCGGACAGGGCTATGCGGGCGTCGACAACGACGTCTTCTACATGGACCAGACCATGATGCTGCTCGCCGATGCGAAGAAGATGGTCGAAGAGATCGTCAAGGCGCTCTAGGCCAGGTCATCCGGTCATGATGAAGATGGTGAAGCGGGCGCTGATGCTCGTCGGCATTCTGGCCCTGTTGGCAGTGTCCGCTCACCTTTACGCAGGCTGGCGCGTCCGCACGGCCTTGCTCGACGCAGGGATGTCGGCCCGGGTGTCGACCTGCATGGCCAGGCGCATGGTCCGGCAACTGAGCTTCGTGCAGTTGCAGAAGCTACAGGCCTTGGAAGGCGACAAGCCGACCCCGGGCGCCTGGCTGCGGGCGCTGCGCGAAGTGGACGACCCGAAGGTCATTTTGGTCACGACGGCCTCGGCGGCCTTGTGCAAGGTGGGGATTGCTCGCTAGGGCGGCGAAGACGATCCAGTTCCGACAGCCGATCCGGGAAAGACCTGCGCTTGACCCTAGCCCCCTATGCTTCGAACCCAGCCCGTTCGCGCGGACGCGAATTTCCGATGGAAAATGCCGTGGCCCGAGGGCCGCGCAGTGCCTACCAGCGCGACCGCGACCGGATCATCCATTCAATCGCCTTTCGCCGCCTGCGCTACAAGACCCAGGTCTTCATCGCACCTGACGGGGACCATTACCGGGTTCGCCTGACCCACAGCCTCGAGGTTGCGCAGATCGCGCGCGTGATCGCCCGCACGCTCGGGCTCGACGAGGACCTGACCGAAGCGCTGGCGCTGGCACATGACATCGGCCATCCGCCTTTCGGCCATGCCGGGGAGGAGGCGCTCGACAGCGCGCTCCACAAGGCCGGCGGCTTCGATCACAATGCCCATTGCCTGCGCACGCTGATGCGCATCGACAGCCCCTATTGCGAGCATGACGGGCTCAACCTCACCTGGGAAACCCTCGAAGGGCTGGCCAAGCACAATGGACCGGTGACCGCTCCCAACTGGGCCCTGAGCGAACTTGACGCCGCCTATGGGCTGGAACTTGGCACTTATGCCTCGCTGGAGGCGCAGGTCGCCGCGCTTTCCGACGACATCGCCTATGACAACCACGATATCGACGACGGCCTGCGGGCGGGCTTTCTCGATCTCGACGAACTGCTCGCCCATCCCTTTGTCGCCGAACACTGGGTCGAAGTCGAAAGGCGCTATCCCGGTGTGCCGCGCGAACGGCAACTGGCCGAACTGATCCGCAGCCAGATCGGTTTCATGGTCAACGACCTGATTGCCGAGACGCAGCAGCGCCTTGTCGGCGTGGGCAGCGTCGATGAAGTGCGCGGCGCTGATCGGCCGCTCGTCGCCTTCTCGGCCGAACTGGCCGAGGCCGAGCGGGGCTTCAAGCGCTTCATGTACGACAAGCTCTATTACCATCCCGAGCAGATCGAGACCGCGCGCCGTGCGCGTGCGGTGCTGGCGGAGCTGTACTCCGCCTATTCGCAGCAGCCGGTGCTGATGGAGGAAAGCTGGATCGATACGATGCCGCGGCACGAGCCCGAGCGCAGCCGGCACATCGCCGACTATATCGCCGGCATGACCGACCGCTACGCGATCACCTGCCACGCGCAGATCTATGGGCGCACGCCTGAGGGGCTGCGCAATGTCTGACCTGTTCGATGTGCTGAAGCGGGGCGAGGAGCCTTCGCTTCCGGCACATCGCATCTGCCTCGTCGGGGCGAGCGGCCTGATCGGTACGGCAGTGCTGGACGAGAGCGTCGGGCGCTCCGACATGCGCGTCGTCAGCGTCGCCCGCCGCGAATTCCCGCTGCCGCTGGGTGCGCGGACCGAAGTTCTCGTGGGCTTGCCGGATGACTGGTCGGCAATGATCGGCGCGGCCCGCGCCGACGTACTCGTCTGTGCACTGGGCACGACGATCAAGGCTGCCGGCAGCCAGGCGGCCTTTCGCGCCGTAGATCACGATCTCGTCGTCGAAGTCGCGCAGGCCGCGCGCACTGCCGGTGTCGATCACATGATCGCAGTGTCCTCCGCCGGTGCCGACCGGTCGAGCCGCAATTTCTACCTGCGCACCAAGGGAGAGACGGAAGAGGACCTGGGCAAGCTAGGCTTTCGCCGCCTCGATATCCTGCGCCCGGGGCTCTTGCGCGGCCATCGGGCGGAGAAGCGCAAGCTTGAAGGTGCAGGCCAGTTGATAGCCCCCTTCGCCGACATGCTGGTGCTCCACGGCAAGTGGAGGAAATACCGCTCGGTGCGTGCCTCGACCGTGGCGCGGGCGATTTTCGCACTCGTGCAGGAGAAGGTCCAGGGCCGCTTCGTGCACGACTTCGATTCGATGCGTCAGGTCCTGCGGCGGGCAGGGGATTAATACTGCATCGCAGCGTGAGGGGCGTTGACTTGCGACTGAGGCTCTTTCAAGGGTGGTCGCGTCGCTGACAGCGCGGGAGAGACCTGCCGATTCGGCCCCTTGAACGGGACGGAAATGGCAGGCGCCGAAGGAGCAACCGCCCCGGAATCTCTCAGGCAAAAGGACCGCGCCAGTCGATAGTGACGCTCTGGAAAGTGCCCCGTCCGTTTCGGGCGTGGCCGCCGAAGGTGTAAGCCCGGATACCCTGCTGCAGGGTGCCGGGGCAAAGCTCTCAGGCTTCCGTGACAGAGGGGGCACCTGAAAACGGTGTGCCATTGCTGTGCGGAGCTATGCCTTGAGCGAATTAGTGAATCCCCAAGACGAACAGGACCTCGAGCCGATCGAGCCCTTGCTGCTGCCGCTCGACGCGTGGCACCGCGAGAAGGGCGGTCGCATGGTCGAGTTCGCCGGCTACATGATGCCCGTCCAGTACGAAGGCATCATGGCCGAACACCTCTGGACCCGCGAGAGCGCCGGATTGTTCGACGTCAGCCACATGGGCCAGCTCTACATTTGCCCGGCCGAAGATGCGCAGGTGGATCTCGACGCGGCGCTTGAAGCAGCGCTGCCGATCGACCTTTCGACGCTCAAGGCCGGATCGGTGCGCTATTCGCTCCTGCTCGACGATGAGGGCGGCATTCTCGACGACCTCATGGTCACCCGCTGGGATACGGGCTTCTATCTCGTCGTCAACGGCGCCACCAAGTGGGACGACATCGGTTCCTTGCGCGAACTTCTGCCTGACGAAGTGACGCTCAACCACCTCGACGACAGCGCATTGCTGGCGTTGCAGGGACCCAAGGCTTTCGCGGCGCTGGAACGTCACGCCAAGGGCGACACGCCGCTTTCGGCGCTCACCTTCATGAAGGGGGCCAGCTTCACGCTCGGCGGTGTCGATGCCTGGATCAGCCGTTCCGGCTACACTGGCGAGGACGGTTTCGAGATCTCCATTCCCGGCGAAGCTGCCGCCCGGGTCGCAGACCTGCTTTGCGGGGAACCGGAAGTGAAACCGATCGGTCTTGGCGCGCGCGATTCCCTGCGTCTCGAAGCAGGGCTGCCGCTCTATGGCCACGACATGTCGCCCGATCACGGCGCAGTCGAGGCCGGGCTGATCTTCGGCGTCAACAAGCGCCGCCGCAGCGAAGGCGGCTTCCCCGGCGCCGCGCGCGTCCAGCGCGACCTGGAGCAAGGGACCGCCCGCAAGCGCATTGGCCTGTCCCTCGAAGGCCGACAGGCAGCACGCGAAGGCGCCAGGGTCCTTGCCGGCGATCTCGAGGTCGGCGTGGTGACTTCTGGCGGTTTCTCGCCCTCGCTGCAGCACCCGATCGCCATGGCCTACGTCGATGCGGTCCACGCCGCCGACGGTACGGCCCTTTCCATTGAAATCCGAGGCAAGCGGCTCGACGCCAAGGTCGTGCCCATGCCCTTCGTCCAACATCGCTACCATCGCTGAGGAGCTTGCCCAGATGACCCGTTATTTCACCGAAGACCACGAATGGATCGAAGTCGAGGGCGACACCGGCACGGTCGGGATCACCGACTATGCGCAGGGCCAGCTTGGCGACATCACTTTCGTTGAACTGCCGGACGCCGGCGCGACCGTCGCCAAGGGCGATTCCGTTTCGGTCGTCGATTCCGTGAAGGCGGCTTCGGACGTCTACACGCCGGTTTCGGGCACCGTTTCCGATGCCAATGGTGCGCTCGCCGATGAGCCGGAACTGGTCAACACCGATGCCGAAAAGGGTGGCTGGCTGTTCCGCATCACCCTGTCCGATCCAGCCGAACTCGAAGGTCTCATGGATGAGACCGCGTACAAGGCATTTGTCGAAACCCTCTGATTCTCCATTGAATCGTTCGGAGTAACGCCCCTTGCGCTACCTGCCCCTGACCGATACCGATCGCGCCGCCATGCTGGACGTGATCGGCGCCGCCTCGGTCGACGATCTTTTCATCGATGTGCCATCCGAGGCGCGGCTTTCCGGCCCGGTCGAGGGGCTGCCCATGCATGCCAGCGAAATGGCCGTGGAACGGCACATGAGCGCGCTGGCGGGCAAGAACCTCAGCGCAGGATCGGCGCCGTTCTTCCTCGGGGCAGGGGCCTATCGCCACCATGTGCCGGCTTCTGTCGACCACATCATCCAGCGCGGTGAGTTCCTGACTGCCTATACGCCGTACCAGCCGGAGATCGCGCAAGGCACGCTGCAGGTGCTCTTCGAGTTCCAGACCCAGGTCGCGCGCCTGTTCGGGACCGACATCGCCAATGCCTCGATGTACGACGGTTCGACCGCGTGCTGGGAGGCGATCCTGATGGCGGCGCGCATCACCCGCAAGGACCGGGCGATCCTCTCCGGCGGCCTGCACCCGCATTATGGCGAAGTCGTGCGCACCATGGCGAAGTTCACCGAGGACGAGATCGCTTCGCTCGCTTGCGAACTCACGGGTGAGCCCGACGATGCGGCGGTGATCGCGGCGATCGACGAGAAGACCTCGTGCGTCGTTGTGCAGTATCCCGATATCCTGGGCCGAATTCCGGACCTGGCAGCGATTTCCGAAGCCGCCCACGCCAAGGGCGCGCTGGTCGTTGCCGTGGTGACCGAACCGGTCGCGCTGGGCATGATAGAGGCGCCGGGCAATCTCGGTGCGGACATCGTCGTGGGCGAAGGCCAGTCGCTGGGCGTCGGCTTGCAGTTCGGCGGGCCTTACCTCGGCCTGTTCGGCTGCCGCGAGAAATTCGTGCGACAGATGCCGGGCCGTCTTTGTGGCGAGACCGTCGATGCCGAGGGCAAGCGCGGCTTTGTGCTGACGCTCTCGACCCGCGAGCAGCACATTCGCCGGGAGAAGGCGACCAGCAATATCTGCACGAATTCCGGGCTTTGCGCCCTGGCCTTCAGTATTCACCTGACCCTGCTGGGTGGGAATGGCCTGGCCCAGCTGGCAGCAGTGAACCATGACCGCACGCAGGCGGTGGTGGAGCGCCTGACGCAGATCCCCGGCGTCTCGCTGCTCAACGATGCCTATTTCAACGAGGTCACGCTGGTACTGCCCGGCGATGCGCGCGAAGTGGTGCGCGAACTGGCCGACCGCAAGGTGCTGGGCGGCGTTTCGCTCGGCCGCCTGTTCCCCGCGCAGGAAGACCTGCACAAGGGCCTGCTGGTCGCGGCGACCGAGACGACCACCGATGAAGATATCGAGACGCTTGCCACCGAACTGGCGGCCGTCCTGGAAGGAGTGCCGGCATGAGCGGCGTGAATGCGGCGGGCTGGCGTCCGACCATGGGCGAGGCGGGTGAAGCCTCGGAGAAATTCGTAACCTCCAGCGGCGATTACGGACTGATGCTCGAGGAGCCGCTGAGCTTCGAACTGGGCGCGGAAGGCAAGTGCGGCGTCGATATCGACACGCCCGATCGCGCGCCCGCGGCGGGACTGTCGAAGTTCCTGCGCAAGGCCGCGCCGGACCTGCCGGGCCTGACGGAGCCGGAAACGGTGCGTCACTACACGCGCCTGTCGCGCCAGAACTACGCCATCGACCTGGGGCCGTTCCCGCTCGGGTCGTGCACGATGAAGCACAACCCGCGTCTCAACGAAAAGATGGCACGTCTGCCGGGCTTTGCCGACGTTCACCCGCTGCAGCCGCAGAAGTCGGTCGAAGGTGCGCTCGAAGTGATCGAGCAGCTTGCCGACTGGCTCATTACGCTGACCGGCATGGCCTCGGTGGCGATGAGCCCCAAGGCCGGGGCGCATGGCGAGCTGTGCGGCCTGCTGTGCATTCGCGCCGCGCTCGATGCGCGCGGCGAGAAGCGCGACATCGTGCTCGTTCCGGAAAGCGCCCACGGCACGAACCCGGCGACGGCGGCTTTCGCCGGCTTCAAGGTGCAGTCGATCCCGGCAACGCCCGCGGGGCGCGTCGATCTTGAGGCGCTCAAGGCGAAGCTCGGGCCCAACGTCGCTGGGGTGATGATCACCAACCCGAACACCTGCGGCCTGTTCGAGCCCGACATGAAGGCGATTGCCGATGCCGTCCACGAGGCGGGCGGATACGTCTATTGCGACGGCGCGAACTTCAACGCGATCGTCGGCAAGGTGCGCCCGGGCGACCTCGGCGTCGATGCCATGCACATCAACCTGCACAAGACCTTCTCAACCCCGCACGGCGGCGGCGGTCCGGGTGCCGGTCCGGTGGTTCTGTCCGCGGCGCTGGCGCCCTTCGCGCCGCTGCCGTTCGTAACCCGCGGTCCTGACGGGGGCATCCACCTCGTTGAGGAAGAAAACCGGGGCGAGGGCCATAGCCGCGCATTCGGGCGCATGGTCGCCTTCCACGGCCAGATGGGCATGTTCACGCGCGCGCTGACCTACATCCTCAGCCATGGCGCCGACGGCCTGCGTCAGGTTGCCGAGGATGCGGTGCTCAATGCCAATTACGTCCTGCGTTCCTGCGAGGACCTGCTGCCTGCACCATTCGCCAAGAGCGGCCCGTGCATGCACGAGGCGCTGTTCAGCGATGCGGGGCTTGCCGATGGCTTCTCGACGCTGGACATCGCCAAGGGCCTGATCGACGAGGGATTCCACCCGATGACGGTCTACTTCCCGCTGGTGGTCAGGGGCGCGATGCTGGTCGAGCCCACCGAAACCGAGAGCAAGGCCGGTCTCGACCGGTTCATCGGTTCACTGCGCAGTCTGGCTAAGCGGGCGAAGGCGGGCGATGAAAGCCTGCACTCCGCACCGCATTTCGCACCCCGTCGCCGTCTTGACGAGACACAGGCAGCGCGTAAGCCCGTCCTCGCGTGGCAGGGTGCACCGGGTGAGCCGGGACAGCCCTCGCTGAGCGAGATTGGCGGGAGCTGACCCGCCCGACGGGGGGAGTGAAGAGATGATGGATCGGGTGACGAGGCTTTTCGCCTTGTGGACCGTGCTGGGCGTAACCTGGGCGTGGTTCGTGCCCGATCACTTCATCTGGGTTGCCGACGGGCGATTTGCGCCCTTCGGACAGCCGCTGATCAGCGTCATGCTCGGCGTGATCATGCTGGGCATGGGTATTACCCTGAGCTTCGATGACTTCCGCAGGGTCCTGGCAATGCCCTCGCAGGTGCTTGCGGGGGTCGTCCTGCAATTCACGATCATGCCGCTCGCCGGCTTCGCCATCGCCTGGGCTTTCGGATTGGAGGCGGGGCTTGCCGTTGGGCTGATCCTTGTGGCCTGCTGCCCCGGTGGCACGGCATCCAATGTCGTATGTTACCTCGCTCGCGCCAATGTCGCCCTGTCAGTCACGATGACGATGGTGTCGACCCTTGTGGCGATCGCCATGACGCCGTTGCTGACGGGTTGGCTGGCCGGGGTCTTCATCGAGATCGACCGCTGGAACCTGTTCCGGGGTATGATGACGGTGGTGCTCCTGCCGGTGATCGTCGGCGTCCTGATGAACCGCTATTTTCCGCGTGTGACGAAAGCGGCCAGCGCGGTGTCACCGGTCATTTCGGTGCTCTTCGTCGTTCTGATCGTGGCCGCCATCATCGCCAGATCGAAGTCGCTCATCGAATCCCATGCGAATGTGCTGCTGGCAGCGGTCTTTGCGCTGCACGCGGCCGGGTTCGGCCTCGGTTACGGCTTGAGCAGGTTGCTGGGCCTCCACGAATCCTCTGCACGAACCATCAGTGTCGAGGTGGGAATGCAGAACAGCGGGCTGGGCGCGAGCCTGGCGTCGACACCTGCCTTTACGCGCCAGTTCGCCAATCCCATGCAAGCCGCGCTTGCACCTGTTCCGGCGGCCATTTCGGCCGTCCTGCATGTTCTGATCGGCAGTTTCCTGGCCTCGCTTTGGAGCCGCAGGCCAGGACGGGGTACTGCCGTCGTCGCGCCGGAGGCGACGGTCGAGGCCTGAGGCCTCAAGTTGCCTTGTCGACCGTATTTGCGGCCGATTCCAGATCCTGGCCCACACCGCGAACCGTGTTGCAGGCCGCTGCACCAAGGACGACAGTGCCAGCCAGAAGGGTAAGTACGAGCTTCCTGATCATTTCTGTTTCCTGTTGAGCGGGCGTGCTTTCCGGTCATCCGGAACCCGCTGAATCAGGATTTAGGCAGTACTGCAGCGGAAAGGAAGATCTCGCGTGTCATCGTGAACACAAGGGCAGAGCCGCTCGACTTGCGGGCGGGTCTGCCAATGTGTCAGGCAGCAGGTGTCAGTTGATCGCTTCGTCGCCGGCCTGACCGACCGATTCGATGTCCCGGCCGGCACCCTTCACGGTGTTGCAGGCAGTGGCGGTGAACAGGATGCCGCTAGCGGCGAGAGCGAGAACGAGTTTCTTGACCATCGGTATTTCCCTTTCAGCTTTCAAGCAATCCCGGGCCCGGGTTGATCAAGGGAACTCCCGGCGAGCGCTCATGTTCCCCGGGACCTTGGCGATGCTTCTTCGATGGACCCTTCGTCGAGAGCCGAAGTGGGTGAGATGTTGCGCGCAAGGAAGTGCTCGCGCCAGGTGATGATGAGCCCTGCGGTGATGATGATCGGGGCGCCCAGCCAGGTCATGGCCGGCGGCAGGTCCGAGAAGACCAGCCAGCCCCAGGCCGTGGACCAGATGAGCGAGGTGTAGTCCATCACCACGACAGTCGCGACCTGTCCGACGCGCAGCGATGCCGCGATCAGGAACTGCGCCAGCGTGCCGCTGGCTCCGACGGCGATGAGCAGCAGCCAGATGCCCGGTTCATGCGGCTGCGCGTAGAAGGGCAAGAGAATGGCGGTGAACAGCGCGCCGAACAATGAGAACCAGAAGACGCAGGCAATCGGTGCATCGGTACGCGCCAGATCGCGGATCTGGAAGCTGACGGTGGCGACGATGATGCCCGCCCCGATCCCGAAAAGCAGGCCGAGCAAGGGTATGTCGCTCTGGCCGGGCTGGGCGATGATGAGCACCCCTGCAAATCCCAGAGCCACCGCAGTCCAGCGCCACTTGCCCACAGTCTGGTGCAGGACGAGGGCGGTGATCAGCACTGCGAACAGGGGGGCGGTAAAGCCCAGCGTGGTCGCGATCGGCAGCGGCAGCAGCACTGCGGCGCCGACATTGCAGACCAGTCCTACGGTGCCGACAACGGCGCGGCCCGCATGGGCCTTGATGCGCCGGGTCGCGAGCAGGCCGATGCGGTCGGTCGCAAGCAGCCAGCCGAACAGGATGGGTACGCTCATGGCCTGGCGCCAGAAAATCAATTCGGGCATGGAGACGCCGTGCTGGCCAGCGTACTTCACAAGCATGAACATCGTTGAGAGCATGACCATGGCGCCAACGCGCAGCCCGATGGCCAATAGGGGATGTTCAGCGTGGTGCACGGATCATCGCTTTAACTGGCGGCCAGATCAAGGCAAGGGCAGTCCATGAATGATTCGTTGCGTTTCCTTGCAACTGCGGGCGCAGTTGCCGCATTCATCGCCGTTGTCGCATGGATCGGCGACCGGCGACGGATGAAGCGGCGCAATCTCGACCGTGTGGGCTTCATGCCGTGGACCACGATCTTCTTCTGGTCGTTGCTGGCCGCCGTGCTGCTTCTCGGAATTTCAGGCAGGGCCTTGCTCGGCGGGAACTAGGCCCAAGTGAAACGGCCTCGCTCTGCGTCAGAGCGAGGCCGCATCGATACGTCCAACTTGCTTTCGGCTTGTCAGAGACAGGCTTCCAGATAGGCCTGGTCAAAGCCGAACTGGCGCGCCTTTTCCAGCGTATAGGGGCGCAGGCCGGATGCGCGGAACTCACCCAGGATCTTGCCGTCCTCGGTTTCGTCCAGGTATTCGAACTTGAAGAGTTCCTGGGTGACGATGACGTCGCCTTCCATGCCGATCACTTCGGTGATGTTGGTGGTGCGGCGCGAACCGTCGCGCAGGCGCTTCACCTGCACGATCAGGTCGACCGATTCGGCGATCTGGCGGCTGATGGCTTCCTTGGGGATCTTGATGTCGCCCATCAGGATCATGTTCTCCATACGGCCAAGGCATTCGCGCGGAGAGTTCGCGTGGAGGGTACACATCGAGCCGTCGTGGCCGGTGTTCATGGCGGCGAGCAGGTCGAAACACTCGGCGCCGCGAATTTCACCCAGGATGATGCGGTCAGGTCGCATACGCAGGGCGTTCTTGACCAGATCGCCGATGGTGATCGCGCCCTGGCCTTCCAGGTTCGGCGGGCGGGTTTCGAGCGGCAGCCAGTGAGGCTGCTGCAGGCGAAGCTCGGCCGCGTCCTCGATGGTCAGAACGCGTTCGCCCGGATCGATCATCTTTGACAGCGCGTTGAGCATCGTCGTCTTGCCCGAGCCGGTGCCGCCCGAGATGACCACATTCATCCGGCAGGCGCCGGCGATCTTGAGGGCGGTCGCCATCTTCTCGCTCATCGAACCGAAGTCCTTGAGCATGTCGATGGTGATCGGCTTCTCGGAGAACTTGCGGATCGAGATGGCGGTGCCCCGCAGCGAGAGCGGCGGCACGATGACGTTGACGCGGCTGCCGTCCTTGAGGCGGGCGTCGGCCAGCGGGGTGGTCTGGTCGACACGGCGGCCGACCTGGTTGACGATGCGCTGGGCGATCTGGAACAGGTGCTGCTCGTCGCGGAACTTGGTCTGCGCAAGCTGCAGCTTGCCCTTCTTTTCGATGTAGGTCTGGTTCGGACCGTTGACCATGATGTCCGAGACGTCGGGGTCGTTCAGCAGTTCTTCGAGCGGACCGAAGCCGAGCAGCTCGTCGATCAGAACCTTTTCCAGCGCGAACTGCTCGCGGCGGTTGAAGGTGATCTTCAGTTCGGCGAGCACTTCGATGATGATCGGGCGGAATTCTTCCGACAGCTCGTCCTTGGTCAGCGTCGCTGCCGCCTCTGGATCGACGCGCTCGAGCAGGCGCGGAAGGACCTGTTCCTTGATCTTGTGGATCGAGGCTTCGAAGCCGTTCTGCTCGACCTGTTCGTGGACGGCATTGGCGCGGTCGGCGAGCCGCGACATCGCATCCTCGCGCATCGGCGGGACCGAGGGGCCTGCACCCGGCAGTGGCGGAAACTGGTCGCCGCCCGGCACGGGCGCACCACCAGGTGCCGGAGGAGGGGCCTTTTCCGCTGCCGAACCGCCCTTGATGGGCTTGGCCACGCCGAAGGCAGGACGGGCTCCCTGGCCCATGCCACCAATACCGTTCCGCCGCCCGAATGCGCTCATGAAACTTCCAACCCTGCCAGCGCCCGCATCATTGTTGCGGGCCTAATCCCTTGCGATGGGTTCGAAGATTAAGGTTGAAACTTTGATAACTTCCTAATGGTTCGCAAATCGATTGCGCGCCCGCGCGTAACCGCGGTCAGGCCCGATCCTGCCCTTGGCACGAAGGGAGGTTGAGCATTAGACTGACCTTGATGGCTTCGGATCCGCTTCATTGCTGGCTGTGTGCTCGCCCTCTGGGACGGCGCGTGGAATGGCACCATCCCGTGCCCAGGACCCGCGGCGGCAGGGAGACCGTGCCGGTTCATCCGATCTGCCACCGCACAATCCACGCAACCTTCAGCAATGCCGAACTCGCCCGCCATGGGCACGATGGTGAGGCGCTTCGATCGTCTCCCGCGATAGCGAGGTTCGTCGCGTGGGTGGAGCGCAAGCCTCCGGACTTTCACGCGCCGACCGCCCACAAGCGCTGACGGGCTGCGCCAGCTCGCAACTCAACGCAAAAGGGGCGCCGCCGATGTCCGGCGACGCCCCTTTTTGGCGTTTCTGGCTGCAGAGATCAACCTTCGACGTGTTCGGCGAGAACCGTCAGGCCCGCATCGCCGACTTCAGCGAAGCCGCCGGTAATGATGATCTCTTCCGGAGCGCCGTTCTCGGTCCGGTAGACCTTGAGGGCGCCGTCGGCGACCGTCGACATGAAGGGCGCATGGCCCGCCAGCACGCCGAACTCGCCTTCCGTGCCGGGGACGACCACCATGTGGACGTCCTCCGAGCGGACGAGCTTCGCCGGCGTAACGAGTTCGAAGTGCAGAGCCATGAGACTTACGCGTCCTCAGCCAGCTTCTTGGCCTTGGCAACGGCCTCTTCGATGCCGCCGACCATGTAGAAGGCCGCTTCCGGCAGGTGGTCGTACTCACCGTCGACGACGGCCTTGAACGACTTGATGGTGTCTTCCAGCTGGACGAACTTGCCCGGGATGCCGGTGAAGACTTCGGCCACGTGGAACGGCTGCGAAAGGAAGCGCTGGATCTTGCGCGCGCGGGCGACGGTCAGCTTGTCCTCTTCCGAAAGCTCGTCCATGCCGAGAATGGCGATGATGTCCTGAAGCGACTTGTACTTCTGCAGGGTCTCCTGAACCTTGCGGGCAGTCTCGTAGTGCTCCTGGCCGACAACGCGGGGCTCAAGCACGCGCGAGGTCGAGTCGAGCGGGTCGACGGCCGGGTAGATGCCCAGTTCCGAAATGGCGCGGTTCAGCGTGGTCGTTGCGTCAAGGTGCGCGAACGAGGTGGCCGGCGCCGGGTCGGTGAGGTCGTCCGCGGGAACGTAGATGGCCTGGACCGAGGTGATCGAACCCTTGGTGGTCGAGGTGATGCGTTCCTGCAGGGCGCCCATGTCGGTTGCCAGGGTCGGCTGATAACCCACGGCCGAAGGAATACGGCCGAGCAGGGCCGACACTTCCGAACCCGCCTGGGTGAAGCGGAAGATGTTGTCGACGAAGAACAGAACGTCCTGGCCTTCCTGGTCGCGGAAGTACTCGGCCATGGTCAGGCCCGAGAGAGCGACGCGCGCGCGGGCGCCCGGGGGCTCGTTCATCTGACCGAACACGAGGGCCACCTTCGAACCGTCCGAAGTGGCGTTGCCTTCGGCGTCCTTGGCGATAACGCCGGCGTCGAGGAACTCGTGGTAGAGGTCGTTACCTTCACGGGTACGTTCACCGACGCCCGCGAAGACCGAGACGCCGCCGTGGCCCTTGGCGATGTTGTTGATCAGTTCCTGGATGAGAACCGTCTTGCCCACGCCGGCGCCGCCGAACAGGCCGATCTTGCCGCCCTTTGCGTAAGGGGCGAGAAGGTCGATGACCTTGATGCCGGTGACGAGGATCGCGGCTTCGGTCGACTGGTCGACGAATTCCGGAGCCTTGGCGTGGATCGGAGCGGTCTGCTCGGCGCCGATCGGGCCGCGCTCGTCGATCGGCTCGCCGACGACGTTCATGATGCGGCCGAGGGTCTTGGGGCCCACGGGAACCGAGATCTGGGCGCCGGTGCTGACGACGTCCTGGCCGCGGGTGAGGCCGTCGGTGCCGTCCATGGCGATGGTGCGGACAGTGTTCTCGCCGAGATGCTGGGCAACTTCGAGCACGAGCTTGCGACCGTTGTTGTCGGTCTCGAGCGCGGAGAGAATAGCGGGCAGCTCGCCTTCGAAGGTCACGTCGACGACAGCGCCGATGACCTGGCTGATCTTGCCGGTAGTGGTCTGGTTGAGCACGGGTGCGGTGGCCATTTTGGTTTCCTTGCCTGCGATGTCTTAGAGCGCTTCCGCGCCCGCGATGATTTCGACGAGTTCGGTGGTAATCGCGGCCTGGCGGCTGCGGTTGTACTGGATGGTAAGCTTGTTGATCAAGTCGCCAGCGTTGCGGGTCGCGTTGTCCATGGCGGTCATGGACGCACCCTGTTCGGAAGCGGCGTTCTCAAGCAGCGCGCCGAAGATCTGCGTGCGCAGATAGCGCGGCAGCAGGGCAGCGAGGATGTCTTCCTCGTCAGGCTCGTACTCGACCACGGCATCGCTCTCGGCCACCGCCGCCTTGGGGGCAGGGACAGGAATGATCTGCTGGCTGGTCGGCTCCTGGACGAGCGCCGAGCGGAACTTCGAATAGAACAGGTGCGCGATGTCGAACTGACCGTCCTCGTACATGGCGACGAGTTCGTTCGCGACCTTTTCGGCCTCGTTGAAGCCCGGATCGCGCACGTCGGTGGTGTCGAACATCTTGGCGATCTGCTTGGGGTACTCGCGCTTGATCACCGCGCGACCCTTGCGGCCGACGAGGTAGAACAGCACGGTCTTGCCCTGCGCTTCCAGTTCCTGCGCCTTGACGCGGGCCGCCTTGACGATGTTCGCGTTGAACGCGCCGCACAGGCCCTTGTCGGAGTTCGCGACGACGAGCAGGTGGACCTGGTCGCTGCCGGTACCGGCGAGCAGCTTGGGGCTGTTGTCGCTGACCGTGATCTTGCCGGCGAGCGAGCCCATCACCTCGGCGAGGCGCGAAGCGTAGGGACGTGCGGACTCGGCCGCCGCCTGCGCCTTGCGCAGCTTGGCCGCGGCGACCATCTGCTTGGCCTTGGTGATCTTCTGGGTCGATTTGACCGAGTTGATGCGGCCTTTGAGTTCCTTGAGCGAAGCCACTCGTTTCTCTCCTTTTTCCGCCCCGGCTGCCGGATTGGCGAACCGGAACGGAAGGTCAGGTCAATCTCAGGCGAACTGCTTGGCGAACGCGTCGAGCGCAGCCTTGGTCTTCGCCTTCGCTTCGTCGCCGAAGTCCTTGGTCGAGCGGATCAGCTCGAGAACGTCGGCGTGCTTCTCGTGCATGAAGCTGAGCATTTCGGCTTCGTACTCGGTGACCTTGGAGACCGGGAGGGCGTCGAGGTAGCCGTTGGTGCCGGCGAAAATCGACACGGTCTGCTCTTCGAAGGCCAGCGGCGAGAACTGCTTCTGCTTGAGAAGTTCGGTCAGGCGCGCACCGCGGTTGAGCAGCTTCTGGGTCGAAGCGTCGAGGTCCGAACCGAACTGGGCGAAGGCAGCCATTTCGCGGTACTGAGCGAGCTCGAGCTTGATCGAGCCGGCGACCTTCTTCATCGCCTTGGTCTGGGCCGAACCGCCGACGCGGCTGACCGACAGACCGACGTTGATGGCCGGACGGATGCCCTGGTAGAACAGGCCGGTCTCAAGGAAGATCTGGCCGTCGGTGATCGAGATCACGTTGGTCGGAATGTAGGCCGAGACGTCGCCTGCCTGGGTTTCGATGATCGGCAGTGCGGTCAGCGAGCCGGCGCCGTTGTCGTCGTTCATCTTTGCAGCGCGCTCGAGGAGGCGGCTGTGCAGGTAGAAAACGTCGCCGGGGTAGGCTTCGCGGCCCGGCGGGCGGCGGAGCAGCAGCGACATCTGACGGTAGGCGACGGCCTGCTTGGAAAGGTCGTCGTACACGATGACGGCGTGCATGCCGTTGTCGCGGAAGAATTCACCCATAGCAGCGCCGGTGTAGGGCGCGAGGTACTGCAGCGGAGCGGGCTCCGAAGCGGTCGCGGCGATGACGATGGAGTATTCCATCGCGCCGTTTTCTTCGAGCTGACGCACGATCTGCGCGACGGTCGAACGCTTCTGGCCGACGGCGACGTAGATGCAGTAGAGCTTCTTGCTCTCGTCGTCGCCAGCATTGGCGTCCTTCTGGTTGATGAAGGTGTCGATGGCAACGGCGGTCTTGCCGGTCTGGCGGTCACCGATGATCAGCTCGCGCTGGCCGCGGCCGACGGGAACGAGGGCGTCGATGGCCTTGAGGCCGGTCTGCACGGGCTCGTGCACCGACTTGCGCGGGATGATGCCCGGAGCTTTGGTCTCGACGAGGCGGCGCTCGGTGGCCTCGATCGGGCCCTTGCCGTCGATCGGGTTGCCCAGGGCGTCGACCACGCGGCCGAGCAGGCCCTTGCCGACGGGAACGTCGACGATGGTGTTCGTGCGCTTGACGGTGTCGCCTTCCTTGATCTCGGCGTCCGAGCCGAAGATCACGACGCCGACGTTGTCGGCTTCGAGGTTGAGCGCCATGCCCTGCACGCCGTTGGCGAACTCGACCATTTCGCCGGCCTGGACCTTGTCGAGGCCGTGAATGCGGGCGATGCCGTCACCGACCGACAGAACCGAGCCGACTTCGGAAACCTGGGCTTCGGTGCCGAAGCTGGCGATCTGGTCCTTGATGACCTTCGAGATTTCTGCTGCGCGGATATCCATTGTTCTGCCTTTCTTAGCCCTTCATGGCCTGGGCGAGCGAATTGAGACGAGTGCGGATCGAGCTGTCGATGCGCTTGGAGCCGATGGTGACGACAAGGCCGCCGAGCAGGTCGGGATCGACGCTGGTCTTGACCTTGACCTTGCGGCCTTCGCGAACTTCCAGCTTTTGGCGCAGCTGTTCGACCTGATCGTCGGTCAGCGCGTGAGCGGAAGTGATGTCGGCGGTCGCTTCGCCGCGCTGGGCGGCTGCGATCGCGGCGAAGGCGCGAATGATCTCGGGCAGGGCAGACAGGCGGCGGTTGGCCGCAAGCACGCCCAGGAAATTCTTGGTGAGGTCCGAAAGGCCCAGGACGCCGCCGACGGCATCGACAACCTTGCCGGCTGCCTCACGGCTGACCTGCGGGTTGCGAATCAGTGCTGCGAAGTCAGCGCTCTCGCCGATCGCCTGACCGACTTTCTCAAGGTCGGACTCAACCGCCGTAACGGTGCCGTTCTCGCTGGCAAGTTCGAATAGCGCCGAAGCGTAGCGCCCTTGCAAGCTGGCTTTTATGCCGCCGGAATTCTCCACGCGTGTTCTTTCCTTACATCGGGTGGGCTGGGGCACTGTTACGGACATGCGCAAGTAACGCACCCCCCGGCCCGCAGACGGGGCGCGCATAGCGACGATATTGTCATGATGCAAGGCACCCGAAGGTACTCGAAGACAATGCTGCGAAAAGCGGTTTAAAAGCAATGCGCGGGAAGCGGCGGTTCTGCAAGCGCGTAATTATGGCGCAAACAGCCGTGGAGTTGCCCGCCATGAAGTACCGAATCAAAGGTCTGCCTAAATCCGCTTTCGCTCCTTATTTCGCCATGAACGCACGGGAATTGGCGCAGACAGGGGCTTTGCGCGTGGTTGCGGACAAGGACCGGGGGTTTCCTTGCCGGGTCAGTCTGCGCGATGCCGACAAGGGCGAAAGTCTGCTCCTGCTCAATTATGTAAGTCATCCGGTGGATAATCCCTATCGAAGCGCTCATGCGATATTCGTTCGCGAGCTTGCGGAGGAGCCCGCGCCCTATGTCGATTGCCTGCCTCCGGTCTTCGCTGGACGGCATCTTTCGCTGAGGGGATTCGCGAAGGGCGGTCTTATGGTCGATGCCCTGCTCGCCGCCCCGGGATCGGTGGAGGAGGGGATCGATCGTCTCTTCGCCAATGGCGAGGTGGCTTGCATCCATGCGCACAATGCCGCCTATGGTTGTTTCGCAGCGCGCATCGAGCGCCATGGAGCGGATCAGTGACTCTTGCAGAAGCCGGATTGGATGAGGAGCGTGCCTGGCAGGCGGTGATCGAGCGCGACCGCAAGTTCGACGGGCGCTTCGTGACCGGTGTTCTCTCGACCGGAATCTATTGTCGCCCGTCGTGTTCGGCGCGCCACCCCCGCAGGGAGAACGTGCGTTTCTTCGAGGGGCCTCGCTCGGCCGAGGCGGCTGGACTTCGCCCATGCCTGCGCTGTCGGCCCGCAGAAGTCTCGCGCGATGAAGAGGCGGTACGGGTAGCGATCGGCCGAATCAAGGAGGCGGATCAGGCGCCCTCTCTTGAGGAGCTTGCAAATCTGACCGGATATAGCTCGACCCATTTCCAGCGCCTGTTCAAGCGCGCGGTCGGCTTGTCGCCGGCAGCCTACGCCCGCGCACTGAAGCTGCGCAGGGCTGGCGATGCGATGAGCGATGGCGCGAATGTGACGCAGGCCATCTACGAGGCAGGCTTCGGAGCGTCCTCGCGCTTCTACGAAGCCAGTGAGGGAAAGCTGGGCATGAGTCCGTCGGCATGGCGTGATGGGGGCAAGGGCGTGACGATCCGCTGGGCGGTTGTCCCCACAAGCCTTGGCGAGATGCTGGTTGCCGCCACAGCCAAGGGCGTGTGCCGCCTGTCCTTCGCTGAAGGGCGCGAGGATCTGGCCGCGCGGTTCCCGAACGCCATGCTGGTGAAAGGCGGCAAGGAATTTGCCGCACTGCTGCGCGAGGTCGTCGCGGCCGTCGAGCAGCCCGGCGATTCCCGCAGCATTCCCATCGACGTGCAGGGCACTGCCTTTCAGGAGGCGGTCTGGCGGGAACTGCAACGCATACCTGCGGGTGAGACGCGCACATATGCGCAGATCGCGGCGGCCATCGGCAAGCCCGGGGCAGTGCGCGCGGCGGGCTCCGCCAATGGCGCGAACAATGTGGCGGTGCTCATTCCCTGCCACCGGGTGATACGCTCCGACGGTTCACTGGGCGGATATGCCTATGGCGAGGCGATCAAGCGCGAACTGCTCAAGCGCGAGCACGATGCGCAGGGCCAGGGCTAGTTTACACGAAGCTGTAGGGGTCGATGTCGATATGGACCCGCACGCCGCGCGGGAATTCCAGCGGATCGAGCCATTCGCGCAAGTAGCGCTGCAGTTCGGCCGAGCGCCGCGCGTTGATGAGAAGGCGGAAGCGGTGGCGTCCGCGCAGCAGCGAAAGCGGGGCAGGTGCGGGGCCGAGGACGAGCATGTCCGGGTGGTCGGGCGCGGTGCCGCCGATGGCACGGGCGGCGGACTGCGCTTCTGAAAGATCTTCCGACGAAACGATGATGGCGGCCCAGCGCCCGAATGGCGGCGCGCCCGCATCGCGGCGCGCTTCGGTTTCCGCAGCGTAGAAGGCGTCGCGGTCTCCCGCGGCCAGCGCGGCGATCACCGAGGCTTCCGGATGGCGGGTCTGGATCAGCACTGCGCCAGGCTTCTCGCCGCGCCCTGCGCGCCCGGCGACTTGTGCGACCTGCTGGTAGGTCCGCTCCGCCGCGCGCAAGTCCCCGCCTTCTAGGCCCAGATCGGCATCGACGACGCCGACCAGCGTCAGTTCGGGAAAGTGATAGCCCTTGGTGACAATCTGCGTGCCGATGATCACGTCGATCGCGCGCCCCTCGGCCATGGCCACGAATTCGGCGATGGCCTCGGGATTGTTCATCGTGTCCGAAGTGACCAGCGCGGTGCGGGCCTCGGGCAGGATCTCGGCGACCTCGTCGGCAATCCGCTCGACGCCCGGCCCGCACGCGACGAGGCAGTCGGCGGTCCCGCAATCGGGACAGGCCTCGGGTACCGGCGTCTCGTGTCCGCAGTGATGGCAGGCGAGGCGCTGCGAGAAGCGGTGCTCGACCAGCCAGGCGGTGCAGTTCGGGCACTGGAAGCGGTAGCCGCAGTTGCGGCACAAGGTGAGCGGGGCATAGCCGCGCCGATTGAGGAACAGCAGCGACTGTTCGCCGCGCGCCAGCCGCTCCTTCATTTCATCGACGAGGCGCGGAGCGAGCCAGCGGCCGCGCTCGGGCGGCTCGTGGCGCAAGTCGAGAATGTTGATCTGCGGCAGCGTTGCACCGCCGAAGCGGTCGGGCAGCTCGATCTTGCGATAGACCCCCGCCTCGGCAAGCTGCATCGATTCGAGCGCGGGTGTCGCGCTGGCGAGAATGACCGGAATCTGCTCGAACTTGGCGCGGATCACGGCGACGTCGCGGGCATTGTAGCGCACGCCGTCGTCCTGCTTGAAGGAAACCTCATGGGCCTCGTCGACGACGATCAGCCCGAGCTTGGGATATGGCAGGAACAGGGCCGAGCGTGCGCCGACCACGACCTGGGCATCCCCGAAGGCTATCGCGCGCCACGCACGGCGGCGTTCGCTGGCCTTCAGCGAGGAGTGCCACTGCACCGGCGAGACCCCGAAGCGCTTCTCGAAGCGGCGCAGAAAGTTCTCGGTCAGGGCGATCTCGGGCAGGAGCACGAGGATCTGCCGGCCTTCGCGGAGCGCCTCGGCCACGGCTTCGAAATAGGTCTCGGTCTTGCCCGAGCCGGTCACGCCGTCGAGCAGGAACGGGGCGAACTTGCGGGCCTTCACCGCGTCCACGAAAGTGTCGGCGGCCTTGCGCTGGCCTTCGCTGAGTTTCGGCTGATCGAAATCGGGCCGGGCCGGGGGATAGGGCCTGTCGAGATCCACGGTTACCGGTTCCAGCAGACCTGCGCCCACCATGCCGCGCAGGACGCCCTCGGATACGCTGGCCAGCTCTGCCAGCTCGCGGATCGATGCCTGTTCGCCCTGCAAGGCATCGAGCGCTGCTGCACGCTGGGGTGTCAGGCGAGCCGGCTCCTCCCCGGTCAGGCGATATTCGGTCGTCGTTCCGCCGCCGCGCAGCGCCGCGCTGCTGCCCAGCGCCATGCGGGCGACGGATGACAGCTGCGCACAGTAGTAGTCGGCCGTCCACTCGATCAGGCGGCGCAGCCGGGCGGGCAGGGGCGGTACCGGCAGCACTTCCAGAAGCGGCCGCAGCTTGGCCTCGGGCACTTCCTGTGCGGTCAGGCGTTCCGGTTCCCAGACTATGCCGAGTACCTGCCGCGGACCGAGCGGACCTACGACCACGGAGCCGGGCTCCACGGTCATCCCTTCGGGAACGCGATAGTCGAGGACGCCCAGCGCGGCGTTGAAGACAAGGAGTCGGACACGGTTCATTTTCCGGGGCATATAGGCATCCGGTGCCGCGAAGGTGAAGGAGCATGCGACTGTGAATTGGGGATCGAATGAAATCGGGGGTGAACTGCAGTCGATCGTGACCGGGCGGCGCGCTATGTTGGGTGGCATCCTAGCATGCGCTGCGCTGACCTTGCCGGGGTGTGCCTCGCTCGGCCCGCCCAGCTATGTCGAAGTGGTGCGTCGGCTGCTCGAGGCATCCACCCGCCAGGCATTCGCCCGGCTGACCCAGCCGGACGGCTTCTGGGACAGCGCCGTGGCGCGGATCGACATGCCGGTGCTGTTCGGCAAGACCGGGACGCTGCTCTCGGGCATCCTGCGCAGCAACCTGTTCCGCGAAAAGCTGCAGCACCAGCTCAACAACCTGGCGGAGGACGGTGCTCGCAAGGCGGCGCCGGTGGTGGCCGATGCGGTCCGCCGCATTTCGATCCCCGATGCCATTGCCCTGCTGCGCGCAGGCAAGTCCGGCGCGACGACCTACTTGCGCGACCAGATGGGCCCGGCGCTGGTCAACGCGATGATTCCCGAACTCGACCGGGTGATGCGCATTGCCGACGATCCGTTTCTCGGCGAGGCGATTTCCTCTCTGGCCGGTGTGAACATTGCCGATGCGGCCCATGCCCTTGCCCTCGAGGCGGACAATGCGATCTGGTACGAGATCGGGGCGGCAGAAACGCAAATCCGCGAAAATCCGGAGTCGACCCACGATCCGGTGCTGATTGCCGGGCTCAAGCGCCTGTAGGCCTAGCCGCACGGGGCGAGCTTCCCTATAGCGGCGCCAGAATCGCCGTATCGGGCCAGAATCGCCCGTGCGGCTCCCTGCCTTGCCGATAGGAACACGCCATGAAGTTTTTCGTCGACACCGCCGACACTGCCGATATCGCTGAACTTGCCGAAACCGGCCTGCTGGACGGCGTCACCACCAACCCTTCGCTGATCGCCAAGTCCGGCCGTGACTTCATGGAAGTCACCAAGGAAATCTGCGGTCTCGTCGACGGTCCGGTTTCGGCCGAAGTCGTCGCTCTCGACCATGAAGGCATGATGCGCGAGGCCGAAATCCTGCGCAAGATCGCCGACAACGTGTGCATCAAGGTGCCGCTGATGATCGACGGCCTGAAGACCTGCAAGAAGCTGACCTCGGATGGCACCATGGTCAACGTGACACTGTGCTTCTCGGCCAACCAGGCGCTCCTGGCCGCCAAGGCGGGCGCGAGCTTCATCTCGCCCTTCATCGGTCGCCACGACGATAACGGTCTCGACGGCATCGCGCTGATCGAGGACATCCGCCTGATCTACGACAACTACGCTTTCGAGACCGAGATTCTCGCTGCCTCGATCCGTCATCCGATCCACCTGCTGCAGTGCGCGAAGATCGGTGCCGACGTGGCGACGATGCCGCCTGCCGTCATCAAGGGCCTGTTCAAGCACGTACTGACCGACAAGGGCATCGAAGGCTTCCTTGCCGACTGGGCGAAGACCGGCCAGACTATCTGAGTATCCACCCTGTTTCCTAAGGTTCCTTCCCGTTGAGTGACGAGACCCCAGCCGACCGCTTCAAATCCGTTCTGGCCGGCGCATCGCGCGCCATCGCCCATGAAAAGGAGATCGAGGTCAACTGGACGGCCGATGCGCCCAGCTCGACGGGGGGAACCTTCAGGGTGCCCATGCCCGGGCGCAACCTGCCGCGCGGAGCGGCGATGCAGGCCCGCGGCTATGCCGACAGCTTCGCGCTGAAGGTGCGTCACCACGACGACAGGCTGCACCAGCGCCATGCCCCGGCCGAACCCTCGGCGCGGGCGTGCTACGACGCGGTGGAGACGGTGCGCTACGAGGCGCTCGGTTCGAACCGCTATGCGGGGATGCGCGACAACCTCGACGCATCGCTGGAAGCGCGCATCGCTTCCGATCCGATATCCCGCGCCGAATCGCGCGACCAGGTGCCGCTCCAGTCGGCGCTGGCGCTGATGCTGCGCGAAAAGCTGACCGGGCAGCCGATCCCGGAGATCGCGCGGCCGGGCGTCGACATGATCCGCGACTGGATCGAGGAAAAGGCTGGCGGCGACATCGAGGCGCTGGCCGATTCCATCGGCGACCAGCAGGCCTTCCAGAACCTCTCGCTCGACATGCTCCAGCACCTTGAACTGACCCGTGCCGAGGAAATCGAGCAGCCGCCCGAGGATTCGGACGATCTCGACGGCGACGATGAGACCGAGCAGGAAGAGGACGGCGCGGACGCGGGCGAGGAGCAGCAACCCTCGGAAATGGCCGCCGAGCCCAGCCAGGGCGATGACGAGGGCGAAAGCGAATCAGATGGCGAAGCCTCGGACGACATGCAGGAGGCCGAGGAAGGCCAGGACGGCGAGGAAGGCATGCTTCCCGTCCGCCCCAACCGGCCCTGGACCGACATTCCCGACAGCTTCGACTACAAGGTCTTTACCGAGGCCTTCGACGAGGTGATCGGCGCTTCGGAGCTTTGCGACGAGGAAGAACTGACGCGCCTGCGCGCTTACCTCGATGCGCAGCTCAAGGGCTTGCAGGGCGTCGTCACGCGGCTCGCCAACCGCCTCCAGCGCCGCCTCATGGCCCAGCAGAACCGCTCCTGGGATTTCGACCAGGAAGAAGGCCTGCTCGATGCCGCACGGCTGGCCCGGGTGGTCGTCTCGCCCGGCCAGTCGCTGTCCTACAAGGTCGAGCGCGACGTCGAGTTCAAGGATACCGTTGTCACCCTGCTGCTCGACAACTCCGGTTCGATGCGCGGACGGCCGATCTCCATCGCCGCGATCAGCGCCGACGTGCTGGCCCGCACGCTGGAGCGCTGCGGCGTGAAGGTGGAGATCCTGGGCTTCACGACCCGCGCGTGGAAGGGCGGTCAGAGCCGCGAGGCCTGGCTGGCGAACGGCAAGCCCGCAAGCCCGGGCCGCCTCAACGACCTGCGCCACATCATCTACAAGAAGGCCGATGAGCCGTGGCGCCGTGCGCGCAAGAACCTCGGGCTGATGATGCGCGAGGGGCTGCTCAAGGAGAACATCGACGGCGAGGCGCTGCTCTGGGCGCACAACCGGATGCTCGCGCGGCCTGAGGATCGCCGAATCCTCATGGTCATTTCCGACGGCGCGCCGGTCGACGATTCGACGCTTTCGGTGAACAGCGCCGGATATCTGGAGGCGCACTTGCGCAAGGTGATCGAGTGGATCGAGGCGAAATCGCCGGTCCAGCTCGTCGCCATCGGCATCGGGCACGACGTGACCCGCTATTATCGCCGCGCGGTGACGATCATGGACGCCGAGCAACTCGGCGGCACGATGATCGAACAGCTCGCCGGCCTTTTCGAGGAAGAATGATGAAAGTATCCGAGGCTGTCGCCAGCCGCCGCTCGATCCGCGCGTTCCGTGATGAACCGGTCGGGATCGAGGTGATCCGCCGCGTGCTGGACCGGGCGCGCATGACGCCCTCGGGCTGCAATTTCCAGCCCTGGCAAGCCACCGTGCTGACCGGTGAGCCGCTCAAGGCCCTTCAGGAAAAGATGCTGGCGTCCTCGCCGCAGGACCCGATCGAGTACAGCTTTTCCGAGCCCAACCAGTCGCCGCGCCATCTGGCCCGGCTGCATAAGGTCGGTGCCAGCATGTACGGTGCGCTCGGCATCGAGCGCGAAGACGCCGAAGCCCGCGAAGCCTTCACGCGGGCGAACATCTTCTCCTTCGGCGCACCGGCGCTGCTGGTCTGCTACTTCGAACGCTTCATGGGCCCGCCGCAGTGGTCGGATGTGGGCATGTGGCTCCAGTCGATCATGCTGCTGCTGCGCGAAGAGGGGCTGGACAGCTGCCCGCAGGAGTGGATGTCGCTCTATGCGCGTCTGATCAAGGAGCACATCGGCGTTCCGGACGAGACGCACATCCTCTTTTGCGGCCTGGCCATCGGCCATCGCGACGAGGATGCGCCCGTCAACCGGTTCGATCGCGACCGTGTGCCGCTTGATGAACAGGTGCGCTTTCTCGGCTTCTGATCGCCGTTCGATGGGGCTGGAGGGCCTTTCATGACCGATTGGCCATTGCTGTGGGTGCCCTTCACTCTTGCCGCGGCGCTGGCACAGGTGCTGCGTAATGCGGTGCAGTCGCGGCTGGCAACCCGGATCGGGACGGTTGGCGGAACGCAAGTGCGATTCGTCTATGGCCTGCCGGTCGCGATTCTCTTTCTGGGCTTGTTCTGTTTCGCGACCGGGGAAGGGCTGACCGCTATTCCTTCCGGCGCCCTGGCATGGTCGGCGGTGGGCTCGGTGACCCAGATCGTGGCCACCGCGCTCATGCTCGTCGTCATGCAGAAGCGCGATTTCGGCGTTGCCTATGCTTACATCAAGACCGAGCCGGTAACGGTTGCTATCCTCGGCTTCGCCCTGATCGGCGACCGGTTGCCATTGGGCGGCTGGCTGGCGGTTCTGATCGTGACGTTTGGCGTGATTCTCGCCTCCTTGCGTCCGGGGGATGGCGGGGCGAAGCTGTTCGAGCCGAAGCCGCTCGCGGTGGGCGTCGCCAGCGGCGCGCTTTTCGGACTGACCGCCATCTGCTTTCGCGCCTCGATCGCCGGGGTTCCGGAGGGCAGCTTCATGCTGCGCAGCCTGATGATGCTGGTGGTGTCGCTGGGGATCCAGTCGTCCGTCCTTGCGGGGTGGTTCGTGCTGCGCGATACCTCCGGCTTCTTCGGATCCCTTCGCGAATGGCGCCTGTCGGTCACGGGCGGAGCGCTGGGAGCGCTCGCGTCCGCCGGATGGTTCATTGCTTTCTCACTCACCGCCGCTGCCAATGTGCGCACCCTGGCGCTGATCGAAATGCCCATCGTCGCCATCGTCTCGCGCAAACTTTCCGGCCGTTGGCTGACGGCCCGCGAATGGGCCGGCTTCGTGCTGATCACGGTGGGCGTCGCATTGCTGATGTTGTCGCACGCCTGAGCCGTCCGCGATCGTCGGCCGCTCTGCCCGGGCCGCTGACTTTCAGCCCGGCTTGGCCTTTGACATGTCCGCGTACCGCTCCGTCGGCCTGGTTCGATCCCGTAGCGCCCTGCATGCACCTTGACTGCCACGCATCGCCGCCTAATGCCCCTCGGCCATGACCGATGCCCATGCACTGACGCTGTTCAACAGCCTGACCCGCCAGTTGGAACCGTTCCAGCCCGTCCATGAAGGCGAGGCGCGGGTCTATTCATGCGGGCCCACGGTCTACAACTACCCGCATATCGGCAACATGCGCGCCTATGTCTTTGCCGATATCCTCGGGCGTACGCTGAGCCACAAGGGCTACAAGCTCACCCACGTCATCAACATCACCGACGTTGGCCACCTGACCGACGATGCCGATGCCGGCGAGGACAAGATGGAGAAGATGGCCGCCGAGAAGGCGCAGTCCATCTGGGCCATCGCACGCCACTATACCGAGGCATATTGGGCCGACATCGCCGCGCTCAACATACGTCAGCCCGCCCAGTGGTCGGTGGCGACGGAATATGTGCCGCAGATGATCGAGTTCGCGAAGCAGATCGCCGACAAGCACTGCTACGAGATCGACAGCGGCCTCTACTTCGACGTTTCCACCGTGGCCGACTACGGCCGCCTGGCCCGTGCCGTGACGGAAGAGGGCGAAGGCCGCATCGAGGCGGTCGACGGCAAGCGCAATGCCGCAGACTTCGCGATCTGGCGCAAGACTCCGGTCGGAGAGAAGCGCCAGATGGAGTGGGATTCGCCCTGGGGGCCGGGCGCGCCCGGCTGGCACCTGGAATGCTCAGTCATGTCGGGCAAGCTGCTGGGCTTTCCTTTCGACATCCATACCGGCGGCATCGATCACCGCGAGATCCATCACCCCAACGAAATCGCACAGAATCAGGCGTTCTGCTGCACCAACGGGCTCGACATACCGGCAAACTCGGGTGCGCGGGTGTGGATGCACAACAACTTCCTGGTCGAGCGCTCGGGCAAGATGAGCAAGTCATCGGGCGAATTCCTTCGCCTGCAGCTGTTGATCGACAAGGGCTATCATCCGCTCGCCTACCGCATGATGTGCCTGCAGGCGCATTATCGCTCGGAACTGGAATTCTCGTGGGACGGCCTTGGCGCCGCGCTCACCCGCCTCAAGCGCATGATCATGGCTGCCGAGCGCCTTGCTGGTGTCGAGGCCGGATCGCCTTCGCACCCCAAACTTGCCGCGATGATCGAGACTTTCGAGAAGTCGATGTCCGAGGATCTCAACACCCCGGTCGCGCTGACGGCGCTGGAAGACGTGCTCGCCGCCAAGAAGGTCGATCCCGCGGCCAAGCGTGCCGTCGTGGAAGCGATGGATGCGGTGCTCGGTCTCGATCTCTTCGGGACGTCCCGCGCCGACTTGCGCCTGCGTCCGAAGAGTGCCGCTATTTCCGAAACGGAAATCGAGGCCGCGCTGGCGGCGCGCAAGGACGCGCGCGCCGCAAAGGACTTTGCCGCCTCCGATGCCCTGCGTGACGAACTGGCTGCGAAGGGCGTGGAAGTGATGGACGGCGATCCGCTCGGCTGGGAGTGGAAGCTCGGCTGAAACCGGCTTTCGCCTGCTGGTCGCGATTTTCCGGGGCAACCGCTCGGCCGCCCGGTCATCAGATGCACGGAATGCCCAAGGGCGCGTCCTGCGCGCTCTCGATGTCCCCTGCGCGTAACTAATTTCGCTGCCTTAGCCCTATTTAAAGAAAGAGGTCGCTAGCGAATTCATCAGGGCGCGCGCTGCGCCGGAATGCGTATTTGCACATGACGCGAGGCCGGATAGTTCTATACCGGCTCTGTATAAGATCAGAAACGGGGAAAGCGAAATGGCAGAGGGCGACAAGCGCAAGGCTTCGGATGTTTTTATCGAGTGCCTTGAAGAGGAAGGCGTCGAGTACATCTTCGGCGTTCCCGGCGAAGAGAACCTCGACTTTCTGGACTCGCTCTCGCGATCTGAAAAAATCAAGCTCATCCTGACCCGCCACGAGCAGGGCGCCGGTTTCATGGCTGCGACCTACGGACGGCATACCGGCAAGACCGGCGTGTGCCTTTCGACCCTGGGGCCGGGCGCGACCAATTTCGTCACCGCGGCGGCCTATGCGACGCTGGGCGGCATGCCGATGCTGATGATTACGGGCCAGAAGCCGATCAAGAAATCGAAGCAGGGCCGTTTCCAGATTCTGGACGTCGTCTCCATGATGGGGCCGATCACCAAGTACGCGCACCAGATGGCATCCTCGGACAACATCCCGAGCCGGGTGCGCGAAGCCTTCCGCATCGCCGAGGAGGAAAAGCCGGGCGCAACGCACATCGAACTGCCCGAGGACATTGCCGACGAGCACACCGATTCGCGTCCCGTGCGCCGCTCGATCGTCCGCCGCCCGACAGCCGACGTGAAGTCGATCGCCCAGGCCGTCGATGCGCTGCAGAACGCGAAGAAGCCGCTGCTGGTGATCGGTGCCGGTGCGAATCGCAAGATGACCAGCAAGATGCTGGGCGAATTCGTCGAGAAGACCGGCATCCCCTTCCTCACTACCCAGCTCGGCAAGGGCGTGATCGATGAGCGTCACCCCAAGTTCCTGGGGTGCGCCGCGCTTTCGGCCGGTGACTTCGTCCATCGCGCCATCGAGGATGCCGATTGCATCCTCAACATCGGGCACGACGTGATCGAGAAGCCGCCGTTCTTCATGCACAACGACGGCACGCGCGATGATCGCGTGGTTGTCCATATATCGACCAAGACGGCGGAAGTAGACCCTGTCTACTTCCCGCACATCGAGGTGATCGGTGACATCGCGAATGCCATGTGGCAGATCAAGGAAGCGGTTGTGCCGTCGCCGAAATGGAACTTCGACGCCATGCTCGGCTTCCGCAAGGCCGAACTGGAACACACCGCGAAGCTAGCGGCGGACGAGCGCTTTCCGATCTTCCCGCCGCACCTTGTGCAGCAGGTTCGCGATTCGATGCCCGACGATGCGATCATCTGCCTCGACAACGGCGTCTACAAGATCTGGTTCGCCCGCGGCTTCTGTGCCTGCAAGCCCAACACCGTCCTGCTCGACAATGCGCTGGCGACGATGGGGGCAGGGCTACCCTCCGCGATGGCGAGCGCCATGGTCTATCCCGAGCGCAAGGTCATGGCGATCTGCGGCGACGGCGGGTTCATGATGAACAGCCAGGAACTTGAAACGGCGGTTCGACTCGGCCTCAATCTGACCGTGCTGATCCTCAACGACAATGCCTACGGGATGATTCGCTGGAAGCAGGCGAACATGGGATTCGCCGACTTCGGCCTGACCTACAACAACCCCGATTTCGTGAAGTATGCCGAAAGCTACGGGGCCAAGGGGTATCGGGTCGAAAGCGCGCAGCATTTGAGCGAGCTGCTGGCCCAGTGCCGCGATACCCCAGGCGTTCATGTCATCGACTGCCCGGTGGACTACTCGGAAAACGATCGCATCCTGAACACGGACATCAAGGATCTGTCCCGGGCGCTCTGAGCGTCCGGAAACAGGTTCTCGCCTCGATCAGCACTCCTCGAGCAGGAGAAATTCGGCTTCGACCGTCATGCGCGGTTCGGGGCCGTTATGGTGATCGACGCCGGTGATCGTGGCATCTGCGACGAGATGGCCGGGGATCGCGAATTCATGGTCGGGCAGGGCGGCGATCAGCTCCTCTCCGGCGTCGATGGCCCGCTCGCCGGTAAACGAAAGGGCAAGACTGTGGCGGCTGCCCGAGAATGTTGCGCTGCTCCATGGCCGCTCGCCATGGCGCAGCAGTTCGCCTTGCGGTCCTGCCAGAGCGAGTACCTCGCAAAGCAGTTTGAGCCAGGGGCCGCGCCGGGCTGATCCTGAAGTGCGGGCACGCAGCGCGTTGAGCATCGATCGGTCGGAAGTGGGGTCAAAGCGCATGATCGGTCTCCTGATAGTTTCGCATGAATTGCTCGACCCGCGCCGCCGTGCGGGCGCGGGGAATGCGGCCATTGCGCAAGTCGGCCACGAAGCGCGGATCTTGCGCAGCGAGCCGCCCGAACTTGGTCCAGGGCATGTCCGTCTGGCGCAGGAAGCGTTCGATCTGACGCAAAAGCATCGATCCTGATCCTTTCCGTGTTGGATTCGTTGGCGGTGTTCATGGTATGTTCCAATCGAAATCCTACTTGTCTAGGAAATTTCCTTCACCTACGGATTACAAAATGGACATGACCGATCCCCGCGGAGCACTGCTGGAACTGGCCGAGAAACGCGGCGCCAGTCTCTCCGCCTTATCGCGAATGCTGGGAAAAAATCCGAGTTATCTCCAGCAGTTCGTCCGCAAGGGGAGCCCGCGCAAGCTGGAGGAAGGCGATCGCGGCAAGCTCGCCCGGTTCTTCGGCGTGGACGAATCGGTGTTGGGTCGGCCGAAGGAAATTTCCTCGAAACGCCTGCAGGACTGGGTCGACGTACCCAGGCTTGCAGTCGATGCCTCGGCCGGCAGCGGGGCCTTTGCCGGGGAGGAGGAATTGCTGGGCACGATCCGCTTTTCACCGCGCTGGCTGCGCAGCATGGGCCTCGATCCCAAGGCACTGAGCGCCATTGCCGTGGCCGGCGATTCGATGGCGCCTACCTTGCAGGACGGTGACGAGATACTCGTCGATCGCACCGTGCGGGCCCTCAGTGAAGGCATTCACGTCTTGCGGCACGAGGGCAACCTCCTCGTCAAGCGCATCGAACGCGGCCCGGGCGGGGCCGTGCGGCTCATCAGCGACAACAAGGTCTATGACCCGATTGAATGTCCGGCCGGTAGCATCGACGTGATCGGGCGCGTGGTCTGGAAAGGTGGGCGCCTCTAGTCGGCGCTGGAAGCATTGCAACATCGCCCGTGTGTTGGCAGGACGGTTGCAATCGCGGCGTTAGGCCGCCATTTCCCGTCCCATGACCCAGACCGAACCGCCGATGCGCGTGGGAATCATTCCCGTTACCCCGCTCCAGCAGAACTGCACGCTATTGTGGTGCACCACGACCATGCGGGGGGCGCTGGTCGATCCCGGTGGCGACCTCGACAAGCTCAAGGCGGCGCTGGAAAAGACCGGCGTGACGCTGGAGAAGGTGTTGGTCACGCACGGTCACCTCGATCATTGCGGAATGGCCGGCGAACTGGCCAGGGAAATGGGCGTGCCGATCGAAGGGCCTCAGGAAGAGGACCGCTTCTGGATCGCCCAGCTCAGCGACGATGGTCCGCGCTGGAACATGGAGGCACATACTTTCGAGCCGGACCGCTGGCTGGAGAACGGAGACCAGGTCCGGGTCGGCGAGCTGACGCTCGACGTCTATCACTGTCCGGGGCACACGCCGGGGCATGTCGTCTTCCATCATGCGCCCAGCAAGTTCGCCATGGTCGGTGACGTCCTGTTCCAAGGCGGTATCGGGCGCTGGGACTTTCCGCGCGGCAATCTCGACGATCTGATCGAATCGATCACCACACGTCTGTGGCCGCTTGGTGACGATGTGACCTTCGTGCCCGGGCATGGCCCTGTCAGCACCTTCGGAGAGGAACGTCGCCACAATCCCTACGTCAGTGACGCGGCGCTATCGCGCCGCGCCTCCTGACGGATCAGAGGCGGCCCAGGGCGATCAGGATCGCCACGACCGACAGACCCAGAAGGGTGAGGACAGTTACAATGATCCCGCCCGCGCGCAGGAGGTTCGAATCCGACCTGTCCATGCCGAAGGCGTGGGCGACCCGCGCGGCCATGTATATGGAGCCTGCGATTGCCAGCCAGGGGCCGGCCTTGCCGGTCATTTCGATAGCCGCGATCAGGATCAGGACGAACGGCGTGTTCTCTACGAAGTTGAGCTGCGCGCGCATTCGGCGTGCAATGGCTTCATTGCCGCCGTCTCCATGCAGGACCTTGGCCGCCATGCGCAGCCTGCCGACCCGCGTCAGCAGCCAGAAATTGATGACCGCAGCAGCGGCGGCAAGGCATAGAGTCGTCTGAAGAATCATCCCGGGCATCTCCCCCAATGTGGTTTTGGCTACATGAGGAAGGTATCAACGGGTTGCAACTCGTCAGAAATCGGTTATAGGCCCGCCTTCGCAAGCCGCCGGTTCCGGGTGACGGTTCCCGGCGGCCTTTTTGACATTAACGCATTTCCAGGAACAGGTGCCAAAATGGCTGTCCCTAAGAGAAAAACGACCCCGTCCCGCCGGGGCATGCGCCGCAGCCATGATGCCCTCAAGGTTGAAGCGTTTCATGAGTGCCCGAACTGCGGCGAGCTGAAGCGCCCGCACAACCTCTGCAACGCTTGCGGTCACTACAATGGCCGCGAGATCGTCGCGGTCGAAATCTAAGACCTCAGACGAAGTTCGGAGATTGCCCATGACTCTGCCGCGTATCGCTATCGATGCGATGGGCGGCGATGAGGGCGTGCGCGTCATGATCGAGGGCGCGGCACTCGCGCGCCGTCGCCATGACCGTTTCAATTTCCTCCTCGTCGGCGACGAGACGCGGATCAAGGCCGCGCTCGAGGATCATCCGAACCTTCGCGGGGCATCGGAAATCCTGCACACCGATGGTGTGATCAGTGGCGAGGACAAGCCGAGCCAGGCCCTGCGCCGCGCGAAAGGCACGTCCATGGGGCGCGCCATCGCTGCGGTGAAGGCCGGCGACGCGGGTGCAGCCGTCAGTTCCGGTAATACCGGTGCGCTGATGGCGATCGCCAAGCTCACCTTGCGTACGATGCCGGGCATCGATCGTCCCGCGCTTGCGGCACTGTTACCCACGCTGGGCGACAATGACGTCGTGATGCTCGACCTCGGCGCCAATACCGAGTGCGATAGCCGCAATCTCGTGCAGTTCGCGATCATGGGCGCAGCCTATGCCCGCGTGGCGACGGGGCGCGAGCAACCGCGCCTGCGCCTGCTCAATATCGGTACTGAAGAGATCAAGGGCACGGAACTGCTGCGCGATGCAGCGGCAACGCTCAAGGCGGCGGCCGGTGACCTAGCCATGTCCTTCGACGGCTTCACCGAGGCGGACAAGGTTTGCCGCGGCGACGTCGACGTGGTCGTGACTGACGGTTTCTCCGGCAACATCGCTCTCAAGGCGGTGGAAGGTACGGCGCGATTCGTCGGCGACCTGCTGCGTCGCAGCTTCTCCAGTTCGCTGCGCTCGAAGATCGGCTTCCTGATCTCGCGTCCGGCGACCGAGTTGCTAAAGCATCACCTAGACCCCAATAACCATAATGGCGCCGTGTTCCTTGGCCTGAACGGCATCGTCGTGAAAAGCCATGGCAGCGCGAATGCTGCGGGCGTGGCCAATGCCGTTGCGCTGACTGCGCGGCTCCTGGAGGAAAATGTGACCGAGCGGATCACTGCCGACCTTGCCCGCGTGGGTGAAGCGTCGCTGCGCATGCCCCGGAACCAGGAAGAGCGGGCATGACCCGGCGCTCGGTTCTGATCGGTACCGGTTCGGCGCTCCCACGCCGCGCGGTAAGCAATGCTGAACTGGCAGCCCAGGTCGATACCAGCGATGAGTGGATCGTCGAGCGCACCGGCATAACCAATCGCTACATCGCTGCCGACGACGAGACGACCTCGAGCCTTGCCACCGACGCGGCGCGCAAGGCGATCGAGGCGGCCGGCATCGACGCGGCTTCCATCGACCTCATCATCCTGGCGACTGCCACGCCCGACCAGACCTTTCCGGCTTCGGCGACGATCGTTCAGAAGAATCTGGACTGTGGCGGCTGCATTGCTTTCGACGTTGCCGCGGTGTGTTCCGGTTTCCTGTATGCCGTAGGCGTTGCCGATTCGATGCTCCGCTCGGGAATGGCCCAGCGCGCGCTTGTGATCGGTTCGGAAACCTTCTCGCGCATCCTCGATTGGGAAGACCGCACGACTTGCGTGCTGTTCGGCGACGGAGCCGGTGCGGCAATCTTCGAAGCGCGGGAACAGGGCGACAGCGATCAGCCCCGCGGCATCCTGGCTTCGCGCCTGCATGCCGATGGCGCGCACAACGAACTGCTCTACGTCGATGGTGGTCCTTCGACGACCGGAACCGTCGGCAAGTTGCGCATGAAGGGCCGTGAAGTGTTCCGCCACGCGGTTGTGAACCTGGCCCAGGTTCTCAACGAAGTACTTGAAGAAGTTGGACTTCAGTCGTCTGACATCGACTGGCTGGTGCCTCACCAGGCCAATGCCCGTATCCTTGATGCGACGGCCAAGAAGCTGGGCCTGCCGGTTGAAAAGGTCGTCATGACTGTTAGCCAGCACGCGAATACTTCGGCTGCTTCGGTGCCGCTGGCCCTCGATCAGGCCGTTCGCGACGGCCGAATCCGCGAAGGCGATCTCGTCGTCCTTGAAGCCATGGGCGGCGGTTTCACCTGGGGCGCGAGCCTGCTGCGAGTCTGAGAACCTACCCCCTAAGGTTTATCTGCGTTCATTATTTGACGTAGGATTGCCTTTTTCCCTGATAATTCATATTATCAGCGCGGGGGTTGGCGCTCAGAGGGGAAGCGGGTTCGATGGGCTCAACGGATACATTGACGCGGGCTGAGATCGCGGAAGCGATCCACAAGAAGCTGGGTCTGTCGCGCGCGGAGTCGCTGGCGATGGTCGAAGCTATTCTTCAACATATGTCGACGGCGCTCAGTTCGGGCGAGAACGTCAAGATTTCGGGATTCGGCACATTCCTGTTACGGGACAAGGGCGAGCGTATCGGCCGCAATCCCAAGACGGGTGTGGAAGTGCCGATCACCCCGCGACGGGTTATGACATTCCGGGCGAGCCAGATGTTGAAAGACAGGATCGCCGGAGACTGAAGGAACAGAGCCAATGAATACCTTGTCCGACATCCCGGTTTTCGATGACGGAAAGGATCCAGAGGCTCTGCGAACCATTGGTGAAGTCAGCAAGGCGCTGGGCATCCGTCAGCATGTCTTGCGCTATTGGGAAGAACAATTCCCTTCGCTTCAGCCTGTCAAGCGCAGCGGCGGTCGGCGTTATTATCGCCGTGACGATGTCGCGCTCGTGGTCGAGATCAATCGTCTCGTCCACGAGGAAGGCTACACCCTGCGTGGTGCTCGCAAGGCGATCGAGGATCAGGACGGCCAGCCGGCGCCGTCTGCAATCGTGACATCTGACATGCAGCCGCAGGCTGCGGAAGCGGCGAGCGATGCCATCATTGGCGAGCTGATTCAGATTCGTGCGCAACTGGCCGCGGCATTGGCTGCTGCCTGAGGCATTGGCGTCTTGCGCAAGCCGCCGTCTCAACCACCAATGAATGCAATCAGTCGGTGAGGCTCGGCCCCAGTTCGGGATCGAGGTCGCGCGGCCGGACGAGGTGGACGATCCGGGCGCAATTCTCGTCGATATCGTCCCAGCTGTCGATATCCAGTTCGAGCACGGCATAGGCGGCGGTCGGGAACTTCTCCTCGACGACATCACGCAGCGGACTGGTGCCATCATCGGGAACCAGATCGAAGATCAGGTCCTCAAGGCCCGGATTGTGTCCGATCAGCATGATTGAGGCGGGATCGCCTTCCTGTTCGCGCAGGAGATCCGTCAGCGTCGCTGAGTTGGCAAGGTAGATGCGCCTGTCCCAACTGACCGGCGGCGCCATTCCGGCCGCTTCAGAGGCAAGCTCGATCGTCTGCGTGACGCGAACCGCGGGAGAGGCGAGAATGCGCTTCCACGCCCTGCCGTCATTGCGGATATGCTCGCCCATGATCGCCGCGCCCTTGCGGCCCCGCTTGTTGAGAGGCCTGTCGAAGTCGCGCAGGCGCGCATCGTTCCAGTCCGACTTGGCGTGGCGAAAGATGCCGAGGGTCTTCATCTGTCAGGCAAGCTCGTATTCATGGCCGGGCGGCGTGATCGGGTCGGTATGCTTCTTCTGAAGCATTGGCAGCGACCCGATGTAAAGCCTCCTCCAGAGAAATCCGCAGGACGGGCGTTCCTTCGGGGAAGGCGCTCAGCAGGCGCGAGGGGAATGCAGCGGAGAGGACCACGAAATGACCGCGGTCGTCGCGGCTGCGGATGAGGCGTCCGAAGGCCTGGGCCAGCCGGGCGCGGATGATGCCGTCGTCATAGCTGCCGCCGCCACCGGCGAGGCGCCGGGCCCGGTGCAGGATGGTCGGCCGCGGCCAGGGCACCTGTTCCATGACGACCAGCCGGAGCGAATCGCCCGGCACATCGACGCCGTCCCGCAAGGCATCGGTGCCCAGCAGCGATGCTGCGGGGTCGTCGCGGAAGATGTCGACGAGCGTGCCGGTGTCGATCGGGTCGACATGCTGGGCATAGAGCGGCAGGCCGGTTCGGGCCAGGCGGTCGGCGATCCGGCCATGCACGGCGCGCAGGCGCCGGATTGCCGTGAACAGCCCGAGTGCACCGCCGTGCGAGGCCTCGATCAGGCGTGCATATGCTGCGGCCAGGGCAGGGATGTCGCCGCGTGGGACGTCGGTGACGATCAGGACTTCGGCCTGCTTTGCATAGTCGAACGGGCTGGAGTGGGCGGAAAGGCGCGGGGTCACGCCGATGTGCTCGACACCGGATCGGGCCACCGCCTTGCCCCAGTCCTCGCCGTCGCGCAGCGTTGCCGAAGTCATGACGACGCCGTGTGCCGGTTCGAGGACGACCTTGGCGAAAGGCTTCATCGGATCGAGCCAGTGGCGGTGGATGCCGATGTCGAATTCACGCGCCTCCGAGCGGTCGACCGCCAGCCAGTCGACGTATTCCGGGTCGGCGGGGCCGCCCAGCCGTTCGAGCAGGGCTTCCCATGCCGAAAGCAGGTCGATGCGCCACGATAGCGAATGGCGGGCGCCCTCGATTCGGGCGCGGCCCTGGCCGTCCAGCCAGTCGGGCGGATCTTCCAGCAGGGCTTCCAGTCTCATGCCGAGTCGCATCAGCGGTTGGCGCAAGTCCGCGAGTGCCTCACGCGCGGCCTGCGAGACTTCGATGAACGTGCCGTCGAGGCCGGCCGCCTCGGTTTCGAGGCCGTATCCGGCTTCCTGTCCGCCGCTCTCGTCGCGCGCGTAGACAGTGGCTCGCACCGAGGCGAGCAGGTCTTCAAGCGGTCCGGATGGCGCGCCTTCATTGATCCGCTGCATCCAGCCGTCGCCGGGCAGGGCTTCAGCGGCGGTGCGCGCGGCGGCAATTGCCTTGGCGCCGGCCTCGTCGTAGCTGACGATATCGGCAAGCCGCGCGGAAAGGCCGCGACGCCGACCGCGCGAGGCCTTTTCCGGACCGATGACCCAGCGGCGTAGCTCGATCGTCTCACTGCCCGACAGCGCCGCCGCGAAAGTTGAATCGGCGGCGTCGAAAACGTGATGCCCTTCGTCGAAGACGATCCGCGTGGGCCGTGCGGCATGATCGCGTCCGCGCGCGGCATTGACCATGACCAGGGCGTGGTTGCCGATCACGAGGTCGGCTTGCGCACTGGCTCGCGATGCCCGCTCGATGAAGCATTTGCGGTAGTGCGGGCACCCGGCATAGACACATTCGCCGCGCCGGTCGGTGAGGGCGGTGATGCCGCGCTGGCGGAACAGGGTTCCGAGCCAGCCCGGCAGGTCGCCGCCGATCATGTCGCCATCGCGGGTATAGGCCGCCCAGCGCGCGACGAGCTGGGCCAGGATCGCCGCGCGTCCGGCGAAGCCGCCCTGCAATGCATCCTCGAGGTTGAGCAGGCACAGGTAGTTTTCGCGCCCCTTGCGCACGACGACGGGCTGGCTGCCGTCCGGCCGCCGCTCCGGCCACGCGCGGCGGCTCTCCTGCCGCAGCTGGCGCTGCAGGGCCTTGGTATAAGTCGAAACCCAGACAGTGCCGCCGGACAGGGCGCTCCACAAAGAGGCGGGGGCGAGGTAGCCCAGCGTCTTGCCGATGCCGGTGCCTGCCTGTGCCAGCAGGACATTGGGCTGTCCCGATGCCTTGCGCGGCGAGAAGGCGGCGGCGGACTGGGCGGCATAGGCCCGCTGCCCTTCGCGCTGCTCGGCCTTGGCCCCGGTCAGCGTCTGCAGCTGCTGCAGTACATCGGCCTCGCTAAGCTCCACCTGTCGGGGCTGGGGTTGGTCCGCTGTTTCCTCCCACTCTGGCAGACGCGAGAAGAGCCAGCGTTCGGCGCGCTGGGGCTTGGCGATGCGCGTTCCCAGCAGTGTGGCCCAAGGCCAGCGCATGCGCACCAGCGACTGAAGCGAAGTCCAAGCGCCTTCGCGTTCCTGCCAATCCGGGCTTTCGCAAGTCTCCAGCAACCTGCCGGCAGCTTCCTGCAGCAGGCGCGGGACATCGGGTTCGCCGTCGGGCTCGGTCAGGTCGAGGGCATGGGCCAGGCCCTTGGGCGTGGGCACGACGAAGCGGGCCGGATGCACGAAGGCGAAGAGTTCGAGCAGATCGAGCCCGGACAGGTCGGGGTAGCCGAGCCGGGTTGCCAGGAGCGGGGCGTTGAGGATGAGCAGCGGCGTATCGGCCGCGGCCATCATCGCTTCGCCCTTCGAGACGGTCCGCGTGGCCGCGTTGCCGTCGCGCAGCCAACTGCCGCCATGGCTGGCATGCAGTGCGGGAAGGGAAAGCGCGGACATATGATCCGGTCTTAGGGATGCCTTGCCTGATTTGGAAATGGCTCTGCGTCGCTTCCCGCAGGAAATTACGACTCGTTACAAATTCGCGTCTTGCAAAAATCCTTCTAAGATATATCTTGAGGCCATCATGAAGATTGATGGAAGCATAATGAGACAGATGAACAGTAACCCCAGGCGCGGCGGACACGGCTTCGTGCGCGACGATCATGCCATGGACATCGCCTTCGAACGGCGCGCCCGGGGCATGCACGGACGCCGTGGAGGTATGCGCGGCCCCTTCGGACCGGGACGCGATGGTTTGGACGATGAACTCTTCGACGGCCGCAGGCACGGCCGCGGCGGTCGCGGAGGAGGAGGCGGTCCGGGCTTTGGCGGCGGTCGCGGCATGCGCGGCGGTCGGCGTCGGCGGATATTCGACCAGGGCGAACTGCAGACGCTGCTGCTGGCCTTGATCGGGGAAGCCCCGCGCCACGGCTATGACCTGATCCGCGAGATCGAGGCCATCTCGGGCGGCGAATATGCGCCCAGTCCCGGCGTGGTCTATCCTGCCCTGACCTACATGGAAGAGGCAGGTTGGATTGCGGTCGGCTCGGACGAAGGGGCTCGCAAGTCCTACGAGGCCACCGAAGAAGGCCGCAAGCACGCCGAGACCGATGCCGACAAGGCAAATGCTTTGCGCCAGCGCCTGGCGGCTTTGGCAGAGGCCCGTGAGAAGGTCGACCCCGCGCCGGTTCGGCGCGCCATGCACAACCTCAAGACCGCCGTATTCGACCGTCTTTCGGTCGAAGGTGCGGACCGGGATTTCATCCTGCGGGTGGCGGAAGCCATCGACGAAGCCACGCGCAACATCGAAAGGATCGAGAAATGAGCACAATCGCAGCGAAAGTCGCCACGCCGAACGGCGGCAAGTACGTACGCCAGGTCTGCAAGCACTGGAGCCACAAGTTCGAGGTCGAAGTCGAGGGCGATACCGGCAAGGTCCATTTCCCGTCTGCCGTCACGACGATGGCGGGAGACGGGGAAGGCATCGCGATCGAGATCACCGGGGAGGACAAGGCAACGCTCGAACGCCTGACCGAAGTGGTGGCAAACCATATCGACCGCTTCGCGTTCCGCGAAGGATCGCTCAACTACGAATGGTCCTGGCAGTAACCCGGCGCAATACTGCCGGAATCGGAAAGACCCGGCAGCAGGCCGCTGACGGCGTGCTGACGGGTCTTTCACCGCAGCGGTGCCGCGGCGAAATGGCGCGCTGGCCTCGCTTCAGGCAGCGTTCTCGTTGACCGCCTCGGGGTTCCGTGCCCTTTCGAGGGGCAGCGGTTCCTTGAAGGTATTGGTGACATAGGGGAACGGGATCTCGATGCCCGCCTCGTCTAGCGCGGACTTCACGGCCATGACGATCTGGCTCTTGGTCAGGCGCAGGTCCTGCGCGACGGTGTCGGTCCACCACTGGACGAGGAAGTCGACCGAGCTGGCATTGAACTCCTGCGCGAAGACGACGACGCCCTTGTCCTTGTCCACCGCCTCGACGCTTTCGACGGCCTTCTGGATGACGTCCTGGGCTGGGCCGAGGTCCGTGTCATAAGAGACGCCGACGACGATCTCGTTGCGGCGCAGGGCATGGTCGGTGAGAATGTCCACCGGGTTCTTGAACAGCATGGAGTTCGGAACGACGGTCAGTTCGCCCGAGAACTGCCGGATGTGCGTTTCGCGCAAGGTGATCCTCTCGACCTTGCCGCTGATGCTGCCGCAGATGACCGAGTCGCCGATGTTCATCTTGTCGCGCAGCATGATCAGCACGCCGGCGAGAAAATTCTCGAAAATATCCTGGAACGCAAAACCGATGGCGAGAGCGCCGACACCCAGGCTTGCGAAGGCGCCTGCCGGGGTGAAGCTGGGAATGGCGATCGTGAGGGCAATCAGCGATCCTATGATCCACACCAGCAATCGCACGAGGGTATCGAGCAGCTGCTTGAGATCGTTGCGGATTGCGGTTCTGCCGGTGATGCGATCGGCAATGCGCACGGCGGTTCGCGCAACGATCCATGTAGCCAGCAGAACGACAAGCGCTATGACCAGAGAGGGCAGGGCCTGCACGACTCCTTTGCCCATGGCCTCCAGTTCAGTGCGTAATGTTTCGACGTAATTCACGATTTCTTCGTCCCTTTCGGTCCCTTTTGAACGTAACGGGCCTGTCCCGGCCCGGTTCCAATGCAGCTTCGCGCTTGCGAAATGTCCGCGTTTCGAAGATGAGCGCCCCCATGACTGAGAATGCCCTGATCGAAGCCGCCCGTGTGTCCAAGGCCTGGCCCTTCCAGGAGGCCCAGAAGCTGCTCAAGCGCTATCCGGACGGCAAACCGGGTGGTGAGCCCATGCTGTTCGAGACCGGTTACGGTCCCTCGGGCCTCCCGCATATCGGCACGTTCCAGGAAGTTCTGCGCACGACGCTGGTGCGTCACGCCTACGAAACCCTGACCGGTGGCGCGCCGACTCGGCTGGTCGCCTTTTCGGACGATATGGATGGACTGCGCAAGGTCCCGGACAATATTCCTAACGCCCAATTGCTTGCGGACAATCTCGGCAAGCCGCTGAGCCGCATTCCCGATCCGTTCGGGAAGTTCGAGAGCTTCGCGCATCACAACAACGCGATGCTGCGCGATTTCCTCGATCGCTTCGGCTTCGAGTACGAGTTCGTCTCGGCCAGCGACCGCTACAATTCCGGTGCCTTCGACAGTGCACTGTCGAACGTGCTCTCACACTATGATGCCATCATGGGTGTCATGCTGCCCACGCTTCGCGAGGAGCGCCGCAAGACCTATTCGCCGGTTCTGCCGGTGTCGCCGACCACGGGCGCGGTGCTGCAGGTGCCGGTCGAAGTCCTCGATCCGGCCACCGGAATGATCCGCTTTGCCGACGAGGACGGCTCGACCGTCGAGCAATCCGTCTTCGGCGGCCATGCCAAGCTGCAGTGGAAGGTCGATTGGGCAATGCGCTGGGTCGATCTTGGCGTCGACTACGAGATGTGCGGCAAGGACCTGACCGACTCGGTGACGCAGTCGGGCAAGATCTCGCAGATCCTCGGGCGCCGTAAGCCCGAAGGGCTGATCTACGAACTCTTCCTCGACGAGAACGGCGAGAAGATCTCCAAGTCCAAGGGCAATGGCCTCACCATCGAGCAGTGGCTGACCTACGGGACCGAGGAAAGTCTTGGCTTCTATCTGTTCCGGGAGCCCAAGAGCGCCAAGCAGCTGCATATCGGCGTGATCCCCAAGGCGGTCGACGAGTACTGGCAGTTCCGCGGCAACCTTCCGGACCAGACGCTCGAAAAGCAGCTCGGCAATCCGGTCTGGCACCTGCTGCGCGCGACCGGCAACGGTGAAGGCGCGGGCGACACCCTGCCGGTGACTTTCTCGCTGCTGCTCAACCTCGTGGGCGTGCTGGGCGCCGATGCAACCGCCGATCAGGTCTGGTCGTACCTTGGCAATTACGTCGCCGATGCGACGCCCGAGGCGCACCCGGAACTGGGCGAACTGGTGCGCGCCGCCCTGGCCACCAACCGGGATTTCATCGCGCCGACGCTGGTGCGCCGCGCGCCGGACGCCCATGAAGCCGAAGCGCTCAAGGCGCTCGATGCCGAACTGGCCAAGGCTGGGCCCGACACGTCGGCAGAGGAATTGCAGAACACGGTCTATGAGATCGGCAAGAACGAGGCTTACGGCTTCGGTAATTTGCGCGACTGGTTCAAGGCGCTTTACGAAACCCTGCTGGGCTCCAGCCAGGGGCCGCGCATGGGCAGCTTCATCGCGCTCTATGGCATTCCCGAGACGCGCAAGCTGATCGCAGAAGCGCTTTCCAGCCAATGATGCAACTGCCCCGGCGCACGCCTGAGCAGCTGGCCGAGGAGCTTCTCGGCCGCAAGTTCAGCGAGCTGGGGCAGGAAGAACAGAATGTCCTGCGGCGCATTGCCGCGGGCACCCTGATCGGCCCCGATGCCGACGAGATCGCCGCGACCCATGCCAGCCGCGGTGACCGGCTCGCTGACCGGGTTGCGGCGGTCGGCGGCAGCTGGGGCTTCATCATTGCCTTTGGACTGGTGCTGATCGCCTGGATGCTCGTTAACAGCCATGTGCTGGAAGCCTTCGGGCTGCATCCCTTCGATGGCTACCCGTACATCTTCCTCAACCTCATTCTCTCGATGCTGGCTGCGATCCAGGCGCCGGTGATCATGATGAGCCAGAACAGGCAGGCCGACAAGGATCGCATTGCCGCGCGGCATGACTATGAAGTCAACTTGCGCACGCAGCTGGAGATTTTGCGGCTTCACCGGCGCTTCGATCACCTCATCGAATACCTCGAGGCGCGCCGCGCCTCGGAAGCCGGGGAGGAATACTGAACCTGCCGGGTAGTGAGGCGAGCCTGCGGGTTTACCTTGCCACGCCCGCGCGGTGGGGGCGGCTCGCGGCGATCCAGCCGTCTATCTTCGCTTCCAGCACCGGCAGGGGCAGGGCACCCGACCCCAGCACTTCCTCGTGGAAGGCACGGATATCGAAGCGCGCTCCGAGCTGTTCCTGCGCCTTGCCGCGCAGGCGCTGGATGGTGAGCGCGCCGATCTTGTAGGCGAGCGCCTGTGCCGGCATTGCGATGTAGCGATCCACCTCGGCTTCCGCGTCGCTGCGCCCCATGCCCGAATTGGCCAGCATGTAGTCGATCGCCTGCTGGCGCGACCAGCCCCTGGCGTGGATGCCGGTATCGACGACCAGCCGCATTGCCCTCAGCATCTCGTCGTCGAGCGTGCCCCAGTGCTGCAGCGGGTCCCTGTAGAAGCCCATGTCGTAGCCCAGCGTCTCGGCATAGAGCGCCCAGCCTTCGACGAAGGCGCTGTTGCCACCGTAGCGCTGGAAACCGGGGAGACTCTGGTCTTCCTGCGCAAGGCTGATCTGGAAGTGATGCCCCGGCACGCCCTCGTGCATATAGAGCGTGGTCATGCCGCTGAGGAAGCGGTGCGGCAGGTCGTAGGTGTTGTAGTAGAAGACGCCGGGTTTGCCGCGTTCGGGCGCGCCTTCGGAATAGCTGCCGCCAGCCTCGAACTTCTCACGATAGGCCGGGTAGGGTTCGATCAGCATGGGCGTTTCGGGCACCCGCTCGAACCAGCGCGGCAGAGCGGCGTCAACCTGCTTGCCGATGCGGGCGAAACCGTCGGAGAGCTGGCTGCCGTTGGTCGGATGAAAGCGCGGATCGCCGCGAATTTCGTCGAAGAATGCAGCGAGGGTTCCTGAATAGCCCAGCTGCCTGCGCACCCCGTCCATATCCCGCTGAATGCGGGCGACTTCCGAAAGGCCGAGCTGGTGAATGGCCTCCGGTTCCAGCGTCAACGTCGTCTCGCGCCGGATCAGAGCGCGATAGAGCTGCGTGCCTCCCTTCATTTCGCCAAGTCCGATGGAATCGCGGGCCTCGGGAAGGTACTCGGCCTGCAGGAATTGCCGCAGGCGCCGGTAGGCTGGCCAGATCGCCTCGCGGGTCGCCGACCGGAATGCCGGCGCGAGGGCCTTGCGGCTCTTGTCGGAGAGTGTCTCCGGGACCTGCCGGAGCGGGGCCGAGAAGGGCGAATCTTCGTAGGACTGGGCCAGCAGGGCGTCGATCTGGGCAATCATGTTGATTACCGTCAGGCGCGGTTCGACCACGCCTGAGGTCATGCCCTGCCGAAAGCGGGCGATGGCATTGTCGATCACGCGGGGAAAGGCCCGGTAGAGCGTGAGGGCGCGCCGGTAATCTGCCTCGTCGGCGTAGTCGTAAGTGCCGCCGGGCGCGATCATGGCGGGGAACTCGACATGCAGTCCGCCGAAATGGTTGAACGGCCGTACCCTGGTCAGGCGGCGCAGTTCAGGCTGGAGCCACGCCAGTTCGTCGTCCTTGAGCGCTGCGAACGCATCGTAGGAAATCTGGAGTTCGGGCGGCAGCGCGGCGCGGTCGACCGAGCGCAGCGCTTCGCGGCTTTTGCGGGCAGAGGCCTGCACGTCGCGATCGAGGGCGTCGGTGTACATGCGCTCGAACTGGGCGCCTCCCGTCGTGGCGCCGGCATAAAGCGGGGTCAGGGGATCGAGTTCGTCCTCGCGCTGCGCATCTTCGGCGAACAGGCGAAGGAGGCGCAGGCGATTGCGCTCTGCATCGGCCGCAGGCACCGGGTGCGATGGCTGGACGGCGGCCTCGGCACTGACCGGCAAGGTCGGAAAGGGGAGCGCGCAGGACAGGCCCAGCGCCAGGAGCGTAGCCGCGTTGCGAAATCTCATTGCCAGTTGCGAACCCGAAACCACTTGGTGACGACGTACTTGACGCCTCTGACGACTGGCCGGGCTGCATGCATGGTCAGCGGATTGGGGGTCCCGTCGGGCAATGCGTTGTTCCACAGCAGGAGGCAACCGGGTTCGGGCGGGATGCTCAGGCCGATGTGGGTAAAATCGGTCCGTCCGCCTTCCTCCACGGCGTTGAGGTAGATCATCGCGGTCCAGCTGCGCTGGCCGCCGCAGCGCCGCTCCTGCCGCCAGTAGCCAGCCTCGGTATCGAACCAGTCGCAATGCTCGTTGAAATACTGGCCGCATTCGTAGCGCTGGCCCTGCGCCGATTCCCCGCAGGACGGAGCGATGCCGGTAAAGTCGCTCAGGCGCAGTTCGAGATCGCGCACGATCCTGTCGTGGGTGTCGATGTCGCCCGAATAGCTGGTGCGGTAACCGTCCCAGCCTTCTTCTTCCAGCAGGCGGGAAGGGCAGGCGCAGGTGTCGATAAGCGCCATGAGGTGAGCGCAGTCAGCCTCGTTGAGGAAGCTGTTGGAGGTGTAGATTTCCACCGCCTCGACGGGCAGCCGCCTGACCGTGGGCTGGCCGGACAAGCGCTCCCGGACCGAAGCGCCGATCCTTGCAAGTGCCCTGCAGTCCGGATGAGGCGTGGCTGGCATCTCGATCGTGAGACTACCGGGAATGTTCCACAAATCAATCGCTTCGTTTCACACAGTAAAACCCTGCATGATTTTCGGCGCTCGCTGCGTGACCGGCATCGAAAGAAGGCCCCCGGCGCTGGTGCCGAGGGCCTTTCATTCGCCGTTCTTCTTGGGTTTACCAGAAGAAGTCGTAGATCACGTCGACCACTTCGCCGGTGTAGATATCCACCAGCAGCACGTCGTCGTAATAGCGGACCCAGCGGTAGGGACCGTAGACTTCCGGCAGCCTGTAGGACCAGGGATCGTCGATCCAGTAGCGTGAGCCGTAGAACAGCGATCCCAGCGAGAAACCGATGCCGATGCGCCGATACGAGTAATTGCTGTAAGGCGAGTAGTAGCGGCCGATCCGGTAGACCGAACGGTTGCGGGCCCGGTAATCGCGCCAATCGTAGCGCTTGTCGCGCCGCCAGTCCTTGCGGTCCCAGCGCCGCGCGTCACGATAGTCGCGCCGGTTGCTGTCGCGCCACTTGTCGTTGTCACGCCAACGGTTGTTGTTCCCGTCCCGCCACCTCTCGTTGTCGCGGCGGCTGGAGTTCGCGCGCGACTGGTCCCGCCAGTCCCGGCGCGTATCCACGCGGCGGTCATTCCGGTCGTTGTCGCGTCGCTCGACGCGCTGCTCGGTCTGTTTCGCGTAGTCGCCGCTGCGCATTCTCTGCTGCCAGGTGGACTTGCGCTCCTGTTCGCTGCGCTGCTCGCGGCTGGTGTCGCGCGAGGAGCGGTTGCCCGACCAGCTGCGGTTCTGTGTCGGCGTGGCTTCCTGACGCACGCGGTTGTCGTTGTTGGCGTTACTGCGCGACCAGTCGCGGCGAGACTCGTTCGACGAGGCACGCTCCTGACGCTGCGCCCGCATCTGTTCGCCCCGGTTGCTGTAGCCACGGCTCTCACTGCGGGAGTTGTCCGGGCGCGATGCCGCTTCCGCCACGCTGGGAGCGACGAGGCCGGCAACGGCAATGGCCATTGCGCCCCACGCTCCAGCTGAAAAAAGTGCACCCGCCTTCATGTTCATCCTTCTTGCCATATCCGGTCTCCAAAACCGGACGTGCCGCACGGCGATCGCGGCTCATCCTGCAATTGTTCTAGACCATGGGCGCTGTCCTGAACGTGAACCGGGATATGACTCTTTGTTAATGTAGGGGTGATTGAAAATGAACAGGCCGCCGATCCGGTATCCCGGAGCGACGGCCTGTATATCATGCCCGAGGCGTTTTCGTCAGCGCGTCAGCTTCTTGTAGGCAAGACGCGTGGGACGATCGGCCGCATCGCCGAGGCGGCGGCGCTTGTCTTCTTCGTAGGCCTCGAAGTTGCCCTCGAACCATTCGACGTGGCTGTTGCCCTCGAACGCGAGGATGTGCGTGGCCAGACGGTCGAGGAAGAAGCGGTCGTGCGAGATGACCACGGCGCAGCCGGCGAAGTTCTCGATGGCTTCTTCGAGCGCGCCGAGCGTTTCGACGTCGAGGTCGTTGGTCGGTTCGTCGAGCAGGAGTACGTTGCCGCCCTGCTTGAGCATCTTGGCAAGGTGCACGCGGTTGCGTTCACCGCCCGAGAGCTTGCCGACGTTCTTCTGCTGGTCCTGGCCCTTGAAGTTGAAGGCGCCGACATAGGCGCGCGTCGACATGTCGTGGCCGTTGACCTTCATGTAGTCCAGCTTGTCCGAGATTTCCTCCCAGACGTTGTTCTTGCCGTCGAGGTGGTCGCGGTTCTGGTCGACGTAGCCGAGGTGAACCGTCTGGCCGATCTCGATGGTGCCGGAGTCCGGCTGTTCCTGGCCGGTGAGCATCTTGAACAGCGTCGACTTACCCGCACCGTTGGGGCCGATGACTCCGACGATGCCGCCCGGCGGCAGGATGAACGAGAGGTCCTCGAACAGCAGCTTGTCGCCGAACGCCTTGGATATGCCCTTGGCTTCGATGACCTTGCCGCCGAGGCGCTCAGGCACCTGGATGACGATCTGGGCCTTGCCCGGCGTGCGCTGGTCCTGCGCGTTCTGCAGTTCCTCGAACTTGCGGATACGGGCCTTGGACTTGGTCTGGCGGCCCTTGACGCCGGCGCGGATCCATTCGAGCTCGTCCTTGAGAGCCTTCTGGCGTCCGGTCGCCTCGCGGTCTTCCTGCTCGAGGCGCTTGGCCTTCTTCTCGAGGTAGGTCGAGTAGTTGCCCTCGTAGGGGAAGTACTTTCCGCGGTCGAGTTCGAGGATCCAGCCCACCACGTTGTCGAGGAAGTAGCGGTCGTGGGTGATCATCAGCACCGCACCTGCATATTCCTTGAGGTGGTTTTCCAGCCATTCGACCGATTCCGCGTCGAGGTGGTTGGTCGGTTCGTCCAGCAGCAGGATGTCGGGCTTCTGGATGAGCAGGCGGGTGAGTGCGATACGGCGCTTCTCACCGCCCGAGAGGCTTTCCACCGACCAGTCGCCCGGCGGGCAGCGCAGGGCTTCCATCGCCACTTCGAGCTGGTTGTCGAGGGTCCAGCCGTCGACCGCGTCGATCTGGTCCTGAAGCTCGCCCATCTCGGCCATGAGGGCGTCGAAGTCGCAGTCCTCCGGCGGATCGCCCATGATCATGGAGATCTCATTGAAGCGATCGATCTTGTCCGCCGTCTCGCGCGCGCCGTCCTTGACGTTCTCGAGGACGGTCTTGCTCGTGTCGAGCTGCGGTTCCTGCGGCAGGTAGCCGACGGTGATGTTCTCGCCGGGCCATGCCTCGCCGGTGAAATCGGTATCGATGCCGCCCATGATCTTCATCAGGGTCGACTTGCCTGCGCCGTTCGGGCCGACGATGCCGATCTTGGCACCCTGGTAGAACTGCAGGTTGATGTTCGAAAGCACCGGCTTCTGGGCGCCGGGGAAGGTCTTTGTCATGCTCTTCATGACGAAGGCGTATTGCGCGGCCATCGGTTTCCTCTGGGATCTGGCGTGTCGGAATTTGCGGCGTGCTCTACAGGGGCGGGCCACCAGCCGCAAGGTTGCTGGCAGGTGGTCGTGTCGGTTCTTGCCGGAATGGCGCTGGGCCTGCGTCGAGAGCGTCGCAAAGTTGAATGGGAAATGGGAGTTGGAGCCCGCCCCGTCAAGATTTCGTGACCTGCCGTGAATTGGTCCGGTCAAGTTCTGAGACTTGGGATTGGAAATGTCGAGGCAGGGCGTTAGGCATTGTCCATGCTACGCAAAACCTTTTGCGCTGCCCTGCTTGCAGCGACCACTTTCGCCTCCTTCAACGCCGCTCCTGCCAGCGCTACGCCCACGCAAGGGTCAGGCGTCGCCTGGGACATCGTCGAAGGTCTCACCACCGAAATCGGCCCGCGCCTTGCTGGTTCCGAGGCCGAAGCGCGCGCCCGTGACTGGGCGCAGGCCCGGCTCAGAGCGCTCGGCTTCAGCGATGTTTCGGTCGAGGAGTTCAAGACCCTGGCCTGGCAGCGCGGAGAGGAACATGCCCGCCTGACGGCGCCCTATCGGCAGCCGCTGGCGATCACCGCTCTGGGTTTCTCGGTGCCGACCCCGGCGCAGGGCCTCAAGGGTCAACTGGTTTATTTCCCGACGCTGGCCGCGCTCGAAGCAGCCCCCGAAGGATCGCTGAAGGACAAGATCGCTTTCGTCGACCATGCCATGCGTCCCACGCAGGACGGTTCGGGTTACGGACCCTATGGCGATGTCCGCCGAAAGGGGCCGACGATCGCTTCGCAGAAAGGGGCTGCCGGCATCGTCATCCGCTCGGCCGGCACGGACAGTCACCGCAATCCGCATACCGGCGCCACGGTTTTCGCCAAGGATGTGAAGCCGATCCCGGCAGGGGCTGTATCCAATCCCGACGCCGACCTGATCGCGCGCATCGCCTCGCGCGGCAAGCCGATGAGCATCGACCTCAAGCTGATGGGCAAGCCGTTTCCCGATGCGCCTTCGGGCAATGTCGTGGCCGAACTGCCGGGGCGCGATCCTTCGCTGCCGATCATCCTGCTCGCCTGCCACCTCGATTCCTGGGACCTGGGCACAGGAGCGATCGACGATGCTTCGGGCTGCGGGATCATCACGGCCGCGGCCCTGGCGGCGCAGAAAGATGGTCAGACCCTGCGCACGATCCGCGTGCTGTGGTCGGGCAACGAGGAAATGGGCATCACCGGCGGCGGCGGCGATCATTACGTGAAGGTCCATGGCAGCGAACCCCATGCCGTTGCGATGGAAAGCGACTTCGGCGCCGACAAGGTCTGGCAGCTCAAGACGACTTTCGCCCAGGCCAATGCCGAACTGGTGGATAAGGTGAAGGCGGCGCTATGGCCGCTGGGCATCGTGCCGCATGACGGTCCTACCGAGGGCGGCGCCGACGTTGCCCCGATCATCGCGCACCAGAAGCTTGCCGTGATCGATCTCGGCCAGGACGGGATGCATTACTTCGACCTGCACCACACGCCGGACGATACGCTCGACAAGGTCGATCCGATTGCCCTGCAGCAGAACGTCGATGCCTGGACGGCGGTGCTCAAGGTCATCGCCAACACGCCGGAGCCGATCGCGTCGGTTCCGGCGGCTGAAGGCGGCGAGTAAGCAGCAGAGGCGTCAGGCGGCGGCAGCGATCCGCCCGGCAACGGCGACGAGCCGCTGGGCCTGTTCCAGGTGTAGCAGTTCGGTCATCTTGCCATCCACGCGGATCGCGCCTTTGCCGGCGTTTTCGGGCTGGGCGAAGGCGTCGATGACGCTGTGCGCCCAGGCCAGGTCCGCCTCGCTGGGTGAGAATACCGTGTTGCACGGCTCGACTTGCGCGGGGTGGATCAGGCTCTTGCCCTCGAAGCCGAACATCAGCCCCTGGCGCGCTTCGGCCTCGAATGCCTCGAGGTCGCGGAATTCATTGCACACGCCGTCGAGGATGGCGACGCCATGCGCGCGCGCGGCGGCAACCGCCATCGACAGGAACGGCAGGAACGGCGTACGGCAGGGCGTAAGCTGCGCGCGCATTTCCTTGGCGAGATCGTTGGTTCCCATGATCCACAGCGACAGGCGCGAACTGCGTGCGCATTGCGCAATGGCATCGAGATTGCCCACGCTCGCGCAGGTCTCGATCATGGTCCAGAGCTGCATGTCCTTGTGCGCCCCTTTCAGGGCGTCTTCATAACGGGCGATGTCGGCCGGGGAATCGACCTTGGGCACCAGCACGGCGTCGGCCCCGGTCGATGCGATGGCAGCAAGGTCGTCGATGCCCCATTCGGTATCGATGCCGTTGGCCCGGATGACGACTTCGCGGTGGCCGAAACCACCTTCCTCCACGGCAGCGACGGCAGCCGCGCGCGCTTCGGCCTTGAATTCGGGGGCTACGGCATCCTCGAGGTCGAAGATGACGACGTCGCAGGGCAAGCTGCGCGCCTTGGCAATTGCCTTGGCGTTCGAGGCGGGCATGTAGAGCGCACTGCGGCGCGGACGGTCAGTCGGTGCAGTCATCGTGTCTTCCTCTGGCTTGCCTGTTCCCTTGCGGCGGAGCGGGCCGCGGGGTCAAGTGTCTGGGAAGACCAAATGTCGGCGCCGCGAAGATCAGCAGCCGATGGTTTCGAGGATGCGTTCGCTCTCCATCCACAGGCGGCTGGCCGCACGGTCGTCCCGGGCCTGCGGTGCCGGTTGGATCTCGGCCAGGTCGCGGAAATAGCGTCCGCCCTGTTCGCCGACTTCCGGCGAAGTGGCCAGCCACATGATCGTGCGGGCCGGGTGTTCGGGCGGAGTGCAGGGGCTGCGGGCCATGGCATCCTGGATCAACTCATCGCCGTGGCTGGCGAAGTTGGAGCCTACGCATCCCGGGTTTACCGCCTGGGCCACGATCCCCATGGGCGAGAGCCGGCGGTCCAGTTCGCGGGTGAACAGGAGGCTCGCCAGTTTCGCCTGGCTGTAGGCTTCGGTGGTTGCGAAACCTTCCAGCAGCATCAGGTCGTCCCAGTTCATCGCCTGGCAGCTGGCATGGCCGTCTGCTGCAACGGCGATGATGCGCACGGTTCCCGCCGGGGAATCCTTGGCTGCATACTCAAGCTGGGGAAGCAGTTCGCGCGTGAGCAGGAACGGGGCGAGATGATTGGTGGCGAATGTCGCCTCCAGCCCTTCGGAAGTGCGGTAATAGCCGTCTCGCACACCGCCGGCGTTGTTGACGAGTACGTGAATGCAATCGGTGAGCTGGGCGATTTCTTTCGCAATGCGGCGCACATCCGACATCTCGGTAAAGTCGCCGCGCAGGAAATCGACGCGTGCCTCGGGAGAGGCGATGGCGCGGATTTCTTCCTCGGCAGCATCGCAGCGCTCCGGCGTGCGGCCGGTGCCGATGACATGCCAGCCCATGAGGGCGAAGACTTCCGCCGTGGCCTTGCCGATGCCGGAGCTGGCGCCGGTAATGACGATCACGCGCCGATGACTTGACTGGGTCAATCTTCTCTCCCTCGGTGGCGAATGTCAGGAAACGATTGCCGGACGCGGGCGGGAGGTAGGCCAGGCGGTCCTGCCGATCAGGGCACGCGTGACGAGTTGCCTCTCCATTCGTCCTCTCTCCATGGCGCGTCCTGTCTCAGGATCGCGGCTGTTCCATAGCCGAGTCAGGCCAGGTTCAGGAAGATGTTTACGGTGAAACGGCCTGTGTTGTCGATACTTGGCCTCGGACGGCATCGCCATGCGTATCTTTACGGGTCATCTTTTCAAGGGCTGGACAGGCCCCATCACGACGCGCAGACTGAGGGCATGAAACGCATCCTAGCCCCCCTGTTCGCCATCGGATTCCTTGCAGCATCGTCGGTAGCGCAGGCTGCCCTGCCGATGGGCGCGACCGCGCCCGAGTTCAGCACCAAGGGTGCGAAGGCGGGCAAGGAGGTCGACTTTGACCTCAAGCAGGCGCTCAAGCGCGGTCCGGTCGTCCTCTACTTCTACCCCAAGGCGTTCACGCAGGGTTGCACCCTGGAAGCGCATGCCTTTGCAGAAGCGACGCCGGAGTTCGCGGAACTGGGCGCCACCGTCGTCGGCATGTCGGCCGACGATCTGCCTACCCTCAAGAAGTTCTCGACCGAGGCCTGCCGCGACAAGTTTGCCGTCGCCGTCGCCACGCCGAAGATCATCAAGGAATACGACGTCGCCCTTGCGCGGGATGGCAAGCCGCAGGGTATGGCCGACCGGGTGAGCTACGTCATCGACCAGAGCGGCAAGGTCGTCTTCATCCATTCCGATCTCGATTATCGCGATCACGTGAAGATGACCCTGGCGGCAGTGAAGGTGCTGGCGAAAAAGCGCCCCTGAACGGCGTAGCCTTGCGGCCTCTTGCGGGGCCTTGAACAATCCCGATATCTGCGGGTAGTAGCGCTGGCTTGTCGCCCGCTGATTGCGACCCGATCGCCGCGCCGCTTTACAATCGGCTGCACTTCGCTAAGCGGTGCGCCGCAGTTTCATTGGAGTTTCGTGCCATGCGTGCCGAAGGGCAGGCCCACATTGACCGTATCGAAAAGGCGCTCGCGCTTGTGCGCAAGTTCCTGGACTGGGATCGCGCGCTGCGCCGCTTCGACGAGCTGAACGCCCGCGTCGAGGATCCCACGCTCTGGGACAAGCCCAAGGAAGCCGAGGCGGTCATGAAGGAGCGTCGCCGGCTGGAAGCTTCGATCGGGACGGTCAACGAGATCAGCCGCGAGATGGCCGACGCCGTCGAGTTCATCGAGCTGGGCGAGATGGAAGGCGATGAGGACACGGTCAACGAGGGGCTCGCCACGTTGGCGCAGCTGGCCGATCGTGCCGATGCGGACAAAGTCCAGGCACTGCTCGCCGGCGAGGCCGACAGCAACGATACCTACCTCGAAGTCCATGCCGGTGCCGGCGGTACCGAGAGCCAGGACTGGGCCGAGATGCTGCAGCGCATGTATACGCGCTGGGCAGAGCGCAAGGGCTACAAGGTCGAGCTGGTCGACTATCACTCTGGCGAAGCGGCGGGCATCAAGAGCTGCACGCTGCTGATCAAGGGCGAGAACGCCTACGGTTATGCCAAGACCGAAAGCGGCGTCCACCGTCTCGTGCGCATCAGCCCTTATGACAGTTCCGCACGCCGTCACACCAGCTTCTCGTCGGTCTGGGTCTATCCGGTGATCGACGACAGCTTCGAGGTCGAGGTGAACCCGGCCGACCTGAAAATCGACACCTACCGCGCGTCGGGCGCCGGCGGTCAGCACGTCAACACCACGGACTCGGCGGTGCGTATCACCCACCAGCCGTCCGGGATCGTGGTTGCCAGCCAGATCGACCGTTCGCAGCACAAGAACCGCGAGATCGCGATGGGCATGCTCAAGGCACGCCTGTTCGAGGAAGAAATGCGCAAGCGCGAGGAAGCGGCCAGCGCCGAACACGCCTCGAAGAGCGATATCGGCTGGGGCCACCAGATCCGTTCCTACGTGCTGCAGCCCTATCAGCAGGTGAAGGACCTTCGCACCGGCGTCGTTTCGACTTCGCCCGGCGACGTGCTGGACGGCGAACTCGACGCCTTCATGGCTGCGGCGCTGTCACAGCGCGTGACGGGTGAAAAGGCCGACGTCGAGGATATCGACTGACCTGAGCGATGGGCCGCATGAGAGGTTTTGCCAAGTCCTCGGCGAGTCGCTAAGGGGCTGCATGTTTTTGTCTCGCCGCCTTTCCTGTGTGGTTTTTGCGCTGGCTCTCGCTGCCTGCCAGCAGAAGCCTGCCGATGACGGCAGGCCCGAGACTTCGCGTGAATTTCCGGTCGCCGATCGCCCCGTTTCGCGACTTGGAGCGAACTCCGTTTCCTCGGAAGTGGAGCGCGACAGCGTCAATGAAGCCAACGTCGTGATGAACCTCGCGGACATCCGTGAGGGGATGAGCGTGGCCGATATCGGTGCGGGCGAGGGCTATTACACTGTCCGGCTGGCGCAACGCGTCGGCAAGAAGGGCCGTGTCCTCGCCGAGGACATCGACCGCGATGCCAACGAGCAACTGGGCCAACGCGTCCTGCGTGAGCGGCTGGAGAACGTCTCCATCGTTCTGGGGACCGAAGACGACCCGCGATTGCCGCCAGACAGCTTCGACCGCATCATGCTCGTCCACATGTATCATGAGGTCACCGAGCCCTATGCATTCCTGTGGCGTTTGCGCCCGGCCCTGCGCAAGGGCGGAAAGGTCATCGTCGTTGATGTCGATCGTCCGACAGACGAGCATGGCATCCCGCCCGAACTGCTTTTCTGTGAATTCGCGTCGCTGGGCTTTCGTTTGACCGAATTTGTTCGTAAGCCGGAACTGCAGGGTTACTATGCGCAGTTCGAGGCTGGTAGTGCACGGCCTGAGCCTGCAGATATCGTACCTTGCCGGTTGTCTGGCGATAAGACGGCTTCACTGGACTGAGCGTTACGCCAGGGGGAAAGACAGAGAGTTTATGAGTTTCAAGGGTCTCAAGCCGATTGTTTATGGCGGACGTGAAGTCTGGCCGCTCATCGAGGGCGGCAAGGGTGTTTCCGCCACGAACCACACCAGTTCCGGCGCCTGGGCGGCGGCCGGGGGAATCGGCACCGTCAGCGCGGTCAACGCTGATTCCTACGATGCGGAAGGCAAGATCGTTCCGCAGGTTTACCACGCCCTTACGCGCAAGGAACGCCATGAGGAACTGATCCGCTACGCCATCGATGGCGCCGTGGAGCAGGTGCGCCGCGCTTACGACATTGCCAGCGGCAAGGGCGCGATCAACATCAACGTCCTTTGGGAAATGGGCGGCGCCCAGCAGGTTCTCGAAGGCGTGCTGGAAAAGACCCGCGGCATGGTCACAGGCGTGACCTGCGGCGCGGGCATGCCCTATCGCCTGTCCGAGATCGCCGCGCGCTTCAACGTCAGCTACCTGCCGATCGTCAGCTCCGCGCGCGCTTTCCGCGCGCTGTGGAAGCGGGCCTATCACAAGGTGTCCGAGCTGATGGCGGCGGTAGTCTACGAAGACCCCTGGCTTGCCGGCGGCCACAACGGCCTGTCGAATGCGGAAGATCCGCTCAAGCCGGAAGATCCCTATCCGCGCGTCAAGGCGCTGCGCGACACGATGCGCAAGGAAGGCATTTCAGACGATGTGCCGATCGTGATGGCCGGCGGCGTATGGTACCTGCGCGACTGGAACGAGTGGATCGACAATCCCGAACTCGGCACGATTGCCTTCCAGTTCGGCACCCGTCCGTTGCTGACGCATGAAAGTCCGATCCCGCAGGCGTGGAAGGACGCACTTCGCGATCTGGAGCCGGGCGACGTGCTGCTGCACCGTTTTTCGCCCACGGGATTCTATTCCTCGGCCGTGCGCAACCCGTTCCTGCGCAATCTCGAAGCGCGTTCGGAACGTCAGATTCCGTATTCGAAGGTCGAGGCCGGCGAACATACCGTGCGTCTCGACGTCGGCGTGAAGGGCAAGAACTTCTGGGTCGCGCCGAAGGATCTGGATCGCGCCCGCTCGTGGTCGGCACAGGGCTTTACCGATGGCCTGCGTACGCCCGACGATACGATCATCTTCGTCAATCCGCAGGAACGCGATGAGATCCGCCAGGATCAGGCCGACTGCATGGGCTGCCTGTCGCACTGCGGATTCTCCTCGTGGAAGGACCATGACGACTACACCACGGGCCGGCTTGCCGATCCGCGTAGCTTCTGCATCCAGAAGACGCTGCAGGACATCGCCCATGGCGGTCCGGTAGAAGAGAACCTGATGTTTGCAGGCCATGCGGCCTACAAGTTCAAGCAGGACCCGTTCTACTCGAACGGCTTCACGCCCACGGTCAAGGAACTGGTCGACCGGATCCTCACCGGCGACTGATCGCCAAGGGCAATTGCCGAATTCGGACGGTCGGCGGGGAGATGTCCTCGCCGGCCGTTTGCGTTTGTAGATGCGCGGGTTCTCGTGCGCTTTGCTCTAGGAGGAAGCTGAACGCCTTGCTGGCATGAAGAGCGCTGCGACGGCGACAATCAGGAATCCGGGAACGAGCACCCAGTTGAGCAGGTCGGTCCAGCTCTCGATCGCGTCGCGCACATTGGGATAGCCGGCAACGCCGAGGGCCTTGAGCCCGAAGGTGCGGGCCATTGCGACGAGAACGAAGAGCATCCACCAGCCGCTGCGCCCAAGGTCATGCAGGCGCCTGGCGAAGAGGGCGAAGACGGGGAGAAACAGGAGGGTATCGAGGACAAGGCGAACCCAGCTTTCGGTATCGCCTTCGAATATGATCCTTGCCAGCAGATTGAGGGCAAGGTCGAGGCCGATGGCCCAGCCGAGGAACGCCGCCAGCTCGCGGCGCGAGGAACGGCCGGAGAAATCGAGGCTGCGTGCGCAGGCCTCCATCGCGAGGCGGCGCAAGGGCCTGTTTTCTCCGGCTGTCATTCTGACCTTTCTCTGAATCAGTCGAACTCCCAGGCCCGCTCACCGTGGCTGGTGATGTCGAGGCCTTCGCGCTCGGCATCTTCGCTGACGCGCATCGGGAAGACAACCGAGGCCATGACCGCGAGAATGACGCTGGCAATCACCGACCACAGGATTGTCACGCCCACGCCGATGAACTGCGCGGCGGTCTGGCTGGCCATGGTCATGCCTTCACCGTAGCCCACGCCGCCCAGGCTCTGCGACATGAAGATGCCGAGCAGGATCGAGCCGAGCATGCCGCCCACGCCGTGCACGGCAAAGACGTCGAGCGAGTCGTCGATGGCAAGTTTCTGCTTCACCAGCTGGATCGCGTAGTAGCACACCACCGCGCCGGCAGCGCCGAAAAGGATTGCCGCACCGGGCGAGATGAAACCTGCTGCGGGCGTGACAGTGGCAAGCCCGGCGATGGCGCCGGTTGCGAAGCCGACGCTGGTGGGCTTGCCGACGGTGAAGCGTTCGACGAGCAGCCAAACAAGGGCCGCCGTCGCCGCCGCGGCATGGGTCGCGATGATCGCGGCGGCCGCATCGTCGTTGGCGGCAATCGCCGAGCCGCCGTTGAAGCCGAACCAGCCGACCCAGAGCAGCGCCGCGCCGGCCATCGTCAGCGACGGGCTGTGCGGCAGCATCAGGGTATTGGGAAAGCCGCTGCGGCGGCCCAGCATGATCGCGATGACCAGTGCCGATACGCCTGCGGTCGTGTGGATGACGATGCCACCGGCCCAATCGAGCGTGCCAAGGCCGGTCGCCAGCCAGCCGCCGCCCCAGATCCAGTGTGCGACGGGCGCATAGACCACGAGGCTCCACAGGGCGCAGAAGGCGATGACCCAGCCGAAGCGGGCACGGTCGACCCAGGCGCCCGCCATCAGTGCGGGGGTAATCGCGGCGAAGGTCATCTGGAAAAGGGCGAAGGCGCTTTCGGGAACCTCGGTTCCGGCGCGCACATTGCCCAGATTGCCGAGCATCCAGGCATTGCCGCCACCCAGCCAGCCATTGCTGACATTGCCGAAGGCGAGGGTGTAGCCGACCGCGATCCACAGCACCGAGGCGATGGCGGCGATCGCACCGCACTGGACCAGCACCGACAGGAAGTTCTTCGCGCGAACGAGTCCGCCATAGAACAGCGACAGTCCGGGCGCGGCCATCATGAGGACGAGCGCGGAAGATACCAGCAGCCACGCCGTGTCACCACTGTTGCTCACATCGATTCGGCCGTCCTGCGCCAGGGCCATGCCCGGCAGGACTGCGAGCATGCCGGCAAGCGGCAGCAAGCACTGCTTTTTCATTTGAGATTTCCCCTTCAGGCCACGCTTCGCGAGGTCGCTGTGTTCCTCCTGCGGGGCGCCTTAGAGCACTCATTCGTCATGAGACAAGCGTTTGCAGCATGTTCTGCCATATCGATGGCATGAATGGCGTAATGATCGTGCCGGGGCGGCACGCGGTTCAGGGAAGTTCGGGCAGTACCTGGTCGGGAGGACGGTGTCCGTCGACCCAGAACTGGATATTGGCGATGATCCGCTCTCCGGCAGCGCCGCGTCCTTCTTCGGTAGCGCTGCCGAGGTGGGGCAGGGCGACAACCCCGGGCGCCGCGAGTAGCTGCGGATTGACGTTCGGCTCGTTGGCGAAGACGTCGAGGCCAGCGCCGCCGATGCGCTGCTCGGTCAAGGCTTCGATCAGGGCCTGCTCGTCGATGATCTGGCCGCGCGCGGTGTTAACGACGCAGGCCCCAGGCTTCATCAGCGATAGCCGGCGACGGTCGAGCAGCGCAGCGGTATCTGGCGCGGCAGGGCAATGAAAGGTGAGGATGTCTGCCTCGGCGACCAGCCTGTCGAGATCGGCCTCGTAGCGCGCGGAGACCATGTTCTCCAGCGAAGAGGGCAGGCGGTGCCGGTTGTGGTAATGGATCTGCATGCCAAAGGCGCGGGCGCGGTGGGCAACGGCCTGACCGATGCGGCCCATGCCGACGATACCGAGGCGCTTGCCGCCCAGGCTGTGGCCGAGCATGGCCGACGGTCCCCATCCTTGCCAACGGCCTTCGCGCAGGACGCGGGCACCCTCGCTGAACTTGCGCGAGACGAGGATTATCAGCGCGAGCGTCAGGTCGGCGGTATCGTCAGTAAAGACACCAGGGGTGTTCGTGACCATGATTTTGCGGGCGCGGGCTGCGGCAAGGTCGATATGTTCGGTGCCTGCGCCGAAGTTGGCGATCAGCCCCAGGCGTTCGCCTGCCTGTTTGATGAGGTCGACGTCGATCGTGTCGGTGACGGTCGGCACCAGAACGTCGCAATCTTGCAGGGCCGCTGCCAGTTCGTTGCGCGACATCGGCCTGTCTTCGCGATTCAGTGAAACGTCGAAGAGTTGCGCCATGCGTTCTTCCACTGCGGGGAGCAGGCGCCGCGTAACGATCACGCGGGGAGGGCCGTCGAAAACGCGGGCGGAAGCAGAGTCGGTCACGAAGGTCATGTCATTATCCGGCTATGCCTTCCACAGGGTCCGGGTCAAGAAACCTTGATGGGAAATGTCAGGCAGGCGTAAATAGCCGGCATGATCCGCTGGAAGTTCCTGATCCCTCTGGTTGCCCTTTGCGGCATGTCCGTGCCTGCCCATGCGGGCGATGACGACAAGGTGCCTTACTGGGCCTCGATCGATACCGACCTTGCGAACTTGCGCGTAGGTCCCGGGGAATCCTACCGGATTGCCTGGGTCTACAAGCGCGAGCATCTGCCGGTGAAGATCGTGCGCCGCGAGGGTCCCTGGCGCCTGATCGAAGATCCCGACGGGGACAAGGGATGGATGCGCGACCTGCTGCTTTCGCGCCAGCGATCGGCCATCGTGACGGGTGACGGCCTCATCGAGATGCATGCCGAGGGCAAGGCCGGTTCGCCGGTTCTCTGGCGCATCGAGCCGGGCGTCGTGGGCCTGCTCGGCAATTGCGAGTCTGGCTGGTGCGCTTTCGATGTGGAAGGGCACAAGGGCTTCGTGCCGAGCGAGCGCCTCTGGGGCACAGGCGAGCCCTGAGCCCCAAATGAAAAGGCCCCGCCGTTACCGGCAGGGCCCTTCCTTCGAATCGTTATCGCCTGAGGACGATCAGGCCAGTTCGACCGCAATCGCGGTGGCTTCGCCGCCGCCGATGCAGAGGCTGGCGACGCCGCGCTTGAGGCCCTTGTCCTTGAGCGCGTTGATCAGCGTCACGATGATGCGGGTGCCCGAGGCTCCGATCGGATGGCCCAGAGCGGTGGCGCCGCCGTGGATGTTGATCTTGTCGTGCGGGATGCCGAGGTCGTGCATCGCGAACATCGCCACGCAGGCGAAGGCTTCGTTCACTTCGAACAGGTCGACGTCGGAAAGCTGCCAGCCCACCTTGTCGAGGAGCTTGGTGATCGCGCCGACCGGTGCGGTGGTGAACTTGGCGGGCTCATGCGCATGGGCCGCAACGCCCACGACGGTGGCGACCGGCTTGAGGCCCTTGGCGGCAGCAACGCTGGCGCGGCTCATGACGACGGCAGCGGCGCCGTCGGAAATCGAGCTGGAGCTGGCGGCGGTGATCGTGCCGTCCTTGGCGAAGGCGGCGCGCAGGGTGCGGATCTTGTCCGGGTTGCCCTTGGGCGGCTGCTCGTCGGTATCGACTACGACTTCACCCTTGCGCGTCTTGACTGTGACGGGAACGACTTCGTCCTTGAACGCGCCGCTGGTGATCGCTTCCTGCGCGCGGCGCAGCGATTCGATGGAGAAGTCGTCCTGATTTTCGCGGGTCAGCTGGTACTCGTCGGCGGTTACCTGCGCGAAGGAGCCCATCGATCCGCCTTCGTAGGCATCCTCGAGTCCGTCGAGGAACATGTGATCGTAGAGCGTGTCATGGCCGGCGCGGGCGCCCGAGCGATGCTTCTTGGCCAGGTAGGGGGCATTGGTCATCGATTCCATGCCGCCCGCGATGATCAGGTCGAGCGAGCCCGAAGCGAGTGCCTCGGCGCCCATGATCACCGTCTGCATGCCCGAACCGCAGACCTTGTTGACGGTCGTGGCCTGAACCGACTTGGGCAGTCCGGCCTTGAGCGCTGCCTGGCGGGCAGGGGCCTGTCCGAGACCGGCGGGAAGGACGCAGCCCATGTAGATGCGTTCGACGTCTTCGCCCGCAACGCCCGAGCGTTCGACCGCGGCCTTGACCGCGGTGGCGCCGAGATCTGTGGCCGAGACATCAGCGAACACACCCTGCAGGCCGCCCATGGGCGTGCGTGCATAGGAGAGGATGACGATGGGGTCGTTAGCCGAAATCTGGGCCATGACTTTGCCTTTCTGCATGGAAGAACAGTTGACAGGTGATCTAATGCTGCATTGCATCAAAAGCAATCGGGCTGTCCAAAAGAACAACTGGGCTCGCGGGCGGGTAAACGCTCCGCAGCTATGGGGTGTGACGATGATAATCCCATGACGGAAAGTTGTCTGCGTTCGGCTCCCGCTCACTCGATCCGAAGTGTGCCGAGTCGCGCTGGGTAAGCCACGGTGTAAGCGATTGGTCCCTGCGGCACCGGCTGCGGCGCGTTCCTCGATTTTTGCCGGATTACCGCTGAAGAAGGGTGGTTGCGTCCAGGCGTGCTTGGCTCGGTTGTACCTGCGCAGAGCCCGTGTGGGGCAATCCCGCGCAATTCAGGGGCTTTTCCGGTGATCGCTGGCGGATATGCGCCGGTCGCGGTCGCGCCGCAGGGGGCGAGGCATGGCATTTGCGAGCTATCAATCTTGCTGCATCGCGATGAAGAAGGCCGGAATTATCCGATTGCCTCCCTTGCGATGGCCGGAGGGCTGGCCTAAGAGCGCGCGCAACGACCGGACGCCGCTCAGGCCAAGTCCGGCAGCCCTCACCGGTACGAGGCCATGACCATTGACTGATCTGTCGCAATATTTGCCGATTCTGATTTTCCTGGTGATCGCGTTGGCGCTCTCCGGGATTATCGTGTTCCTGCCCATGGCGGTCGCCCGTCTGACCGGGACGCACAATCCGAACTCGGACAAGCTCAGCGAGTACGAATGCGGTTTCCCCGCATTCGAGGACCCGCGCAGCCAGTTCGACGTGCGCTTCTACCTGGTGGCGATTCTCTTCATCATCTTCGACCTTGAAGCAGCGTTCCTGTTTCCGTGGGCGGTCTCGCTCGACGTCACGGGCTGGGCTGGCTGGCTGACGATGATGGTGTTCCTCGGCGAACTGGCCATTGGCCTCGCCTATGCATGGAAGAAGGGAGCTCTGGACTGGGAATGAGCACTCTCGTGGACAGCACCGGACAGCCTATGGGTCAGGGTGGCGCAGTTACGCCGCCCGACCAGGCGTTTTTCAAAGACCTCAACCAGGAAGTTTCGGACAAGGGCTTCCTCGTTACCTCGACGGAAGAACTTTTCCAGTGGGCCCGCACGGGTTCGCTGTGGTGGATGACTTTCGGCCTTGCCTGCTGCGCGGTCGAGATGATCCACGTGAACATGCCGCGCTACGACATGGAGCGCTTCGGCGCCGCGCCGCGCGCTTCCCCGCGTCAGTCGGACGTGATGATCGTGGCCGGCACCCTGTGCAACAAGATGGCCCCGGCGCTGCGCAAGGTCTACGACCAGATGTCGGACCCCAAGTACGTCATCTCGATGGGTTCGTGCGCGAACGGCGGTGGCTACTACCACTACAGCTACAGCGTCGTGCGCGGCTGTGACCGCATCGTGCCGGTGGACATCTACGTGCCCGGCTGCCCGCCGACTGCCGAGGCGCTGCTCTATGGCGTCATGCAGCTGCAGCGCAAGATCCGCCGCGCCGGTACGCTCGAGAGGTAATGGCCCCCATGCCCGTACTGCATTCCGCCCCCAAGTTTGCGTCCAACGAAGGCGTCATCGACGCGCTCTCCGCTGCGCTCGGATCGATGCTGGTCTCGGCCAAGGAAGAGCACGGCGAAGTCGTGCTGACCGTGGTCCGCGACCAGATCGAGAACGCGCTGCGCCTGCTGCGCGACAATCATGAGTATCAACAGCTCATGGAAATGGCCGGCGTCGACTATCCGTCGCGCGCCGAGCGTTTCGAAGTCGTCTACATGTTGCTTTCGGTGACGAAGAACCACCGGCTGATGGTGAAGGTCTGTGCCGCTGAAAGCACGCCGGTGCCGACCGTCACGACGATCTGGCCCAACGCGGGCTGGCTCGAGCGCGAAGTGTTCGACATGTACGGCGTGATCTTCGCCGGCAATCCGGACCTGCGCCGCATCCTGACCGACTACGGTTTCGAGGGTCATCCCTTCCGCAAGGATTTCCCGCTCACCGGCTACCAGGAACTGCGCTACTCCGAAGAGGACAAGCGTGTGGTCTACGAACCGGTCAAGCTGGCCCAGGATTTCCGCTCGTTCGACTTCATGAGCCCTTGGGAAGGCGCGGAATACGTGCTGCCGGGCGATGAAAAGGCGGAAGGGGACAAGGCATGAGCATGCAGCTCGAGCAGTCGCCGACTACCGGCGACGAGATCATCAGCAACTATACGATCAACTTCGGCCCGCAGCACCCGGCGGCCCACGGCGTTCTGCGCATGGTCATGGAGCTCGACGGCGAGGTCATCGAGCGCATCGATCCGCACGTCGGCCTGCTGCACCGCGGCACCGAGAAGCTGATCGAGAACAAGACCTATCTTCAGGCGCTGCCCTACTTCGACCGGCTCGACTACTGTTCGCCGCTCGGCATGGAGCACAGCTACGTCCTGGCGATCGAGAAGCTGCTGAACCTCGAGGTTCCGCTGCGCGCCCAGTACCTGCGCGTGCTGTTCGCCGAGCTGACCCGCATCTGCAACCACATGCTCAACATCGGCAGCCACGTCATGGACGTCGGCGCGATGACCCCGAACCTGTGGCTGTTCGAGATCCGTGAGGACTGCCTCAACTTCTTCGAACGGGCTTCGGGCGCACGCATGCACTCGGCGTGGTTCCGCCCCGGCGGCGTCCACCAGGACGTGCCGCTCAAGCTGCTGACCGACATCGCCGACTGGCTCGACACGCGCCTGCCGACGCTGTTCGAGGACGCGATGAGCCTCGTCGTCGACAACCGCATCTTCAAGCAGCGCAATGTCGACATCGCACTGGTGAGCCGTGAAGATGCGCTGGCCTGGGGCTTCTCGGGCCCGATGATCCGCGCGGCGGGCATCCCCTGGGATATCCGCAAGAGCCAGCCCTACGACGTTTACGACCGCATGGACTTCGAGATCCCGGTCGGTACCAACTCCGACTGCTATGACCGTTTCATGGTCCGCGTCGAGGAAGTGCGCCAGTCCGCGCGCATCATGAAGCAGTGCCTTGCCGAGATGCCGGAAGGTCCGGTCATGACTGCGGACCGCAAGGTCGGCCCGCCCAAGCGCGGCGAGATGAAGAGCTCGATGGAATCGCTGATCCATCACTTCAAGCTCTACACCGAGGGCTTCCACGTTCCGGCCGGCGAAGTCTACGTCGCCACCGAGAGCCCCAAGGGCGAATTCGGCGTCTATCTCGTCTCGGACGGTTCCAACAAGCCGTACCGCTGCAAGATCCGTCCGACCGCCTTCTCGCACCTGCAGGCGATGGACTTCATGTCCAAGGGCCACATGCTGCCTGACGCGACCGCCATCCTGGGCGCCATCGACGTCGTGTTCGGGGAGTGCGACCGTTGAGCAAGCTCGCAATCGCAGAGGCCATGATCGCCGCCTACAATGCGCAGGACGCCGATCTCTACGTGACCTACATGACCGACGAAGCCAGCGAAGCGAACTATCGCGGCGCAGTTGTCCGTGAGGGCAAGGAAGGCACGCGTTCGGGCCTCAAGGCGGCTTTCGCCAGGTGGCCGCAGAACAGGGCCGAGATCGTTTCGCGAGAAGAGACCGACAACTACGTCGTCCTGCGCGAACACGTCACGCGCGGCCCGGCAACCGACGGCTCCGAACTTGTCGAGCCGTTCGACGTGCTGGCCGTCTACAGCTTCGAAGGCGACAAGTGCTCGCGGGTGGAGTTTATCCGGTGAAATTCAACACGCTTGAACTGACCCGCGTCTGGGCGGCAGTGACGGGCCTCGTGCTCGCCGTCTGCTACTTCGGCGCGCTCTATCTCGATACCGCCCCGTCGCCCTTGCTGGCGATGCTGGTAACCGCGATCGGCGGATTTGAAATGTTTCTTTTCGGCCAGGACCAGTGGCTGAAGCGCAGGGGTAAGCATGGCTGACCGCTATATCGAACCCGATACGCCCGAATTGCGGGCCCGTTGGGGCAACTTCGCGTGGACCGCGGAGAATGCCGAGAAGGCTAAGGACATCGTCGCGCGCTATCCGGCGGGCCGTCAGCGTTCGGCGGTGATGCCGCTGCTCGACCTCGCCCAGCGCCAGGTCGGTGCCGAAGAAAACACGCAAGGCTGGCTGCCGATCCCGGTGATGGAATACGTCGCGGCACAGCTCGACATGCCGATCATCCGCGTTGTCGAAGTCGCCACGTTCTACACGATGTACAACATCGCGCCGATCGGTCGCTTCCACGTTCAGGTCTGCGGCACCACGCCGTGCATGCTGCGCGGTTCGGACGACATCATCGCGGCCTGCAAGAAGCGCGGCATGAAGAAGGGCCACACCACGCCCGACGGCATGTGGTCGTTCACCGAGGTCGAGTGCATGGGCAACTGTGCCTCCGCGCCGATGGTCCAGATCAACGACGACAACTACGAGGACCTCACTCCCGAGCGCCTCGATGCCGTGCTCGACGCGCTGGCCAAGGGCGAGACGCCCAAGGCCGGGACGCAGGAGCCGGGCCGTCACACCGTCGAACCTTCGGGTGGCCCGACCACCCTCAAGGAGATGGTCACCGAAAATCACGATTACCGGGGAGAGTGGTAAGTCATGGCTCTCGCTGACAAGGATCGCATCTTCACAAATGTCTACGGCTACCAGCCGTGGAACCTGAAGGCTGCGCAGGCACGCGGCGCCTGGGACAACACCAAGGACATCATCGCCAAGGGCCGTGATCTCATCATCGAGGAGATCAAGGCTTCGGGGCTGCGCGGCCGTGGCGGCGCAGGTTTTCCGACCGGCATGAAGTGGTCCTTCATGCCCAAGCAGCCGCCGCTCGACCATGCTGGCAATCCCAAGCCCAGCTTCCTGGTCATCAACGCGGACGAATCCGAGCCCGGTTCGTGCAAGGATCGCGAGATCATCCGTCACGATCCGCACCTGCTGCTGGAAGGCGCGCTGGTTGCCGGTTTCGCGATGGGCGCGCGTGCTGCCTACATCTACATTCGCGGCGAATACATCCGCGAGGCCGAGACGCTCTTCGCGGCGCGCGATGAAGCTTATGCGGCAGGCCTGCTGGGCAAGAACGCAGCCGGTTCGGGCTACGACTTCGACGTCTTCGTCCACCGCGGCGCGGGCGCCTACATCTGCGGTGAAGAGACCGCGATGATCGAAAGCCTTGAAGGCAAGAAGGGGCAGCCCCGCCTCAAGCCGCCGTTCCCGGCGGGTGCAGGCCTTTACGGCTGCCCGACCACGGTCAACAACGTCGAGTCCATCGCCGTTGCACCGACCATCATGCGCCGCGGCGCCTCGTGGTTCTCCAGCTTCGGGCGCGACAACAACAAGGGCACCAAGCTCTTCCAGATCTCGGGCCACGTGAACAAGCCGTGCGTCGTCGAAGAGGAAATGAGCATTCCCTTCAGCGAGCTGATCGAAAAGCACTGCGGCGGCATCCGCGGCGGCCGGGACAACCTGCTGGCGGTGATCCCGGGCGGTTCCTCGGTTCCGCTGGTTCCGGCCGACCAGATCTGGGACGCGCCGATGGACTTCGATGGTCTCAAGGCCGTCGGTTCGGGTCTCGGCACCGCCGCCGTGATCGTCATGGACAAGTCCACCGACATCGTTCGCGCCATTTCGCGTCTCTCGTACTTCTACAAGCACGAGTCCTGCGGCCAGTGCACGCCCTGCCGCGAAGGCACGGGCTGGATGTGGCGCGTCATGGAACGCCTGCGTACCGGTGACGCGGCGGTCGAGGAAATCGACATGCTGCAGCAGGTCACCAAGCAGGTCGAAGGCCACACCATCTGCGCCCTTGGCGACGCTGCGGCGTGGCCGATCCAGGGCCTGATCCGCCACTTCCGCCCCGAGCTGGAACGCCGGATCGCTGAAAACATGCCGGAGGCTGCTGAGTAATGCCCAAGGTAACCGTAGACGGCGTAGAACTCGAGGTCCCTGCAGGCGCTACCGTGCTGCAGGCCTGCGAACTCGCCGGCAAGGAAATCCCGCGCTTCTGCTATCATGAGCGCCTGTCGATTGCGGGCAACTGCCGCATGTGCCTCGTCGAGGTGAAGCCCGGACCGCCCAAGCCGCAGGCTTCGTGCGCGCTTCCGGCCACCGAAGGCCAGGAGATCCGCACCGACTCCGAAATGGTCAAGAAGGCGCGGGAAGGGGTGATGGAGTTCCTCCTCATCAACCACCCGCTCGACTGCCCGATCTGCGACCAGGGCGGCGAATGCGACCTGCAGGACCAGTCGGTGGCCTATGGCCGCGGCGCCTCGCGCTATGACGAGAACAAGCGCGCGGTCACCGAGAAATACATGGGCCCGCTCATCAAGACGACGATGACGCGCTGCATCCACTGCACCCGCTGCGTGCGTTTCTCGGAAGAGATCGCCGGCGTGGACGAGATCGGTGCGCTCTATCGCGGCGAGAACATGCAGATCACGACCTATCTCGAACATGCTGCCAAGCACGAGATGTCGGCCAATGTGATCGACCTTTGCCCGGTCGGCGCACTGACTTCGCGCCCCTATGCTTACGAAGCGCGTCCCTGGGAGCTGAAGAAGACCCTCGGGATCGACGTTTCCGATGCGATCGGCGCGAACATCCGCATCGACAGCCGCGGCCGCGAAGTGCTTCGCGTGCTCCCGCGCATCAACGACGATGTCAACGAGGAATGGATCTCGGACAAGGCGCGCTACCAGGTCGACGGCCTGACCAAGCGCCGCCTCGACAAGCCGTTCCTGCGCCGTGACGGCAAGCTGGTTCCGGCCAGCTGGGGTGAGGCCTTCGCCGCGATCGCCTCGCTCAATCCGGGCAATTCGATTGCCGCGGTTGCCGGCGACATGCTCGACTGCGAGACGATGTTCGCGGCCAGCAAGCTGGTCGGCGCGCTTGGCTCTAACCTGCTTGAAGGTCGCCAGACCGGCATGGACTACGACACCTCGAGCCTGGCCGCGGTGAACTTCAACTCCACGCTCGGTGGCATCGAGACTGCCGACGCAATCCTGGTCGTGGGCAGCAACGTGCGCGCCGAAGCGCCGTTGGTGAACGTGCGCCTGCGCAAGGCCGTGAAGGCCGGCGCGAAGGTGTTCCTCGTCGGCCCGGAGTGGGAAACCACCTTCGGCGGCGAGTTCCTCGGCGATGACCTTTCGGTTCTCGGCAAGCTTCCGGCCCATGTCGGCGAAGCGCTCAAGGGCGCGGCGCGTCCGGCGATCATCGTCGGCGGAGCAGGGCTGGGCCGTGGCGGCCTCGAAGCGGCTCTGGCGCTGGCGGGCGAGTTCAATCTCGTTCGCGATCTGGAAGACGGCACCAGGTGGAACGGCTTCAACGTCCTGCACATGGCGGCTTCGCGCATGGGCGGGCTTATGCTCGGCTACGCGCAGAAGGGCGGCATCGCCGACATCGTCGCAGCCAAGCCCAAGGTCCTGCTCTCGCTCGGTGCGGACGAAGTGGACTACACCCGGTTCGCCGACTCGATGATCGTCTACATCGGTCATCACGGCGACAAGGGCGCGCACGCAGCAGACGTGATCCTGCCCGCTGCGGCCTATACCGAAAAGGCCGGTACCTATGTGAACACCGAAGGGCGCGTGCAGATGGCCGACAAGGCCGTCTTCGCTCCCGGCGATGCGCGCGAGGACTGGTCGATCCTGCGGGCCCTGGCCGACGCCTTCGGCGTTTCGGTGGGCTTTGACAGCTTCGAGGAATTGCGCGCTGCGATGATTTCCGAGGTCCCGGCCCTTGGCATCGAGGGTCTGGCCGACTACGGGAGCGACCTGCCTGCTGGTGGCGGTTCTGCCGCCGGCGTGATCGCCTATCCGGTCAAGGACTTCTACATGACCAACCCCATCGCCCGCGCCAGTGCGACGATGCAGCGCTGTTCGGCTGAACTGCTGCACGGCGAGGAGATTGCGGAGGCTGCGGAATGACCGCTTTCTTTCAATCCCTCGGCATGTCTCACGACTGGGCGTGGTTCGTCTCGACGATCTGCGGCATCCTGCTGATCGCGCTCCCGCTGCTACTCGGCGTGGCGATGATCATCTACGCGGACCGCAAGATCTGGGCGGCCATGGCGCTGCGCCGCGGTCCCAATGTCGTCGGCCCGTTCGGTCTGCTTCAGTCCTTCGCGGACGGCCTCAAGGTCTTCCTTCAGGAAACCATCATTCCCTCGGCCGCGAACAAGGGCATCTTCCTGATCGCCCCTGTCGTGACCTTCACCGTGGCGCTGATGGCCTGGGCGGTGATCCCGTTCAATTCGGGCGCGATCCTCGCCGATATCAACGTCGGTCTGCTCTACGTTCTCGCGATCAGTTCGCTGGGCGTTTACGGCACGATCATGGCGGGCTGGGCTTCGAACTCGAAGTACCCGTTCTTCTCGGCGATGCGCGCTTCGGCGCAGATGATTTCCTATGAAGTCTCGATCGGCTTCATCCTCATCTGCGTCGTCCTGTGGGCCGGCACGTTCAACCTGAACGACATCGTCTTGGCCCAGAAGGGCCATGTCTTCGGCATCTTCAACGGCTTCGCGTTCAATCCGCTGCTGTTCCCGATGTGGGTGATGTTCCTGATCTCTGGCATGGCCGAGACGCAGCGCGCTCCCTTCGACCTGACCGAAGCGGAATCCGAGCTCGTCGCCGGTTACCAGACAGAGTACTCGTCGATGGCGTTCGCCGCCTACTGGCTTGGTGAATATGCCAACGTCCTGCTGATGTGCGCGCTCAACGCGACTCTGTTCTGGGGTGGCTGGCTGCCGCTCATGGATATTCCGTTCCTTGGCTTCTTCCCCCAGATCGTAATCCCTGGATTTATCTGGTTCCTGCTCAAGGTACTGTTCTTCTTCTTCGTGTTCAGCTGGGTGAAGGCGACCGTCCCGCGGTACCGCTACGACCAGCTGATGCGTCTGGGCTGGAAGGTCTTCCTGCCCGTATCGCTGCTGTTCGTCGTACTCGTCAGCGGCTACCTCATGGCTACCGGACACTTCGCATGACCGTCGGACACCTCATCAAGAGCTTCACGCTCTGGGAGTTCGTGAAGGCGCACTGGCTCACCTTGAAGTACTTCTTCAAGCCCAAGGCGACGATCAACTACCCCTTCGAGAAGAACCCGCTTTCGCCCCGCTTTCGCGGTGAGCACGCCCTGCGCCGTTATCCCAACGGCGAGGAACGCTGCATCGCGTGCAAGCTGTGCGAGGCGATCTGCCCGGCGCAGGCGATCACCATCGAGGCCGCTCCGCGTGCCGACGGTTCGCGGCGCACCACGCGCTACGACATCGATATGACGAAGTGCATCTACTGTGGCTTCTGCCAGGAAGCCTGCCCGGTCGATGCAATCGTCGAAGGGCCGAACTTCGAATACGCGACCGAAACGCGTGAAGAACTGCTCTACGACAAGGCTAAGCTGTTGGCGAACGGGGACAAGTGGGAGCGGGCCATTGCCGCGAACCTTGAAGCCGATGCGCCGTATCGCTAGGGGCGCGCCGAGGTCATGATTCACGTATTTGCCTTTTACCTCTTCGCCGTGATCACCATCGCGTCCGCCGTGACGACGATCACTGCCCGCAACCCGGTCCACTCGGTCCTCTGGCTGATCCTGGCGTTCTTCAACGCCGCCGGCCTGATGGTGCTGACCGGCGCCGAGTTCATCGCGATGCTGCTCGTCATTGTCTATGTCGGCGCGGTTGCGGTGCTTTTCCTGTTCGTCGTCATGATGCTCGACATCGACTTCGCCGAACTGCGTGCCGGGTTCGTCAGGAACTTCCCCCTGGGCCTGCTCGTCGCGATCGTCCTGCTGGCCGAGATGGTCCTGGGCATCGGTGCCTACCGCGCCGGCGCGATGGACCTTGGCTCGCCCGACGGCACCGCCGCGACGCCTGCCGGGGCCAGCAACATCGAGGCCATCGGTGGCCTCCTTTACAGCCGCTACCTCTTCCTGTTCGAAGCCGCGGGCATCATCCTGCTCGTCGCGATGATCGGCGCCATCGTGCTGACCCATCGCCAGCGTTCGGACACCCGGGGCCAGAAGATCTCCAAGCAGATCATGCGCCGTCCCGATGAAGCGACCGTCAACGTCAAGCCCGAAGTGGGCAAGGGGGTCCAGCTGTGATCGGTATCGAACACTATGTCGTGGTCAGCTCGATCCTTTTCGTGCTCGGCGTTCTCGGCATCTTCCTGAACCGCAAGAACATCATTGTCATCCTGATGGCGATCGAACTGATCCTGCTTGCGGTGAACATCAACCTCGTCGCCTTCAGCTCCTTCCTGGGAGACCTGACCGGGCAGATCTTCGCCATGTTCGTTCTGACCGTGGCGGCGGGCGAGGCCGCAGTGGGGCTTGCTATCCTCGTGATCTATTTCCGTGGCCGCGGCAGCATCGCCGTCGACGACGTCAACCGGATGAAGGGATAAGGCCTTGCAGTCGATCCTGCTCATCGTCTTCCTGCCGCTCCTGGCAGCGATCATCGCCGGGCTTGGCAACAAGCAGCTCGGCAATGTTCCGGCAAAGGTGGTCACCACCGGCGCCCTGTTCATTGCCTGTGCACTGTCCTGGCCGATCTTCATCAGCTTCCTGACGGGCAGCGCCGAAGCGACCGTCGTACCGGTGCTGACCTGGGTGAAGTCGGGCCCGATGGCCTTTGACTGGGCCCTGCGCGTCGACACCCTGACCGCGGTCATGCTGGTGGTCGTCACGTCGGTTTCGGCGCTCGTGCACCTCTATTCGTGGGGTTACATGGACGAGGAGCCGGATCAGCCGCGCTTCTTCGCCTACCTCTCGCTGTTCACTTTCGCCATGCTCATGCTGGTGACCGCGGACAACCTGGTGCAGATGTTCTTCGGTTGGGAAGGCGTCGGTCTGGCCTCGTACCTGCTGATCGGCTTCTGGTTCCGCAAGCCTTCGGCCTGCGCTGCCGCCATCAAGGCCTTCGTGGTCAACCGCGTCGGTGACCTTGGCTTCATGCTTGGCATCTTCGGTACGTTCCTGGTCTTCGGCACCGTCTCGATCCCCGAGATCCTGCATGCGGCACCGGGCATGGCGGGTTCGACGATCGGTTTCCTTGGCCATCGTTTCGACACCATGACCGTCCTGTGCCTGCTGCTGTTCATCGGTGCGATGGGCAAGTCGGCACAGCTCGGCCTGCACACCTGGCTTCCGGACGCGATGGAAGGCCCGACCCCGGTTTCGGCGCTGATCCACGCGGCGACCATGGTCACCGCCGGCGTCTTCATGGTCTGCCGTCTCTCGCCGATGTTCGAGACCAGCCCGACGGCGATGGCCTTCATCACCGTGATCGGCGGCGCGACCTGCTTCTTCGCCGCGACGATCGGCTGCACCCAGTGGGACATCAAGCGCGTGATCGCGTACTCGACCTGCTCGCAGCTCGGCTACATGTTCTTCGCCGCTGGCGTGGGCGCGTACGGTGCGGCCATGTTCCACCTGTTCACGCACGCCTTCTTCAAGGCGCTGCTGTTCCTGGGTGCCGGTTCGGTCATCCATGCGATGCACCACGAGCAGGACATGCGCTTCTACGGCGACCTGCGTAAGCACATCCCGATAACTTTCTGGACGATGACGGCCGGTACGCTCGCCATCACCGGCGTGGGTGTATTCGGTGTGGGCTTTGCCGGCTTCCACTCGAAGGACGCGATCCTCGAGGCGGCCTATGCCGCGGGCAGCGCCTCGGGCAGCTTCGCCTTCTGGATGGGTATCTTCGCTGCTTTGATGACCAGCTTCTATTCCTGGCGTCTGGTGTTCCTGACTTTCTTCGGCAAGCCGCGCTGGGCCGGTTCGGAGCACATCCAGCACGCCGTGCACCATCACCACGAGGACCCTTCCGAGGAAGCCGGGCATGACAACCATGTCCACAATCCCGAAGGCACTGCCGGCTATCATCCGCATGAAAGCCCGCTGGTCATGCTGATCCCGCTGCTGGTTCTCGCCTTTGGCGCGGTTGCCGCAGGTTATGTGTTCCAGCACGAGTTCGTCAGCGAAGGTACCGGCGAATTCTGGAAGGGCGCACTGGTGTTCCACGAACACCTGATCCACGCGATGCACTCGATCCCCGAGCTCATCAAATGGAGCCCGTTCATCGTGATGGTCATCGGTCTGGTTACTGCCTGGTACGGTTACATCCGCAACACCAGATTCCCGGCGGCGGTCGCCGAGCAACTCGGGCCGGTCTACACCTTCGTGTACCGCAAGTGGATGTTCGACGAACTGTACCACTACCTGTTCGTGGTTCCGGCATTCTGGCTCGGCCGCGTGTTCTGGAAACAGGGCGACGTGGGTCTGATCGACCGCTTCGGTCCCAACGGCGCGGCCTGGGTCGTCGCCAAGGGTTCGACTTACGCACAGAAAGTCCAGTCGGGCTATCTCTACAGTTACGCACTAGTCATGCTGCTGGGCCTTGTCGGCGCCATCAGCTGGGTGATCGCGGGATAAGATGATGAGTGGTTTTCCGATCCTCAGCCTGATGCTGCTTGTGCCGCTTGCGGCGGCACTGGCATGCCTCTTCCTCGAAGCGAAGCCGGCGCGAAATCTTGCGCTGGCGGCGACCTTGGTCGATTTTGCACTGGGCGTCGTGCTCTGGGCGAATTTCGACATCGGCGGCGCGCAGTGGCAGTTCACCGAGCGGGTGGAGCTGTTCTCCGGCTTCTCCTACGCGCTCGGTATCGACGGCATCGCCCTGTTGCTGATCATGCTGTCCGTCTTCCTCATGCCGATCTGCATCGGTGCCAGCTGGAAGTCGATCGACAAGCGCGTTGGTGAGTACATGGCCGCGTTCCTGCTGATGGAAACGCTCATGATAGGCGTTTTCGCGGCGCAGGACCTGTTCCTGTTCTACATCTTCTTCGAGGCCGGCCTCATCCCGATGTACCTGATCATCGGCGTGTGGGGCGGTGCGGACCGTATCTACGCTTCGTACAAGTTCTTCCTCTACACGCTGCTCGGCTCGGTGCTGATGCTGATCGCGATGCTGTGGATGGCGAATACCGCCGGTACCACCGACATCCCGACGCTGATGGCTTACGATTTCGATCCGCAGGTCCAGACCTGGCTGTGGCTTGCTTTCTTCGCCAGCTTCGCGGTGAAGATGCCGATGTGGCCGGTCCACACCTGGCTTCCGGACGCGCACGTCCAGGCGCCGACCGCCGGTTCGGTCATCCTTGCAGGCGTTCTGCTGAAGATGGGCGGCTACGGTTTCATCCGCTTCTCGCTGCCGATGTTCCCCGAAGCCTCGGCCTACTTCGGTCCGCTGGTCTGGGGCCTGTCGATGGCAGCCGTGGTCCTGACCTCGCTGATTGCACTCGTGCAGCACGACATGAAGAAGCTGATTGCCTATTCGTCGGTTGCGCACATGGCGATCGTGACCATCGGCCTGTTCGCCTTCAACGTGCAGGGTCTCGAGGGCTCGATGCTGATCATGCTCAGCCACGGTCTGGTTTCGGGCGCGCTGTTCCTGTGCGTGGGCATCATCTACGATCGCCTGCACACCCGCGAAATCGATCGCTACGGCGGCCTTTCGATCAACATGCCGCGTTACGCGCTGTTCTTCATGCTCTTCACGATGGCCTCCGTCGGCCTTCCGGGCACCAGCGGTTTCGTTGGCGAGTTCCTGAGCCTCGCGGGTATCTACCAGGTGTCGACGTGGACCACGCTGATCTGCGCCACCGGCATCATCCTGGGCGCTGCCTACATGCTTTACCTCTATCGCCGGGTCGCTTTCGGCGAGCAGAAGAACGCCGATGCTGCCGCCATGGCCGACCTCGACGTCCGTGAGCTGCTGATGGTGGTTCCGCTGGGCATCGCGGTGCTGTGGATGGGCATCTATCCCGAGAGCTTCATCGCGCCGATGCGCGCCGACATTGCCGCGCTCGACGCCCGTCTTGCCGCTGCCAAGCCGGAAGGAGACTCCAAGGTCGCCATGGGTAAGGAAAAGCCTGTGCACGAAGAAGAAGCTGCGCATGAGGGGGCACACTGATGGACTGGTCACAGTCGCTGCGCCTGATCGCGCCGGAAGAAACACTGAGCATTGCAGGCCTGGTCCTGCTTCTGATCGCCGCCTGGGGCGGTGACAAGTCGGGCCGTCTGATCTCGATCCTGGCGGTTGCTGCGCTTGCCGCCGCGTCCTTCCTCGTCGCCCCCGCGCTGTGCGGCGGCGCAATGGGGCCGGATACCTCGGCTTTCTTCGGCCAGTTCCGTGCCGATGCCTTTGCGTCCTACGCCAAGATCCTGATCTATATCTCGGCTGCGGCCTCCTTGGTCATTGCCCCGAAGTTCTTCGATCGGTTCGATGCGATGCGTGCGGAATATCCCGTGCTCGTCGTCTTCGCGGCGCTGGGCATGGGCATCATGGTTTCGGCAGGCGACCTGCTGACGCTGTACATCGGTCTCGAGATGAACTCGCTGGCTGCCTACGTCCTTGCGGCCTTCCTGCGCACGGATGACCGTTCGGCGGAATCGGGCCTGAAGTACTTCGTCCTGGGTTCGCTCGCCTCGGGCATCCTGCTCTTCGGCATGAGCCTGACTTATGGCTTTACCGGCACGACCTCGTTCTCGGGCATCAACGCCGCTCTGTCCTCCGGGCTGTCGCATGGGGCGCTGTTCGGCATCGTGTTCATGCTGGCAGGGCTTGCCTTCAAGATCAGTGCCGTGCCGTTCCACATGTGGACGCCCGACGTTTACGAAGGCGCGCCGACGCCGGTCACGACCTTCTTCGCGACCGCGCCGAAGGTGGCTGCCCTCGGCCTGACCATGCGCGTCATGCTCGATGCGTTCGGTGAGCAGGCCGCTGCCTGGCAGCAGATCGTGATCTTCATCTCGCTCGCCTCGATCGTGGTCGGTGCCCTTGGCGCCATCGGCCAGTCGAACATCAAGCGACTGATGGCGTATTCGTCGATCAACAACGTCGGTTTCATGCTGATCGGTCTGGCCGTTGCCACGCCGCAGGGCGCGTCGGCCATGCTCGTGTACCTTGCGATCTATGTCGCGATGTCGCTGGGCGGTTTCGTCGCGATCCTGATGCTCAAGGACGAGAACGGCAATTACGTCGAGGACATCGCGAAGCTTGCCGGCCTGTCGCGCACGCGACCGGCGCTGGCGCTGGGCCTGGCGATGATCATGTTCAGCCTTGCCGGTATTCCGCCGTTGTTCGGTTTCTGGGGCAAGTTCGTCGTCTTCCAGGCGGCGGTGCAGGCCAACCTGATCGCGCTGGCCGCCATCGGCATTGCGGCATCGGTCATCGGCGCCTTCTACTACCTCAAGATCGTCAAGATCATGTACTTCGACGAGGCTGCCGACGTGGTGAAGGGCGAGAACGACATCTGGCACAAGATCATCCTTGTCGCCTCGGTCGTCTTCATTTCGCCGCTGGGCTACCTGTTGACCAAGTGGCTGGGCGGTCTCGCTGACGCTGCCGCGGCAGCCCTTTACTTCTCGTTTTGATCCGAACCGTCACTCAGACGGGTTCGACCAACGCTGATCTGGCTGCTCGCCTGTCCGGAGGGGAATACCTTCCGGAGGGCGAGTGGTTGGTCGCGGACCGCCAGACGGCAGGGAAGGGCCGCCTGGGCCGCGCCTGGAATGACGGGCTCGGCAATTTCATGGGCTCGACGGTAGTGAGGCCCGGGCAGGGCGATCCGCCGTTTGCCAGTCTTGCGCTTCTGGCCGGTCTTTCGGTCCACGAAGCCATCGCCTCGCTGCTCCCCGATCCTTCGCCCCTGTGGCTCAAGTGGCCGAACGATCTCCTGCTGTCCGGCAGCAAGGTCGCGGGCATCCTCCTCGAAATGATCGCCGGGACAGTCATTGTCGGCATCGGCGTGAACCTGCGCGTCGCGCCGCATGTCGAGGGGCGTGCCGTTGCCGCACTTTGCGATCACGGCGTCGATGTCTCCCGCGATGATTTCGCGAATCTGCTGGCGCGGGCCTTTGCTCTCGAACTTGAGCGCTGGCGTTCGGCCGGCCTTGCCCCCATGCTTCGTCGCTGGCAGAGTGCCGCACATCCCAAGGGAACACGCCTCACAGTGCTTCCTCCGGGAGAGGAGGCAATCGAAGGCGGGTTTGCCGGGCTGACGCAAGAGGGGAACCTCCTGCTCAGCCTGGATGAGGGATCGCTGCGGACGATCCACGCCGGCGACGTGCTTCTTTCCGCAACTTCGCATTGAGGAAAACCAGGTCCCATGCTGCTCGCCATTGATGCTGGCAATACCAATGTCGTTTTCGCGCTGTTCGACGCAGGCGAGTTGAAGGGGCGTTGGCGCATCGCCACCGATCCGCGACGTACAGGCGACGAATATGCCGTCTGGCTGATGCAACTGCTCGGCATTCGCGGGATCGACGCCAAGCAGGTCGACACGATCATCATTTCGACCGTGGTGCCGCGCGCGCTCCACAACCTTGAGATTCTGAGCCGGCACTACTTCAATGTCGAGCCTCTGATCGCGGGTCAGGGCAAGGCCAATTACGCCATTGAAATCGACGTGGACGAGCCGCGCTCGCTTGGCGCCGACCGCGCCGTCAATGCGATTGCCGCCCATGCCAAGCATGGCGGAGACCTGATCGTCGTCGATTTCGGGACGGCGACGACCTTCGACATTGTCGATTTCAAGGGCGCGTACAAGGGCGGGATCATTGCGCCTGGGATCAACCTCTCGCTCGATGCGCTGGTCGGCAATACCGCCAAGCTGCCGCGCATTGCCATCGAGCTTCCCAAGACGACCAGCGTTATCGGCCGCAATACCGAGGACCAGATGCTGATTGGCGTCTTCTGGGGCTACGTCGCCATGATGGAAGGCCTGATCGCGCGGATGCGTGCCGAGATCGGCCGTCCCGCCAAGGTCATCGCGACGGGCGGCCTTGCGGTGCTGTTCGATGAGGCGACCGAGATTTTCGATGCCGTCGATCCGGATCTTACGCTCGACGGCCTTGCCATACTTGCCGAAAGGGCAGCATCTAAGTGATACCCGGTAACGAATTGTTGTTTTGCGCGCTCGGCGGCTCGGGCGAGATTGGCATGAACGTCAATCTCTATGGCTGCCAGGGCAAGTGGCTGATGGTCGACCTTGGCATGACCTTCGGCATGAACGAGTACCCGGGCATCGATCTCGTCTTCGCCGATCTCGAATTCATCGAGAATGAGCGCGAGAACCTGCTGGGCATTGTCCTGACCCATGCGCATGAAGACCACATCGGTGCCGTTCCCTACTTCGCCCAGGAACTGGGCGTTCCGATCTATGCGACGCCCTTCACGGCAAAGCTGGTCGCGGCCAAGCTTGAAGAGGCCGGTATTCTCGGCGATGTCGAACTCATCGTGGTGGAAGACCTCGAGCGTTTCGAGATCGGGCCTTTCGGCATTCGCTACGTGCCGCTCGCGCACTCGATCGCTGAAGGCAACGCCCTGCTGATCGATACGCCGTTCGGCCGAATTTTCCATACCGGCGACTGGAAGCTGGACGATGCGCCGCAGATCGGCACCCCGGCGACAAGCGAGGAACTGACGAAGATCGGTGACGACGGCGTGCTGGCGCTGGTCTGCGACTCTACCAATGTGTTCAATCCGAAGGCATCGGGTTCGGAAGGCGACGTCTTCGACGGCCTGCTCGAGGAAGTGAAACGTCACAATGGTCGCCGCGTTCTGGTGACCACTTTTGCGTCCAATGTCGCGAGGCTCCAGACGCTGGGCGAAGTGGCGCGCCGCACCAACCGCAAGCTGTGCGTGGCGGGGCGCTCGCTCGATCGCATCATCCAGACCGGGCAGGCTTGCGGATACCTCACGGATCTGCCCGAGATCGTCGATCCGGAAACGGCGATGGACCTGCCGCGCAGCGACGTGTTGATCGTCGCGACCGGTGGGCAGGGTGAGCCGCGCGCGGCGCTTGCGCGCATTTCCGAAGGCAATCACCCGATCAAGCTGGAGAAGGGCGATGTCGTCCTCTTCTCCAGTCGCCAGATTCCGGGCAACGAGATCGCCATTGGCAAGATCCAGAATCGTCTCGCGGACGACGGTGTCGTGATTGTCACCGACCGGCAGAGCCATATCCACGTTTCGGGCCATCCCGGGAGGCCGGAACTCGAGGCGCTCTATGGCTGGATCCGTCCCGACATTCTTGTGCCCGTGCACGGAGAGATCCGTCACATGCGTGAGCAGGCGAAGCTGGGCCTGTCATGCGGCATTCCCAAGGCGGTCTTCCAGAAGAACGGCGATCTCGTGCGACTGGCTCCGGGGGCACCGGGCAAGTTCGGCGAAGTCCGCTCGGGCCGACTCGTACTCGACGGCGATATCATCGCGCCTGCCGATGGCGAGGCCATCGTGATGCGCCGGCGCATTGCCTTCAACGGTGTTGTCTCGGTTGCAGCCGACCGCAAGGGGAACGTCGAAGTGGCCGCCATAGGCCTGCCTCTGGACGAGGACTATCAGGCGTTCATCGAAGAGGCGCGCAGCGACGTTGCCCAGGCCCTGGCCAAGTCGAAAAAGGCGGATCACGCCGACCGCGTAGAGGCCGCGCGCCTGGCCGCGCGGCGTGCGGCGACCCGTTGGTCGGGCAAGCGACCGCAGGTCCAGGTCCTGCTTCTCGAGAATTGATCGGAGCGGGCCCATGCAATGGACATCGATAGCCGCGATCTACAGCCTGCTGTGGGTCCTCAGCGCCTTTCTGGTCATGCCCATCGGCCTGCGTACGCCCGATGAGGTTGAAGGTCACAAGGTCGAGGCCGGTCATGCGGACAGTGCACCGATCAATTTTCGTCCCGGCCGCATCGCCCTGCGCGCGACGGTCCTGGCCGCGGTGCTGATGGGGCTGTTCTACCTCAACTATATCTATGGCTGGATCGAGGTCGAGGACCTCAACTTCTTCGGCGATCCGCCGGTCAAGGACCTCGGTTACTGAAGGTAACGCAGCAGGGCGGTTCCCTTGTCGGAGATCGCCCTGCCGGTCTTCCGGGCGGGTTCAGTTGCGCAGGCGTTCGATGGCCTGTGCCAAGGCCACGTAGAGCTTGCCCATGTCCGACGAGAGCAGGGTCACGCCCAGCGCATTGCCGTCACGCGTCGAGAGGATCTGGCGCAGGATCGCTTCGAAATCGTGGATGTAGCGGCTGACGTGCTCGCGGAAGGCATCATCGCGCTCGAAGATCTGCTGGATTGCCTTGGCTTCCCCGGCCTCGAGGAGCCGCACCGCACGGCGGGTGAAGATGCCGCGATCGCCCCGCAGGTAGGCCGCCCAGGCCGTGTCCGAAACATCGGATGACAGAGCGTTGGCGATGTCGATGGAATTTGAGTTGAGCGATTCCGTGATAAGGGCGACGCGCCGCGAGAAGTCGTTGTCGACCTGCTCTTCGGCCCGGCTGCGGGCATGGGCAACGCGGTTCTCGAGGTTGCCGACCAGTTCGTCGATCTTGCCAAGCTGGTCGCGCAGCTGGATAGCGGCCTCCCGGGTCGCTCCCGAGGCATGGGCGACGGCCTGATCGAGCTGTCCGGAGACTTCGGCGACGCGCGAACGCATGGCCTTGTCGATGGCCATGGCGCCTTCCTTGCCGAGCTGGTCGGCGACGCTCGCGACTTTCGCCGCGCTCTTCGTCTCTATCGCTTCGATGCTTTCGGCAATCGTTGCGTTGAGGGCCTCGATGGAGGCGCGCAGTTCGGTCCCGGCCTTCTCCGAAGCCTTGGCGGTTGCCTGTTCGATTTCGTCTAGAGCGCTACGCAGCTCGCGCAGCAGCGCGGCGTGGTCGCTGCCCTGCCGATTGATGCCGGCATGGGCCGTGGATAGCGAGGCCATGAGTTCGTGCAGCGCCGTGCCGGTGGCGTCGATCTCGCTGGCAAGGCCTTCGCTGCCGTCTCCGGCCTGCCTGAGGCTTTCGAGGAGGGCGGCCACGCCCTGATTGACGCGGTCGAGACGGTCTTCGGTAATCGAGAGGGCTTCGGGCAGGGCGTTGTGCGCCTGCTTGGCGCTCGCCTGGATGAGCTCCAGCAGCCGGATGCTGTCGTCAGTGAGCTTTTCAACGTCGTTGTCCGTTGCCGCGAGGGTTGCGCGGGCCGAGGTCAACCTTTCGGTCAATGCGGTCAGGCTTGCGCTCAGGACTTCCTCGCCTTGTGCGCTGTCTTCCGAAATGGCCCGCAGGCGCGCTTCGAACCCGGAGAGCTGGCCGGTGATCGCAGCTGCCGTTTCGCGCAGGTTCTCGCTCTGGATGCGATGGTTCTCGAGGCGTTCGGCGATGCCGCTGTCCAGCTCGCCCAGTGTCTCGCGCAGGCGGGCAATCGCGGCGTGTTCCTGTTGTTGCTGGCGTTCGAGACGTTCGGCCGCTTCACCGGCGAGACGGGCGGAGCGCTCCGCGAACTTCTGGTCGAGGCGCATGGCCTCGTTCTCGATACCGGCGAGCCGCTCGGTGAGGCCTTCGAGTGCCTTGCGCTGCGATTGCGCGATGGCATCGCTGACGCCTGCCTGTTCAGTCTGTAGTTCGGCCAGGGACGATTGCAGCCGTTCAACGGCCTTCGTCTCGGCATTGCGCAAGGCGCGTGAGACGACGTCGCTTTCATCGCGCAGGGCCTTGAGGCGGGCACGCAGCGACGTGAGACTTTCGGCCTCGTGGTTGTCGAGCTGGCTGCGCGTGTTGCCAATTTCCTCGCTGAGAGCGGCGGCACGCGTGCGCACGGCGGCAAGGGCTTCGATCTCGTGCTTGTCGAGCTCGGTACGGAACTCCTCGCTCTTCTCGGTCAGCGCGGCGAAGCGCTTCTCGGTCAGGTCCTCGAGTTTCTCGCACTGCGCGGCGAACTCGCCGAGCGTTGCCTCCACGGCGCTGCGCAAGGCTTCGACCTGACGCTCGCTTGCGGTGCCGAATTCGTTCAGGCGGTTGAAGCCGGTGATCATGTCCTCAAGCTGGACATGCGCGGCGCGGCCCGCATTGCCGATGTTGTTGGTGACGTCCTTGGCCGAGCTGGCGATGACGGGAAGCTGGCTGCGCAGCTTTTCCATGTTTTCCAGCGCCGCATGGCTGACCGAGCTGATGGAATCGACACGCGTCCCGTTGTCGCGGATCAGTTCCTCGAGACGCCCGGCGTTCTCCGAAATGCGTTCGGCGGCAATGCGGCCGAGGCTTTCCAGGTCGCGCGACTGCGAGGCGAGGAATTCGCGGGCGAGGCTGAGTTCGCGATTGACCGTGGTCAGGCGTTCTTCGAGCCGCGCGGATTCGCGTGACAGAGACTGCGCGATGTCGCCGAAGCGCTTGCCCTCGCGCGCACTGTGGCGAAGCGCGAGCAGCCAGCAAAGCCCGATCAGCAGGACCGGAACAGCCCATTCGCTAACCAATGTAGGAATGGCCTCAAGGATAACGCCGGGTTGGAACTGGGGAAGGCGGGCGAAGAGGAACAAGGCCGTCCAGCCCGCTGTTGCCAGACCGGCCAGGAGCGGAGCGATCCACGCATTGGAGGCCGCTTCTTCCGGCTCTTCATGATCGCCGACCCAGGCTTCGTCCCAGTGCTCCTGCGCCTGGCGGGGCTGCTCGGCACCCGTTTCTGCGGGTGTAACCTCGGGCGCGGTAGCCTCGGGCTTGTCCGCGTTTGCCTCGTTGCCGCCGGCGCCGAAGGCAATGATCCTGTTTTCTCCAGCCATTTCGATAGAATACCACGAGCCGGGCGGCGATAAACCCCGGTTTAATACATTGCCCATTATCCTGGGGAAATGGCTTACGAATCAGGCGCCCTCGAAGCGACATTGGCTGCTGCGGCAGGCGGAGACGCCGTGCTTTTCGAAGAATTGCGCGCCAGTTTCCTCGAAAGCGTCGCGCGCCAGGTCGACCTGCTCGAACGCGCGCGCTGCGATGGCAACTGGAACCTTGCGGCAATGCGTCTCAAGGGGCTTGCAGCCAGCTTCCATTCACGTGCCTTGCTCGATCTGGCGGAGGAAGCCCTGGAGGCGGCTCCGGGCGAACCCACGGTCGTCAGGCGCCTGAAGGCATTCCTTGCGGAGTTTTCCGCCGATTGATCGCCCGGCGATGCTTGGCACCGACCAAGCCTGTGCCTAAATGGGCGCGCTTCGCTGGAGATTGAAAACTGCGCATCGCTTTGCTTGCCATGACTGAACCCGCGGGAGCGGGACAGGCGTTTCCGCGCGGATTTCTGCGGGTGGCGGGCGTGAGCGTGGCACATCACCAGCTTGGCCTGGCCCTCGCGCTCGACTGCCAGCGTGTCATCTGCATGGCGCGCGGCACTTCGCCCGAACTTCTGGCGCTCCAGCACGCGGCGGAAGATGCCGGGCTGCAGTTCTACATTGCCACGAATGTGCGCCAGCTCAGCGGCCTCATCACGGCCAGCGATGAAGTGCTGGTCGTCACCGAGGGACTTTTCGTCGATCCGGGAAGCGTCACCCACCTGTTCGAGAGCCGCGGGCCGGTGGTGCTGGTCATGCCGGTCGAGAATGCCTTGGCGGCCGGGTTCGAACGGATCGACCTCAACCGCGCGGCGGCAGGGATCATGCGGGTTCCGGGCGAATTGATGGAGCGGCTGCAGGAGCTGCCGCCGGATTGCGACATGATTTCGGCCCTGACCCGGATTGCGCTTCAGTCGGGCATTGCCATGCGCGAGGTGCCTTCAGGGGTACGCATCGGCGCCAACTGGCGTCTGGTCCGCAACGAGGGCGAAGCCGTCGCGGTGGAGGCCGAATGGCTTGCCGAGCAGGTCAGTGACGGAAGGCAACTTTCTCCGGGCGGTTCGGTGGCTCGCCTTGGTGTCCTGACTTTCGGCACATCGCTGCTGCAGGCCGGCAATGCATCGAACATGCTCAGCCTCGGCGCCTTGGGAGCCGTGGGCCTCTCGGCAGTACTGGGCTGGTTCGGACTGGTCTGGATCGCCCTGATTTTCGCGGCGATCGCTGCGCTGCTGGTCGAAAGCAGCCGCCTTTTGCGGCAGGCGGAGCGCCGGGCGCGGGGGCAGATGAGGCCGATCATTCCGCGCGCCGACGCATTGGGCTGGCTGGTCGATATCGAAATCGGTCTGCTAAGCCTTGCAGCGCTTCCGCGCGTTGCCGGGGAATCGTTGATCTCGTGGGCGTTTCCGCCGATCATGCTGGTTCTGCTGGTGGCGCTGATACCCAATAATCTCACCGGTTCTACCGCATCGTGGTTCCGAGATCGGGCACTGCTCGGCGTTATACTGGCTCTTTCCGCGCTCTTCGGGCATGTTCAGATCGTGGTCGAGCTGATCTCGATCGGCCTCGTCCTCGCAGGGTTGATCCTGCCGCTGCGGCGCAAGGACTAACCCGGCTTTAACCAAGGATGGCGTAATACGAGCCGATGATCGATCAAGCTGTTCATTCGGCTGACCGGGACAACGTCGAAGCCGTGCTTCGCGACGAGCTTGCTCGCGGCGATGCGATGGCGGGAAGTGTTCTTCCGATCCTGCGGCACCTTATTACCGCCGAAGACAGCTCTGTCTTCAGTGACGAGATCCTCGCGCGCGTGCGCGGGATGCTGGCCGATCTTGCCAATGCCTTGCTCGATGCGCTGGCGCAGAGCGCAGGTCAGCCCGACCACGCCGTTCATCCGGCCGACAAGGTTTCCCTGCTCACGCGGGCCTTTCTCGAAAATCAGGCGCTTCTGTCGCATCTTCATGCCCTGGCGCTGGAATGGCAGTTGACCGAGCGCCTGCAGTCGCGGCTCGCGCTCGATCCGGTAGTTTCGCCGCTTTTGCAAAGCTTCGTGTCGGCCCGCGAAGGCGCGATGCAGGATCTTGCGATGAAGTTCCTTGCCGCGCAGGCGCGCTGGTGCCAATCGCAGCGGCGCATGAAACTATCGCTGTTCGAATTGCCGGCCGATCTGTTTCATGAAACGCTCGTGACCTTGAGCGCGCGTGCAGGCGATGATCCCGAGTTGATCGAGCGTGCGGCCTTTGCCGAGGCGGCATTGCGGCGCAAGTACAACGAAGGGGGCAGTCGGCTCGGCCTCGCGTCCCAGCTTGTGATGAGTATGTCCGGGGAAGCGGAGGCCTTGCTTTCGGTCGCCAATTCGGGGGCTGCCCTGTTCCTCTCGGGGCTGGCGATCGGCTCCCGGCAGAAGCGCGACGCGGTGGTCCTGTCAACCCATGAGGCGCAACTGGCGCGACTGGCGCTGGCTCTGCGCACTGCAGGCCTGTCGCCCACTGGCGTCGAGCAGCAGTTTCTTGCCCTGCATCCAGACATTACCCTGCCGCAAGGTTTCGACCGGCTTGGCGCGGACAAGGCATCCGTCATCCTCTCGACAGGGCGCATCGCAGGCTGATGCAGGCAGGCGGAACCATTCTCGCCCGGGCGGTCAGCGATCCCGAGGACAGGCTGTTGACGGCCGAAGAGCCGCTAGCCGGACTGCAATTGCGTTGCGGTGGAGATCTCCCGGGAACCATTGCGGTTCCGGAGCTGCTTGAGCTCGTGCGCAAGGCGCGCCGCTATCGCTTTCGACTTGCGCGGGCCATATCGGCCAACGATGGCAGCGATACGATTACGGCCTGGGTCGAGGTCGAACCGCGCGAGGGCGAGGCGGGCGAGACACCCGGCTGCGACATCGTCGTGCGAAACTGGCAATCCTCGCCGCTGCCCTCTGAGGAGATCAGTTTCGCCGAACGCCGGCGGATGATGACCGACCGGCACCTGGCCGAGCTGACGGCACAGCTAGATGGTTCGCAGCGCGTCCTCACCGCAGTGACGGACAGTCCCGACCTCGCGCAAGTGGCTGCACGGATGGAAGAGGGGATCGGTCGGCTCTGGACCGATTTTCTCCCGCCCGAGAATGTGACACACCAGCAGCCGCTGCACTGGCGCCTGCTCGATGGTACGCGCGTGAGCGTGGAAGGTTCGGACCGGCCCTGGCGGATCACCCTGATCCCGCATATCCGGCCGGGTTTCGATCCCTCCGGTTTCGAACTCCTGCTGATCTCCGACGAGCCGCAGGCCGGTGAACTCGAGACTGCGAACCCGATCGAACCTGCCTTGCGGCGCAGTCTCGTCGGGCAGGATCTCTCACCGGTCCTGCGTCAGCCGATTTCGCGTATCATCGCCAATGCCGAGACGATCCGCTCACGGCTCGCCGGTCCGATTCCCGATGCCTATGCGGACTATGCAGGCGAAATCGCCGGTGCGGGCAAGCTGCTGCTGGACCTGCTTGAGGATCTGGCCGACCTCGAAGTCGTGGAATCGGAGAACTTCTCCACGGCGCCCGATCACATCGACTTATCGGAAGTCGCGCGGCAGGCTGCCGGAATTCTCAACGTCCGCGCGCGGGAAAAGGGCATCGTCATCGATGCGCCGCAAGTGGCTGAAAGCCTCCCTGCCGTGGCCGAATTCCGCCGCGTGCTGCAGATCCTGCTGAACCTGATCGGCAATGCCATCCGCTATTCGCCGGAAAAGTCACGCATCTGGCTGAGACTCGAGCCCCTCGGGTCGATGGCTCGCGTCATCGTTGCCGACCAGGGACCGGGCCTGTCTGACGAGCAGCAGGCGCGAGTGTTCGAGAAGTTCGAGCGCCTCGGGCGTAGCGGCGACGGCGGATCGGGGCTTGGCCTCTATATTTCGCGCAGCCTCGCAAGGGCGATGGGCGGCGAACTGTCGGTCGAGAGCGCGCCGGGACAGGGCGCGCGCTTCATCCTCGACGTACCGGCCGACCCTGAAGCCTGAACCCGTTCAGGCCTTGCCGTTGCCGCGGCGAGCCAGCCACACGACGATGCAGCCCACGGCTGCAAGGATTGCGCCGCGAATGGCCCATGTGCGGTCTGCCAGCATGAAACTTTCCGCCGGCCACATGACCACGCCCGTGCCCTGACCGACCCAGAGAAGGCCCATGGCGATGGCCAGCAGGCCCAGGACAAATGCTACGATCCTGATAAACAGCATGAAGATTCCCCCGCCATGTTCCCGAACGGCCTACCTCATCGAGGTGGCCGGATTATGGCGGGTTGGCAAGTTCCGAGGTTCCACTTTCTCCGGCGCCCAAGAAAAAACCCCTGCTTTCGCAGGGGTTTCTCCTGGAGACAGCCCTTGCGGGCGGCCCCGTCCGGCTTGCCGGTTATCAGCGCTGCGAAAGCGGCACGTAGTCGCGCTGCGTCGGGCCGGTGTAGAGCTGGCGCGGACGGCCGATCTTCTGGCCGGGATCCGAGATCATTTCGTTCCACTGCGCGACCCAGCCCACGGTGCGGGCAAGAGCGAAGAGCACGGTGAACATCGTGGTCGGGAAGCCGATCGCCGAAAGGATGATGCCCGAGTAGAAGTCGACGTTCGGGAAGAGCTTCTTCTCGACGAAGTACGGATCGTTGAGAGCGATTTCCTCGAGGCGCAGGGCGGTCTCGAACAACGGATCGTCGACCTTGAGCGCCTCGAACACCTCGCGAACGGTGGACTGCATGACCGTCGCACGCGGGTCGTAGTTCTTGTAGACGCGGTGGCCGAAGCCCATCAGGCGGAACGGGTCGTTCTTGTCCTTCGCACGCTCGATGTAGTGCGGAATCTTGTCCGGCGTACCGATTTCCTTGAGCATGTTGAGAGCGGCTTCGTTCGCGCCGCCGTGTGCCGGGCCCCAGAGGCAGGCAATGCCGGCCGCGATGCAGGCGAACGGGTTGGCGCCCGACGAACCGGCGAGGCGCACGGTCGAGGTCGAGGCGTTTTGCTCATGGTCGGCGTGGAGGATGAAGATGCGGTCCATGGCCTTCTCGACGGCCGGGATCACTTCATACTCTTCCGCGGGCACGCCGAAGGTCATGCGCAGGAAGTTGCCGGTGTAGGACAGGTTGTTGTCCGGGTAGAGGAACGGCTGACCGATCGAGTACTTGTAGGCCATGGCCGCAATCGTCGGCATCTTGGCGATCAGGCGGTGCGAGCTGATCTTGCGGTGCTCGGGATCCGAGATGTCGGTCGAATCGTGGTAGAACGCCGAGAGCGCGCCGACCACGCCGCACATGATCGCCATCGGGTGCGCGTCACGGCGGAACCCGCGATAGAACGTGGCGAGCTGCTCGTGCAGCATGGTGTGGCGGCTGATGGTGAACTCGAACTTTTCGAGCTCTTCCTTGCTCGGCAGTTCGCCGTTGAGCAGCAGGTAGCTGACTTCCATGAACGACGAATTTTCAGCCAGCTGACCGATCGGATAGCCGCGGTGCAGCAGGACGCCTTCATCGCCGTCGATGTAGGTCAGCGCGCTTTCGCAGCTGGCAGTCGAAGTGAAGCCCGGGTCGAACGTGAACATCCCGGTCTGGCCATAGAGCTTACGGATATCGACGACATCGGGGCCGACGCTACCTTTCAGGACAGGGTAGTCGTAGTCCGCTCCACCTGCGGACAGTTTAGCCTGATCACCCACCAGTTCTTACTCCTTATACCTGTGACCCGGCCGGGACTTCGGCCTGTGCGGCAATGCGCGCGAGGCTTTCGTTCCTGCCGAGCAGAACCAATACGTCGAAAATTCCCGGCGAGGTCGTCTGACCCGTCAGGGCTGCCCGCAAGGGTTGCGCGAGCTTGCCGAGGCCCAATTCGAGTTCCCCGGCCATTGCTTTCAGGTTGGCTTCCAATGCCTCCAAAGTCCAGTCGGATTCCCCCGACAGACGCTCGTGAATGACAGCAAGGCGCCCCCGCGCCTCGTCGGTCAGAAGAGCTTGCGCCTTCTCGCTCATCGCGAGAGGACGGGTGGCAAACAGGAAGGCGGCGCCTTCTGCAAGTTCGTTGACGTCCTTTGCTCGCACCTTGAGAACAGGCATGGCCTTTTCGAGCAGGACGGGATCTGCGTCCGCGAAGCCATTGGCCGCAACGAGCGGAAGGACGAGTGCCGCGAGGCGGGCGTCATCCGCCTCGCGCAGGTAGTGTCCGTTGAGATTCTGCAACTTGGCAAGGTCGAAGCGGGCTGGCGACTTGCCGACGTGGGCAATGTCGAACCACTCGACCGCCTGGTCGCGGGCGATGATTTCCTCGTCGCCATGTCCCCAGCCGAGCCGCAGCAGATAATTGAACAGCGCTTCGGGCAGCACGCCCAGCTCATCGCGATAGGCATCGACGCCGAGCGCGCCGTGGCGCTTGGACAGCTTGGCGCCGTCCGGGCCGTGGATCAGCGGTACGTGGCCGTAAGTCGGCACTGACCAGTCCATGGCGCGGATGATGACGAGCTGACGAAAGGCGTTGTTGAGGTGATCGTCGCCGCGGATGACGTGGGATACGCCCATGTCGTTATCGTCGACTACGACAGCCAGCATGTAGGTCGGCGTGCCGTCGGAGCGCAGGATGACGAAGTCGTCGATCTCGACGTTCTGGACCGTGACCTGTCCCTGCACGAGATCGTCGATTACGGTCTCGCCATCGCGCGGGGCCTTGATGCGCACGACGTAGGGGCGATCGCTCGGCCAGGTCGCGGGATCGGCGTCGCGCCATTCGCTGTCGATGCGAAACGGGCGGCGCTCTTCCTGCGCCTTCTGGCGGCGCTCGGCGAGTTCCTCGGTCGTGAGGTAGCAGCGATAGGCGTGACCGGATTCAAGTAATTGGGCGGCCACTTCGGCGTGGCGCTGCGAGCGCGCGAACTGGAATACCGGTTCTTCGTCGCCTTCGAGGCCGAGCCAGGTCAGGCCGTCGAAGATCGCGTCGATGGCCGGTTCGGTCGAACGGGCGCGGTCGGTGTCTTCGATGCGAAGCAGGTATTTGCCGCCGTGATGGCGGGCGAAGAGCCAGTTGAACAGCGCCGTACGGGCGCCGCCGATGTGAAGGTAACCCGTGGGCGAGGGGGCAAAGCGCGTAACGACGGCTGACTGGCCGTTCGATCCGCTCGATGCACTGCCGCTTGCCATTGTAAATCCCTTCCTGTCCAATGTTCGCCATGGCCAGCCAAGCCAAAGCCCGAGATGAAAATAACGCAAGCCGCGGCCTCGCCGGGGGCGCTGCATTGCAGCATCGGCCATGGAACAGCAAGAGCGAGTTGTCGAGGGTTTTGGCGGCCCTGGAGCGATTTCTTTCTGTTGCTGGCTTCGATCGCGGGCCTTGGCTGGTCGTCTCATTCGGCGCGGGAATCGCGGCGTGGTTCGGCCTTCCCGGACCGTTCCATTGGGCCGGATGTGTCGTCGGAAGCAGTGCCATGGCAGCTTTCGCGGCGTGGATCTGGCCGGATCGTGAGCGCTTTCCCCACATGCGAGTGGCAGCCTGCGCAGTTTTTCTCATGTTTCTCGCCGGTTGCCTGACGGTGTGGAGCAAATCGGCGCTGGTGGGACAGGACGCAATCGATCGCCCGGTCTCGGGAATGTTCCTTGGCAAAGTGCTAGGTGTTGAACAACAGCCCGCCGAACAGCGGGTCAGATGGATCGTCGCAACGCGGGAACCGGGCTCGGGGCGGTCGATAAAAGTTCGGCTTAATGTTCCCGACGATCTGGGCGTTGCATCCGTTTCGTCAGGGGCGGTGATTCGCTTTGAGGCGCGGTTGATGCCGCCGGCTCCGCCGATGTTTCCAGGTGGGTATAATTTCGCGCGCACCGCGTGGTTCTCCGGCCTTGCTGCAAGTGGGAGCGTCAACGGCAAAGTCGAGATCCTCAGGTTGGGCGGCAGGGGCGCTATGCTTGAATCTGCGCGTAGCGCGCTTTCCCGACATGTCCGTGCGCGGATGAGCGGTCCGGAAAGCGGGATTGCCGCTGCTCTGGCGAGCGGCGACCGCGGGGGCATCGCAGAGAACGATGCGCAGGCGATGCGCGATGCTGGTCTTGCGCATCTCCTGGCGATCAGCGGTCTTCACGTCAGCGCGGTAATCGGGGCTGCCTATTTTCTCTCGTTGCGGTTGCTCGCGCTTTCGCCCGCGCTGGCCTTGCGGTTCCGGCTCCCGGTGGTGGCGGCGCTGTGCGGTGCTCTGTCCGGGATTGCCTATACCCTGTTGACGGGCTCGCAAGTGCCGACGGTCCGTTCCTGCATCGGGGCGATGCTCGTGCTTGTCGCGCTGGCGCTGGGGCGCGAGGCAATCTCGCTTCGGCTTCTGGCTGTCGCCGGGTTCGCGGTCCTGCTGCTCTGGCCCGAATCGCTGACAGGGCCAAGCTTCCAGATGAGCTTTGCGGCCGTACTTGCGATTGTGGCGCTGGCGACCAGCGGGCCGGTTCGCCGGTTCCTGGCACCGCGAGAGGAATCGTGGCTTTCGCGGCTTATGCGGCAAGCAGCAATGCTGTTCGTAACGGGCTTCGTCATCGAACTCGTCCTCATGCCGATCGGCTTCTACCATTTCCATCGCGCCGGAGCTTATGGCGCGCTGGCCAATGTGCTTGCCATCCCGCTCACGACTTTCGCGGTCATGCCCTGCATTGCCCTCGCGCTGCTGTGCGACATTGTGGGACTGGGCGGGCCGTTCTGGTGGCTGGCGGGGCAGTTCATCGACCTACTGCTGGGCCTCGCGCACACGATCAGTGCGCTGCCCGGCGCCGTTTCGGTTTTGCCTGCCATGGGGACGGGCGGCTTCCTTCTGTTCGTAACCGGCGGCCTGTGGCTGGGCCTTTGGAGCGGGCGCGTGCGGCTGCTGGGACTGGTGCCAGCCTGTTTCGGTATCGTCTGGCTCATCCTGCTCGAGCCGCCGGACATTCTCGTGACCGGCGATGGCCGTCATGTCGGACTGCTCGACGATAGCGGCGATGGGCTCGTCACCTTGCGCGACACCGGCAGCGATTATGTGCGCGACAATCTTCGCGAATTCGCAGGGATCGAAGGCGAATTGACGCCGCTCGCATCGTGGCCGGGTTCGAGATGCAATCGCGACTTCTGTTCGGTACGGATCGATCGAGCCGGTCGCTCGTGGCACTTGCTGATCGCCAGAGGCCGCGACCAGGTGCCGGAGCGGTCGCTGGCAGCGGCCTGCGACAAGGCCGATATCGTCATTGCCGACCGCTGGCTGCCATGGAGCTGCAAGCCGCGCTGGCTCAAGGCCGACCGGACCATGCTGGACAGGACCGGCGGGCTTGCCATCAGGCTGCGCGGCAGATCCGTCGAAACCGTGGCGACAGGGCAGGGCCGCCATGGCTGGTGGAAACCGCGCGGGCCGTGATTTCGGCCCTGTCCGGAGAGTACGCCTTCCTGAAAGTACGCCTCCCGGAGAGCGCGCCTGAAGGTTACGCTTTCCGGGGCAAGCTCAGTGATAGCGGCGCAGCAGCCCTGCGAGCTTGCCCTGAACCTCGATCTCGTCAGGGCCGTAGATCTGCGGTTCGTATGCGGCATTGGCGGGCACGAGGCGAACCATGCCGCCATCGCGCTGGAGATACTTGAGCGTCGCTTCCTCGCCACGAACCAGGGCGACGACGATTTCGCCGTCGCGTGCGGTGTTGGTGCGACGGATCAGGGCAAAGTCGCCATCGAGAATGCCGGCCTCGACCATCGAATCGCCCGAAACCTCAAGCGCGTAGTGTTCGCCCGAGCCGAGCAGGGCTGCCGGAACCGGAAGCATCGACTGTCCTTCGAGCGCCTCGATGGGAACACCGGCAGCGATACGACCGTGGAGCGGAATCTCGATGACGTCGTTCGCCGGTTGGGGCGTGCGTTCGGGTTGCTTGAGCGCGGCAAGCGATTCCTTACCGGCAGGAGCGTCGGCCTTCGTCGCGGGCTTGCTGGTAACGTCTTCGGGCTGGCGCAGGATTTCCAGCGCGCGGGCGCGGTTCGGCAGGCGGCGGATAAAGCCGCGTTCCTCAAGCGCGGAAATGAGGCGGTGCACGCCCGACTTCGACTTGAGGTCGAGCGCTTCCTTCATCTCCTCGAAGCTGGGCGAGATGCCGCTTTCTTCAAGCCGGACCTGAATGAACTTGAGCAATTCATGCTGCTTGCGCGTCAACATCTTCGTTGCCTCTTTCTCTGCGTCCCCGAGCGTTGTTCTGCTTGTGAACAATGAGAGAACAATTAAGCAACAGATTCTGGAACGTCAAGCAATACCGCCATTTTCGAGCAGGAACACCCGCACCGTGTCTCCGGGCGTGGCGGCCGGTGCATGCGCGGGGCGATCGATCAGCACATTGCTGGCGGCAAGGGCGCTGAGTGCACCGCTGTCCTGCAGCGTCATGGGCACCACGCTCTCGCCGTTCCAGTAGCCGCGCAGGAATTCGCGGCGGTGGCCGATGGCTCTGAGCGGTGCGTCCAGAACGGTCGAGATCTGCATTGGCAGCGAACGGTTTGCCCCGAGCATTGCGCGCAGCATCGGCAGGACAAAGAGATAGGCGGTGACCATGCTCGAAACCGGATTGCCCGGCAGGCCGATGATGATCTGTGTGCCGCCGCTGCTGCGTTCGCGGGTGGCAACAAGGATCGGCTTGCCCGGCTTGATGGCGACGCGCCAGAAGTCGAGCCTTGCGCCCCAGCGTTCGAGAGCCGGGCGCACGAGATCGTGATCGCCTACCGAGGCTCCGCCGCTGGTGACGATCATGTCGCAATCGGCGGCCTCGTCGAAAGCGCCGATCAGCGCATCGAGCGTGTCGGTCACGGGCCCGATTCGCTGCGCCTCGACCGGCAGGGCGCTGACCAGCGAGACCAGCATGGCGCCGTTGCTCGCGGGGATCTGGTGCGCAGGGCAGGTCTCCGGATCGGCGGCCAGTTCATCGCCGCTGTCGATCACCGCGACTTTCGGCATGCGGCGCACCGGCAGGTGGCGATGACCCGCGGAGAGGGCCAGTGCGATATGCGCCGGGCCGATGCGGACTCCTTCGCCCAGCACTTCTTGCCCCGCCGTGAAATCCATCCCGCAAGGGCGGATGTGCTTGTGCGGCGGTTCGGGCAGATCGCCGCTGAGGGTAATGCGGTCGTCTTCGCGCCCAAGGTCTTCCTGCAGGATCACGACGCCTGCATCGGCGGGCATGATCGCGCCGGTCGAGATCCGCACGGCCTCGCCCTTTTTCAGCGTGCCGGTAAAGGGGTGGCCTGCGGCGCTTTCACCGATCACCTGCCATGGCCCGGTGAGGTCGCCTTCGATCATTGCATAGCCGTCCATCGCGGAGAGATGGGTGGAAGGCTGGGTGCGCCGCGCCAGCAGCGGTTCGGCCAGGAATCGGCCCAGCGCGCTTTCGACGTCGACGCGCTCGACCGCTAGTGCTTCGGCCAGTGCAAGCAGGCGGGCCTGGGCATCTTCGAGCGGGATCGGCGCGGGACCTGCCATCAGTGCCGGTCCTCCGCGCGCCAGGTCCCGGACTTGCCGCCGCGCTTCTCGATCAGGCGGATGTCGCCGATGACCATGCCCTTGTCGAGCGCCTTGGCCATGTCGTAGATCGTCACCAGCGCCACGGAAACGGCCGTGATGGCTTCCATTTCCACGCCGGTCTTGCCGGTGAGCGACGCCGTCGCCGTGGCCCTGACGGCTTCGTCCTCGAAGCTGAAATCGACATTGATCGCATCGATGGCGAGCGGGTGGCACATCGGTATCAGGTCCCCGGTGCGCTTGCCCGCCATGATCCCGGCGATGCGCGCGGTGCCCAGCACGTCGCCCTTGGGGGCATCCCCGGCGCGGATCGCCGCGAGTGCCTCGGCCGACATCGTGATCCGCCCCGAGGCAATGGCGAGCCGCTGCGTCTCTGCCTTGGCGCCGACATCGACCATGCGCGCCGTCCCGTCCGAATCAATGTGCGTGAGGCTCTTGTTCATCTCAGACCTTGAAATCCTGACGAGGTTTACACGGTTTACACAGTCCAGAAGCACCAGCGAAGCGGCTCCGCAGGACCGGTAAGCGGGCGCTTTCGGGGCCGGGTACATTCGCGCCCATGCCCCATGGATGGCAGATTTCCCGGCTGTAGGACAGGGCGGGCTTCCCGATTGCATCGGCCCGAAGTTTATCCTTCGAGCAGCGCCCGCGTTGCCGCCTCGACATCGTCATGGCGCATCAGGCTTTCGCCAACGAGGAAGGTGCGCGCGCCGCACTGCGAGAGACGCTGCAGGTCGGCATGGCCGTTGATGCCGCTCTCACTGACGAGCAGCGTGCCTTCCGGTGCGAGCGGGGCGAGCCGCTCGGTCGTGGCGATGTCGGTGACGAAGCGCTTGAGGTCGCGGTTGTTGACGCCGATCAGGCGCGATTTGAGTCGGGCCGCGCGCTCCATCTCATGCTCGTCGTGGACTTCGACGAGGCAGTCCATGCCGCGTTCGAGCGCGGCCGCCTCGATCTCGGCCATCAGCGTATCGTCCAGCGCGGCAACGATGATGAGGATGGCGTCGGCCCCGATCGAACGCGCTTCGGCGACCTGCCAGGGATCGACCATGAAGTCCTTGCGGATGACCGGCAGCGAGACCGCGGCGCGCGCCGCGACGAGATAGTCCTCATGGCCCTGGAAGTAAGGTGCATCGGTCAGGATCGAGAGGCACGCCGCGCCGCCCTTTTCATAGGCGACGGCATGTTCGGTCGGGCGGAAATCCGGGCGGATCAGGCCCTTCGACGGGCTGGCCTTCTTGATTTCCGCGATGAGGGCGAACCCGCTCTGGGCCTTGCGGCGTAGCGCCGCCTCGAAGCCGCGCGGCGCGCTCTGGCCGGCAGCCTTCGCGTCGAGCGCGGAAAGCGAGGCAAGGGGCTTGCGGGCGGCGACTTCCTCGCGCTTGGTATCGCAGATCTCGGTGAGCTTGTTGGACATGGCGGGCCTTCGGTGCCTGATGCGGTTCGGTAGGGGCGGGAAGCGGCGCTACTTGAGCGCGTCGATCCAGCAGTTGAGCAGGGCATTGGCGAGGCCCTTGTCGATGGCCTCGGCAGCTTCCTCGACGCCTTCCCGCCAGGTCTTTGCTTCACCGGCGATAACAAGCGCACCGGCCGCGTTGAACAGCACGGCATCGCGATAGGCGCCCGCTTCGCCCATGAGCAGGCGGCGCAGGGCCTGGGCGTTGTACTGCGGATCGCCGCCGCGAATGGCATCGACCGGCGCGACTGGCAGCCCCGCGTCGGCGGGCGAAACGCGGCGCATGGCCAGTTCGCTGCCGGTCACTTCCGCAACTTCGTTGCCGCCTGCAAGGCTGAGTTCGTCGAGGCCTTCATCGCCGGAGACGACGAGCGAATGCTCGGTGCCCAGGCGAAGGATCGCCTCGGCATAGATCGGCACGTAGGCGGGCCGGGCAATGCCCACGAGCTGGCGGCGGACCTGCGCCGGATTGGCAAGCGGGCCCATCAGGTTGAAGATCGTGCGGCGCCCCAGCTTCTTGCGCAGCGGCATCAACCGCCCAAGCGCCGGGTGGTGGCGGGCGGCGAAGAGGAAGCAGATGCCAAGGTCGGCCAGTGTCGCCTCGGCGGTCTCTACGGCGCGGTCGAGATTGAGACCGAGCGCCTCGAGCGTGTCGGCGGCGCCCGCCTTGGAACTGGCCGCGCGGTTGCCGTGCTTGGCGACCGGCACGCCGCAGGCGGCAACGACCAGCGATACGGCGGTCGAGACGTTGAGCGTGTGATGACCGTCACCGCCGGTTCCGCATACGTCGATGGCATTGGCGGGGGCGACGATGGGGACCATCCGTGCCCGCATGGCGCGTGCGGCGCCCGCGATCTCGCCGGCATTCTCGCCCCGCTCGGAAAGTGCGACGAGAAACGCGGCGATGTCCGCCTCGGGCACGTCGCCGTCAAGGATCGCGGCGAAGGCGGCTTCGGCTTCGGCTTCCTCGATCGGATGGCCGGGATCGGGCAGCGTCATGCGACGGCCCTGGTCTCGATGCCGCACAGGCGCAGGAAGTTCGCCAGCATGTCGTGCCCGTGCTCGGTGGCGATGCTTTCCGGGTGGAACTGCACGCCGTGGATCGGCAGGCTTGCGTGGCGGAAGCCCATGACGTGGCCATCGTCGGAGCGGGCGTTGACCAGCAGCGTCTCGGGAATCTCCTCGACGATCAGAGAGTGATAGCGCGTCGCGGTGAAGGGCGAGGGCAGCCCCTCGAACACGCCGGTATTGTCATGCGTCACCGGCGAGGTCTTGCCGTGCATCAGCCCGCCGCGCACGACCCTGCCGCCGAAGTACTGGCCGATCGACTGGTGACCCAGGCACACGCCGAGCAGCGGCTTTCCGGCATCGGCCGCCGCACCGACGAGGTCGAGGCTGATGCCTGCCTCGTTCGGGGTGCAAGGCCCCGGCGAGATGAGGAAGCCCTGCGCCCCACTCGAAATCGCCTGTCCGGCCGAGAGCGCATCGTTGCGCACGACTTCGACCTCTGCCCCCAGCTCCATCAGGTAATGGACGAGGTTCCAGGTGAAGCTGTCGTAGTTGTCGATGACGAGGATCATGATTTGCCCTTTGCCCTTTTCTCGACGACGATCAAGGGGCCGAGCGGAGGTCCGCCATCGACGCGGCCCATGTGCGGATCCCACAGGGAAGAGACGCTGCCGTCGAGGAACAGCGCATTGGGGCAGTCCAGCGCGTCGCGGAAATAGCGGGCGAGCCTGCCGAAGGAGATCGGTTCGTCGGAAATGACGAAGTGCGCGTTTCCTTCGCGGTCGACGCCCACGCCATTGCGCAGCTTGAGCGACTGGCCGTCGGGCGCGATGCGGGGATGCAACTTTCCGGCGATGACCAGCATCGGCCCCGACTGGGTGCCGAACTGCGGGCGGTGCGAGACGCTCTGGGCAAAGTCCTCGCTGGTGCGAACGGCCCAGTGGCCGTCGGTATCGCCATAGAACACGCCGTTGGGCAGAAGGTGGAAGTTGCCGTAGCCCTCGTTGCGGTTGAGCGTGTGCAGGCGATTCCCGTCCTCGACGTAGTAGCCGATCGGCTGCCCTTTCTCGTCGAACATGCCGCCGTTCATCGCAAAGGCGACTTCATGGCTCATTTCCGGCCGGTCGACCGCGAGCTGGGAGAGGCTGCGGTAGGGCACGCCACCCTTGGGGCCCAGAACCATGTGGATGGTGTGGCGGCCCGGCTCTGCGGTGCAATGGGTGAGCGATGCGCCCTCGAAGCTGGCGGCCTCGCACGGCGGCGGCGGTGGCGCCGCGGCTTCCTGCTTCGCATCGCCCGAGGAGCAGGCGGCGAGCAGCAGCGCCAGCAGCAGGGCGGGCGCCGTACGGGTCACTGCCCGAAGCCCGGCTCTCCTGCGACGCGGACCGCTTCGCGCGCGGCAGCGAAAAGGGCGCCGGACTTGGCTTCGCATTCGCGCTGTTCGTAGGCCGGGTCGCTGTCGGCAACGATGCCCGCGCCCGCCTGGACGTGGAGCACGCCGTCCTTGAGCACGCCGGTGCGCAGGACGATGCACGAATCGACCGAACCGTCGGGCGCGAAATAGCCGACGCCGCCGGCATAGGCCCCGCGCGTTTCGGGTTCGAGTTCGGCGATGATCTCGCAGGCATGGACCTTGGGCGCGCCCGAGACGGTGCCGGCCGGGAAGCCGGCGAAGACTGCGTCGATGGCATCGTGCCTGGCGGTGTCGAGCCGGCCGACCACGTTCGAGACGATGTGCATCACGTGGCTGTAGCGCTCGATCGTGTAGCTGTCGGTCACTTCGACGGTGCCCGCCGCAGCCACGCGGCCGACGTCGTTGCGCCCCAGGTCGAGCAGCATGAGGTGTTCGGCGCGTTCCTTGGGATCGGCCAGCAGGCTCGCCTCGTTGGCCTTGTCCTCGGCCGGGGTCTTGCCGCGCGGGCGGGTGCCCGCGATCGGGCGGATCGTGACTTCGCCGTCACGCACGCGCACGAGGATTTCCGGGCTCGATCCGACCAGCGCAAAGCCGGGCAGGTCGAGGAAATAGAGGAACGGCGATGGGTTCACCCGGCGCAGCGCGCGGTAGAGCGCAAGCGGCGGCAGCGGGAATTCGCAGGTGAAGCGCTGGGCCAGCACGACCTGGAAGATGTCGCCGGCCTGGATGTACTCCTTGGCCCTGAGCACCATCGCCTTGTAGTCGTCGGCCGCCATGACCGGCGTTGGCTCTGGTATTGCCAGGTCGGGCTGGGCCGGAGCGAGCGTGGCGGGCACCGAGAGGCGGCGCAGCGCCTCGTCGATGCGCTCCGCGGCGGCTTCGACCACGCGATCCGGCGAACCGGCGTCGGGCCAGACCGGCGCCACGCAGAACAGCTCGTCGCCGAGGCGATCGAACACGAGGATCAGCGAAGGCCGCACGAACAGCATGTCGGGCACGTCGAGGCTGCTTTGCGGCGCGCGCGGCAGCTTCTCGACAAGGCCGATGGTCTCGTAGCCGAAATAGCCGACGAGGCAGGCGAGCGCCTTGGGCAGTTCGGCGGGCACGTCGATGCGGCAGGTCTCGACGAGGTTGCGCAGTTCGGAGAGGCTGTCGCCGGGCAGGGCCGCGAAGGCGTCCTTGTCGGACTGCCACTTGCGGTTGATCTCGCAGCTGGCGCCGCTGGCACGGAACACGAGGTCGGGATCGAGGCCGATCAGGCTGTAGCGCCCGCGCACTTCGCCGCCTTCCACCGATTCCAGCAGGAAGTCGCCGCGACCGTCCTCGAACAGCCGCAGGGCCGCCGCGACCGGCGTCTCGGTATCGGCGACCAGCTTGCGCCAGAGCAGGGCGGGGCGCCCTTGCTCCAGTTGCTGCCGGACCGTGTCTCTATCCGCTTCGCGCTGCATCGTCGTTCCTGCCTGCGCTTACTGGGCCGAACCGGTGCCGGCGAGTTCGTCGCGCACGGCCTTGATCGCGGCGGCATTCTTGGTGACGCCCACGTCCTTGCGGATCGCCTTGCCGAGTGCGTCGGCATAGGCCTGGCCGAGCTGCTGGCCGAGTTCCTTCTGGGTATTGGCGACCAGATCGTCGGAATCGATCTTGGCGGGGTCGATCTTCTTGAGGGCCACCACGAACCAGCCGCGTTCCTGCGGGGCGGCCTGCACCTTCACCGTGTTCTCGGCCATGTGGAACATGAGCGAGATCGGTGCCGGGACCTGGCGGCCGTTCTGGATCGCGGCGGTCAACGTGGGACGCGACATAGTGACGGGCTGGATCGGCGGCAGGCGCTTGCCGACCGACGCCATGGCCTTTTCGAGCGCGGTGCCCTTCTTGACCTCGGCCTGGACCTTGAGCGCGGCGGCCTTGGCGGCCTGCGAGCCCTTGTCCATCGACCAGGCGACTTTCACGTCATCCTTGATCTCCTTGAGCGGAGCCGGCGCGGACGCGTCGATCTCGCTGACGTCGTAGATCATGAAGGTCTTGCCGCGTTCGACTTCGGCGACCTGCGGCTGCTCTTCCTCCATCGAGAAGGCGGTCTTGAGCACCGGGGCGATGACGTCGGGCGCCTTTTCGCCGGGCTTGAGATAGACCTGGCCGTCGGCGGTGATGGGCGCAGTGGTCTGCACCTCGATCCCGAGCGACTTGGCGACTTCGATCAGGTTGGCCCCGTCGGCGAACTTGTCCTCGAGGCTGGCGAGTTCGTCGGTGAAGGCGGCGCGGCGCTTTTCCTGCTCGATCTGCTTGGCCAGTTCGTCCTTCACTTCGGCAAGGGTGCGGGCAGGCTTTTCCTGCTTTTCCTCGACGCGGATGACGTGCCAGCCCAGCGGGCTCTTCTGCGGCACGGCGAGCTTGCCGGTATCGGCGGCGAAGACGGCATCGGCGACGGCCGGCGAGAACTGCTCGCTCAGATCGGTCTTGCTGAAGAATTCGAGCCTGGCGGCCGACAGGCCCTTTTCCTTAGCCGCCGCTTCGAGCGACTTGCCGCCGTTCACTTCGGCGACGATCGCCTTGGCAGCGGCCTCGGTCGGCACGATCAGCTGGGTAATGCGGCGCTTGTCCTGCGCGGCGTACTGCGCCTTGTTGGCATCGTAGCGTGCGGCGATTTCCTTGTCGGTCGGCGCGGCGGGAGCCTTGATCGCGTCTTCACCGAAGGTCGCGTAACGGATCACGCGGCGCTCGGGCCGGATGAATTCGTTGATGTTGTCCTTGTAGAAGGCCTGGATCTCGATGTCGGTCGGGTCCTTCTCGGGCATGAAGGCCGAGGAGGGGAAGGCTGCGATCGTGCCGGTGCGGCTCTCTCCGAGCAGCGAAGCATAGCGCCTGGCGGCATCCTTCGACATCACCGCGCCATACTGCGCCGGAACCAGCAGCTGCTGCGAGACGAGGCCCTGGGCGATGTCCTCGCGCAGGACCTTCTCGGTCAGGCCCTGCTGCGCGAGCGCCTGGCGGAAGGTGTCCTGGCTGAACTTGCCGTCAACGCCCATGAAGCCGGGGATCTGCGTGATTTCGCTGTCGATCAGGCGATCGCCTGCAACGACGCCGTGCTTCTTGCCGAAGACGAAGAGCGCTGTGCGGTCGATGAGATCGTCGAGTACCTGCTCGACCCCGCCTTCCGCCACCATCAGTTTCATGGTTGCGGTGGGTTGATTGCGTTTCACGCGCTCCAGCGCGGCGCGGGCCGACTGCGTCAGCTGCGGGGCGTCGATACTTTCCTTGCCCACGGTTGCGACCTTCGTTCCGCCGCCGAGGCCGGCCGAGGAACTGAGGCCGGCGATATCGCCGCTGGCGAATGCGAGCGCGATAACGACGAGCATGATCAGCGCGACAGCCGCACCGATCTTGGATTTGAGCATTGAACGGAAGAAAGTGAGCATGGATCCGTGCCGATCAGCGATGACTTGAGCGAAAACGAAGGTTTCGCAGGAAACGGCCGCAGGCTTTAGGGGCGCTTGCGCGTTACTGCAATGCCGACTCGCATGCGATTGCTTGAGCGACACACAGGAAAGTTTTACCTGAACGAAGGCTGCATGTGTTTTGACAATGGTGGTCTGCCTGTCCTAGCTGCGCCGCGCAAGCGGAGCGGCGATTCTTTGGCTGGACCGAAGGCGGCGCTGCGCACTTGATGAAATCAAGGGTTGGAAATGGCTGGACTGCCTTACATCGTCGGTAACTGGAAAATGAACGGCACGCGCGCGATGCTCAACGAGGCGCGCGCGATTGACCGGGCGGCGGCACGCTTTCCCAAGGTGCAGGTCGCGGTCGCGCCGCCGGCGACGCTGATCTATCGCACGCGCGACGCAGCGGCCATCATCGGCGTGGGCGGGCAGGACTGCCACGCCGAAGAAAGCGGCGCCTTCACCGGCGACATCTCGGCGCAGATGCTCAAGGACGCAGGCGCGGACTTCACCATCGTCGGCCACTCGGAGCGCCGCACGCTCCACGGCGAAAGCGATGCTGACGTCAAGGCCAAGGCGGAGGCTGCGCTCGGTGCGGGTCTCGGCGTGATCCTGTGCGTGGGTGAAACCGAATCCCAGCGCGATGCCGGCGAGGCCGAAACGGTCGTCGGCGCCCAGCTCGAGGGTTCGTGCCCGCGTGTCGACGGCGCACCGGAAAAGCTTTCGGTCGCTTACGAACCGGTCTGGGCCATCGGCACCGGCCGGGTGCCTTCGGTTGAGGACGTGGCCGCGATGCACAAGGCGATCCGCGCAAAGCTCGTCGCGCTTTACGGCGAGGGCGGTGCGGACGTGCGCATTCTCTATGGCGGCTCGGTAAAGGCCGACAATGCCGCGGAACTGCTGGCCGTGCCCGAAGTGGGCGGCGCGCTCGTCGGCGGGGCAAGCCTGTCCGCCGAGAGCTTCCTCGCGATCGTCGGCGCAGCCGCTTCGCTGGACGCGGACTGATCGATAAAGTGCTGCAGGGCCCGGCATTGATGGCCGGGCCTTGCGAAAACCCGTTGACGGGTTGCGCCGCGAAGGCGTTGCGCCTATCTGCGCGACGTGTGATGCGGGCTTGATGCTCCCCAGAAGGCTGAGACTGAGATGTTCCTTTTCCTGACCGTCCTCCAGGCGCTCATTGCAGCGGCGCTTGTCGGTGTGATCCTGATGCAGAAGTCGGAAGGCGGCGGTCTGGGCGTCGGTGGCGGCAGCCCCTCGGGCCTGATGTCCGCGCGCGGCGCAGCCAACTTCCTGACCCGCGCGACTTCGGTTCTGGCCGTTCTCTTCGTGGTCCTGAGCATCATCCTGGCAGCGCTTGCCGTCGATGTGACCACCGGCCGCGATATCGACACTTCGCTTGAGCGCGGCGCTGCTGCGCCGACGGCTCCGGCACAGCCGGCCGATCCTCTTGCCGGCGCGGCGAATCCCGCCGCGGCACCGGCCCAGGGCGATGGCGCTGCGCAGCAGGCGCCGGCCGACGATCCGCTTTCGGGTGCTGCCAAGCAGTAATTCCGAGGCATTTCCCGTAACCGAAATGCCGTCTGGCAGTGGCAGGCGGCATTTCATGTAGTATTGACCTGTGGATTCAGGCTCTGGGCGCTTGCCTATGGGCCTCCATGCAATTTAAGGCCCGACTCCCATGGCGCGGCATATTTTTATCACCGGCGGCGTGGTTTCCTCGCTCGGCAAGGGGCTCATGGCAGCGAGCCTCGCGGCTCTCCTGCAGGCACGCGGTTTCCGCGTCCGCATCCGCAAGTTCGACCCATACCTCAACGTCGATCCGGGCACGATGAGCCCTTACCAGCACGGTGAGGTCTACGTGACTGACGACGGGGCCGAGACCGACCTCGACCTTGGCCACTACGAACGCTTCACCGGCGTGTCGGCCCGTCAGAGCGACAACATCACCTCGGGCCGCATCTATCAGGACATCATCGCCAAGGAGCGCCGCGGCGACTATCTCGGTGCCACCGTGCAGGTCATCCCGCACGTCACCGACGCGATCAAGAACTTCGCGATGTCCGATACCGACGACCTCGATTTCGTGCTGTGCGAAATCGGCGGCACCGTCGGCGACATCGAGGGCCTGCCCTTCGTCGAGGCCATGCGCCAGCTGCGCAACGAGATGGGCCGTGAGCAGACCTGCTTCGTCCACGTCACGCTGGTGCCCTACATCGCGGCGGCGGGCGAGCTGAAGACCAAGCCGACGCAGCACTCCGTGCGCGAACTGACCGGTCTTGGCATCCAGCCCGACATCCTGCTGTGTCGCTGCGACCGCGAACTGCCCGAAAGCGAGCGCCGCAAGATCGCGCTGTTCTGCAACGTGCGCCGCGAAGCCGTTATCCCGGCGCTCGACGCACCGAACATCTACGCGGTGCCGCTGCAGTATCACCGGGAAGGCCTCGATGCCGAAGTCCTGCACCATTTCGGACTGACTTCGCCGGCGCCCGACATGGCGCGCTGGGACGAGGTGACCGACCGCTACGAGCATCCCGAAGGCGAAGTGACCATCGGCGTCGTCGGCAAGTACGTCGGCCTGCCCGATGCCTACAAGTCGCTCAACGAGGCGCTCGTTCACGGCGGCATGGCCAACCGGGTCAAGGTCAACATCAAGTGGATCGACGCCGAGCTGTTCGAGAAGGACGATGCCGAGATCGCGGCCGAGCTTGAGCCGATGCACGGCATTCTCGTGCCCGGTGGCTTCGGCGAACGCGGCACCGAGGGCAAGATCGCTTCGGTCCGTTTCGCGCGCGAGCGCGGCGTGCCGTTCTTCGGCATTTGCCTTGGCATGCAGATGGCCTGCATCGAAGGCGCGCGTTCGGCCGGCATCGCCCAGGCGAGCTCGACCGAATTCGGCCCGACGAGCGAGCCGGTAGTGGGCATCATTACCGAGTGGATGGGCAAGGACGGCCTGGAGCAGCGCGCTGCCGGCGGCGACCTTGGCGGCACCATGCGTCTGGGCGCATACCAGGCGGAGCTTTCGCCCAACAGCCATGTGGCCTCGATCTACGGTTCGACCACGATCAGCGAGCGTCACCGCCACCGCTACGAAGTCAACGGCTCGTATCGCGAAGCGCTGGAAGGCGACGGACTGATCTTCTCGGGCATGTCCCCCGACGGCTTGCTGCCGGAGATTGTCGAGCGTCCGGACCACCCGTGGTTCGTAGGCGTGCAGTTCCACCCGGAACTCAAGTCCAAGCCGTTCGATCCGCACCCGCTGTTCAAGGGATTCATCGCGGCGGCGCTGCAGCAGGCGCGCCTCGTCTGACCGGACCGGCGACAGTCATCGCGAAATGAAAAAGGACCGGCCGCAGGGCCGGTCCTTCTCGTTTGGGGCGATGCCTTTTCAGGATCTCGTCTACAGGATCAGAGCAGCTTCCACGTCAGCGGCAGTACGACCGAGCTGGTTCCGGCCGGCGGCGCGGGCAGGTTGCCCATGCGGGAGAACACGGCTTCGGCTTCGCGGTCCAGCGCGCTCGAGCCCGAGGTCGCCACCAGTTCGGTACGCTCGACCTTGCCCGAGGACGAGACGTAGACCTTGACCTTGGCCGTGCCTTCCTCACCGCGCATCTGCGCCGTGCGCGGATAGGTCTGCTTGGAAGCGACGGAGCGCTTGACGGTGTTGAGCCAGTCGTCGGCCATGGCGGGAGCCGCCGTCATGATCAGAACCGAAGCGACCGCGGCGGCTTTGAGAACGATATTCTTCATGCACTCACTCCACTCTTATGGGAATGACCGGCCCCTCCGGCAGGCCACCCGTTTACTCATCTTGAAAGCTTCAGAAGTCCGACCAGTCATCGAGGTCCAGTGCGGCATTGCCGACGAAAGCCGGGGCAGCAGCGGACAGGCTACGCGCAGGCGCTGAGGCGACGACCGGTCCCGCGTTGCCGATGCCATCCCTGGCAGCGCCGCCCGCATTGTCGTTGAGCCCCCTGCCGTCCTTGATCCGGAACGCGGCCATCTGCGTCATGAGCTGCTGCGTTTCCTCGGAAAGGCTGCGGCTGCCGGCCGAGCTTTCCTCAACCATCGCGGCATTCTGCTGGGTGAAGCTGTCCATGCCGGAGACCATCGTCGAGATTTCCGAGATGCCCTCGGCCTGCTTCTCGGCGGCCCCTGCGATCTCGTCGACCAGGTTGGAGACGGTGACCACTTCGCCGACGATCTGGCGCAAGGCTTCGCCGCTGCTCTCGACGAGTGCAACGCCATCGCCGACCTGGCGGCTGCTGCGGTCGATCAGGGTGCGGATGTCCTTTGCGGCATCGGCCGAGCGCTGGGCGAGGGCGCGCACTTCGGTGGCGACCACGGCAAAGCCCTTGCCGGCCTCACCGGCACGCGCCGCCTCGACCCCGGCATTGAGCGCGAGCAGGTTGGTCTGGAAGGCGATTCCGTCGATGGTGCCGATGATCTCGGACATCTGGCGAGAAGTCGTCTCGATGCTGCGCATGGCGTCCACGGCCTCGTGCGCAATGCCTTCCACCCGGTCGGCCGTCTCGCGGGCGACGCCCAGACGCGAGCTGGTCTGGCGCGCGTTCTCGGCAGTGACGTGCACCACGCTGGTGAACTCGCTCAGCGTGCGTGAGGTGTCGGCGAGTGAACTTGCCTGCTTCTCGGTGCGCTCGGCAAGGTCGGAGGTCGCCGTTGCGATCTCGTTCGTACCGATGCGGATCGACTGGCAGCCGTCGATGATCCGGCCCATCGTTTCGCCGAGGCGCGAGACGGCGACATTGAAGTGTTCGTGCAGCTGCGCGAGTGAACCGCGCGCAGCGGGAACCCGGTGGACAAGGTTGCCCTTGGCCAGCTCGGCAAGGCCATTGCCGATGGCATCGATGGTGATCTGGAGCTCGCGGGCGCGCTCCTGTTCCTCGTGCGCGCGCTGCTGGTCGGTTGCCACCAGCCGCTGGAAGTTCTCCAGCGCGCGGGCCAGGCTGCCCAGTTCGTCGCGGCGGTTGCTGCCCGGGATGACGACATCGATGTCGCCTTCGATCAGGCTGCGCACCGATTCGGAAAGCTGCTTCACTGGCCGCGCGATAGATCGCATGAGAAAGAGCATCAGGCCAATGGCGCTCAGTACGCCGGTGATCGCGGCCACGAGCATGACATGGCGGGCATTGGCATGGATTGCCTCGCCTTCCGCGGCTGCCGCCTTGGCGGTGGAGGCGTTCAGGTCGATCAGGTTCAGGAGCTGATCCTCGATCGCATAGAAGGCGTCGAGTCCTTCGCCGTCGAACATGTCGACCGCAGCGGGCTTGTCACCCTGCGCCAGGTTCAGGATCGCGTCGTTCTGCTGGACGTAGGCCTGCCAGCTTTCCCGTACGCCCTTGAGCGATTGCAGCGTCTCGGGGCGCTTCACGTGCTTGGCGTAGTCGGCGAGGACTTCGTCGATCACCGCGCCGGAGTTGCGCAGGACCTTGACCTGCCGCTCCCATGCCGGGGTGCCGGCGGCCTTGACCGTGTCTTCCTGATGGATGCGATACTGCGATACGTAGGCATGCAGGTCGCCCAGTGCCCGCGAAGCCGGAAGGGAGTTTTCGTTCAGCTCCTCGGTGAGCGCATTGACCTCGCCGATCTGCTTGAGCGCGAAGACTCCCATTGTGCCCATGATCGCCAGCAGCAGGCCGAAGGCGAGCACGAGACGGTGACTGATCCGCAATCGATTCATTGCTCTGATGGTCCCCCCATGTTTTCCATTGGAGAAGCTATCTAGAGCCCAAGTCTTTGATGCGATTTAAGATGGCCTCGTGTGCGGGCCCTTATCCCACTGTTTCAAAGCGCTTAAACAATCTTGCAGCGATATTTAGTCTCGTAGTTAAGTTGCGGTAGCCTCTATTGCAGTGAGCTGCAGTAAAGGGAGATCGCCAAGCAAAAAGGGCGGCCCGGTTTCCCAGGCCGCCCCCAGACTTCTGTTCTTCGAACGGCTTCGATCAGGCCGCCTGGGTGCCTTCGTCCGACGCGTTGTCGACAACCGTGAGCGTGTTGCCGCCAATGGCGATCTTCTTGGGCTTCATCGCCTCGGGCACTTCGCGTACGAGGTCGATCACGAGCAGGCCGTCCGCAAGATCGGCGCTGTCGACGCGGACATAGTCGGCAAGCTCGAAGCGGCGCTCAAACCCGCGCTGCGCGATACCGACATGCAGATACTCGCCCTCGACACTCTCGTCGGGCTTGTTGCCCTTGACGGTCAGGAGATTGGCCTGGGCGGTGATATCGATGTCGGCGGGCTTGAAGCCTGCAACGGCAAGCGTGATGCGATAGGCATCCTGGCCGCGGCGTTCGATGTTGAACGGGGGATACTTGTCGCCTGCGTTGGGTCGGTTCTGGTTCTCGATCATGTCGAAAAGGCGATCAAATCCAACCATGCTGCGGCGATAAGGCGAAAAGTCGATACGGTTCATGACAAAAATCCTCCAATGAGCAATCTTCGTATTGTCCGGGCCCGTGAAATCCGGCGCCCTGCTATCGAGCCATCCCCACTGTGGGCCATGACTCGTCACATTAGATATGATACCGGCGCCCACTTTCAAGTGACCGTCAGCACAGATTGAAGGAGCGATTGTCCATGAACAAACCCAAGGTAGAGATCTACACCAAGTGGGGCTGTCCCTATTGCGTCGCGGCCAAGTCGCTGCTCGATGGCAAGGGAGTTTCCTACGAGGAATACGATATCACCATGGGCGGCCCCAAGCGTGACGAGATGGTGGAGCGCGTTCCCGGTGCACGCACGGTGCCGCAGGTCCTTGTTGCCGGCACGCCCTATGGCGGTTTCGACGACATCAATTCCCTCGATCGCCAGGGCAAGCTCGATCCGATCCTCGGCCTTTGACCGCAACCGATTGAAGCCATGACCCGCGCGGCCCTGTTCCAGATGACCACTGGCATCGATCCCGAGGCGAATGCCGGGACGATCGTATCCGCCGTTTCCGCAGCGAAGCAGGGCGGGGCGGCGATGCTGTTCACGCCGGAGATGTCGGGTCTGCTGGACCGTCAACGTTCGCGCGCTCGCGAGGTCATCCGCAGCGAGGCCGAGGACCGCGTGCTGGCAGCGGTTCGCGAAGCCGCTGCGCGCGAGGGGATCTGGGTTCATCTCGGCTCGCTGGCCATCACGCGCAAGGACGGGCGCTGGGCGAACCGGGCCTTCGTAATCGACGAGACGGGCGAGATCCGCGCCCGCTACGACAAGATCCACATGTTCGACGTCGATCTTTCGACAGGCGAATCCTGGCGCGAATCCAATGCCTATGCCGCCGGAGACGAAGTGGTCACGGTGGAAACGCCGCTAGGCAGGCTTGGCCTGTCGATCTGCTACGACGTGCGCTTCCCCGCACTGTACGAAGCACTCGGTCGGGCCCATTGCGACGTGATCGCCATTCCGGCGGCCTTTACCGTGCCGACCGGGAAGGCGCACTGGCATCTTCTGCAACGCGCCCGCGCCGTGGAGGCAAGTGCCTATGTCCTGTCTGCGGCCCAGGTCGGCAGGCACGAGGACGGGCGCGAGACTTACGGTCACTCGCTTGCAATCGATCCGTGGGGGGAAATCGTCCTCGACATGGGCGGCGATAAGGCCGGTCTCGGCTTTGCCGAAATCGATCCGGCCCGCATCGCGGAAATTCGTACGCAATTACCGAGTCTTGCCAATCGGCGGACAATAGCCAAATAGAACTGAACATGATCGTCTATGATCTCGAATGCCGATCCGGCCCGCACCGGTTCGAGGGCTGGTTCAAGTCCTCGGAGGATTTTGCGCGTCAGCAGGAGCGGGGGCTCGTTTCCTGCCCGCATTGCGGATCTGCCGAAGTGGGCAAGGCCATCCAGGCCCCGCGTCTTTCGCGCAAGGGCAACCAGTTGGCCGAATCGCCCGCTCGCCCGCAGCAGCCCTCCAAGCCTGTCGAAGCGCCGACAGCTCCCGTCGCCAACGCACCGCTTCCGGCAGAGGCCGTAGAAGTGATCCGCAAGCTCGCGCAGATGCAGGCCGAAGCCCTGAAATCCTCGCGCTATGTGGGCAAGAACTTCGCCGAAGACGCGCGCGCCATGCACTATGGAGAGCGCGAGGCCGAAGCGATCCACGGACAGACGAGCGCGTCAGAAGCACAGGAACTGCTGGAGGAAGGTATCGCCCTGATGCCGCTGCCATTCCCGGTAACGCCGCCCGAACAGGCAAACTGACGGGAACAGATTGCCAACCCGAAAAAGCCAAGCTAGGACCCGCCCCGAGTGCGCCCGTAGCTCAGCAGGATAGAGCACCAGATTCCTAATCTGGGGGCCACAGGTTCGAATCCTGTCGGGCGCACCATTCCCTTTCAGATCGGGGCAAGATGTCCAGCGCCTATGCTGGCGCTGCGGGTTCGATTTCGAGCATTTGCCAACGAGCCCCCGGGGAGGGAAGCGCAGGTCAGGTCAGAATCGGGAAACAACCCGAGCCACTGAGTTCCTGAGGCACGATCGGGACGATATTGCGGAGCACCGTGTCGAAGGGGCGTGCAATGGTCACCGAATTGGAGTTCGCGTTGCCCTTGCAGGTCGTGGCCCCGGTGATCACGATGCCCGAAGGTTCGACAGTAACGCCCAGAGCCTTGGCACGCTCGAGGGCGTATTGCTTTTGCGTAGCGGTGGTGGCGCAGGCCGAATCTACCGACATGCACCGCGCCGTGGCATGGGCGACGCGCTCCAGCGTCTGCTTCACCCAGAACGCGCGGCTACCCTCGATGATGCCGAAAAGCATGATCAGGAAAATCGGCGCGACGAGCGCGAACTCGACGATCGTCGCGCCGCGGGTACTGCGCGCGAGCCGGGAAAACAGGCGCATCACTGCACCCTCACGGTGACGGATTGCCCCGTGGATGTGCCCTTGAGCAGCCCGCCAGGCAAAAGGATCGGCGAAAACCTGTGATCGGCCGAAAGCGTGACATAATAGCCCGCAGTCGAACCTGAAGTCATCCCGGAACCGCTGCAGGTGCTGCCGCAGGTCCCGGCACTATACGTTCCGTCGGTCTTGAGACAGGCACAAGTGCGATTGAGATTGGTGCAGGAGCCGGCTACGCCATTGCAGCTTGCCGATACGCTGAGCGTGGGCATCTCGGCGAAATTGCGCACGTAGACGGGTAACGCGCCGAAGTCGACATTCTCGCGGTCCGCGAAGGACTTGGTTGCGGCGGCCGACAGGGCTTCGTTCACCTGCGAGCGCTCCATGTAGAAAGATGCGAAGTCGAGCACGCCCATGATGACGAGAAAGAAGGTCGTCACCCAGATGCCGAACTCGACCGTGGCGACGCCGCCCTCCGCCCTGCGGATCTTGCGCAGCAAACCGAGCATCATCGCACAAGCCTGATCGAACTGGACTTGCCGTCCGTATCGCCTGCCATAGACTGGCATGCAGACCCGGTCGCCGCACCGCCGTTCGCCGCGATCTTCCCGGCAATCAGCGTGAAGCACTGCCCGTTCCCGAGAGTCGTGTTGCCACCGGACATCTTCACGTTCGAATTGGGTACATGGACGGTGCCGGCGAAGTTGTTTGCCGAACCACCGGTCCAGTTTGTGTCCGCCGTGGTCAGTGAATCGACAAGGAGGTCAGCGATCTGTCCCCCGGCCACCGAACCGCTGGGCGCGACCAGTTTGGTCCTGGCTCCGCCGGCAAGGTTGAGCGTGCCGCCCAGGATGAAGGTCACGTCGCTGCCACCCATGTCGTAGCCCGAAAAGGCCGAGCCATAAGTGATGCCATTGAGCGGCGAAGTATAGGGCCAGGTGGTGCCGCCGGTGCCGTTCACGAAGTCACCGGCGATCGTGTAGCGTCCGGCGCCGAACACGGCCGAACCGGCTATCTTGAGATTGCCATTGATGTAGTGATTGCGCGTGCGACCGAAGGCGATGCGACTGCCGCCCGCGGTATCGATGTCGCCGTTGGCGCTGAAGGTTCCGTCTCCCATGAGATATATGGCGCTGCCCGAAAGCTTGATTGCCGAATTGCCGCTGCCCGGACCGATCAGGTAATTGCCGTCGCCCACGGCAAGTTCACTGCCGCCCGCGATGAAGATCCCCGCAACCGCGGTAAAATCGCCGTCGCCCATCTTGGCCGAACCGCCACCGCCGAGATCGAACCCGCCGAAGAAGTGACTGCCGTCGCCCACCAGCAACTTCTGGCCGCCGCCCAGCTTGATGGTCTGGTTGATGATGACGGTGCCATTGCCCTTGTGGTTCGTGCCCTGCCATTTGACCTGGCCCCCGCTGCCGATCCACAAGGTACCGTCGCCGATCGTCACGCCGCTGGAGCCGCTGTCGAAGCCGCCATTGACGAAAATGTCAGAGTCTCCGAAGTCCACGCTGGTGCCGCCGCTGATCGCGACACCCTGCTGCACGTAGATGCGTGAACCGCTCGCGAACTTGATCGAAAGGCCGCCGCCGGTCGTCAGCTTCTTGATGCAGTACGTCGCCGCCGGAAGGTTGTAGCCCGACCCCGTCCAGTAGTTTTTCGCAGGGTTCGACCCGTTCGGATTCCAATCCAGGGCATAGTCCCGGGCGCCCGTGCAGACGGAAGTGTCGGGATTCGAAAGACCGGGAATGCTCGTGTGGTGCCCCAACTCGCTGCGGGCATCGGACAACTCGGCGTTGTCGGCCCAGGGGTCGAGCAATTCGGTCGGCTGGTTCTTGCGCTTGTCGGCAGGAGGGACGTTGCCGTTCCACGAGGGCGCGCTGAAGCTGCCGGCAAAGCGCAGGGTTTCTGCAGACAAGGTGCCGTAGTTCACGGAGATGTCACCGCTGCCGGAAATGATGTCATGACCGCGGATCAACTGCCCTTTGTTCTGGACGCCGCCGATGGCCGCGATCGAACAGTCGGGCGCATCGATCGAAGCGCCTCCGGTCACGGTGATCGCATCGTTCGCACTGGAAAGCGCGAGGAAGCAGGGCGGGGCATAAGGCGCCTGCGTCGTCAGGGAGGCGAACGACTGCGTCTGCACGGCGAAGCGATCGCCCATGCCGACGACCTTGGCGAGGGTGTAAGGCGCCTGGGTCGTCACGGTCACACGCACCGACTGATCGCCTGCCGAGGGAAAATCCTCGCGCACGGTTGCCTCAACCGTCGCGCCGGCGATCCCGTTGGCCCGCACGATGTCCTTTGCGGTCGGCTCGAGTACCGCTTCGCTCGCACTCTCCTTGAAGGCCATCGCCGCGCCCAGGGCCGCCATGTCCGCTGCCCGCTGGTTCGCCGCCTGTTGTTCAAGACCGCGGTTTATATCGAAGGCAAGCCCTGCAGCACCAAGGACAACAGGCAGGGAAAGGCCAGCAATGACACCGACGCCACCGCCCTTATGGCGGTGCAGATGCAGAATTAAATGACGGAATTGGTGTGATAAAAATCTCCGCATTCAGTAAATCTCGCAGGAGATGGTAAACATACCGTGTATTCTAGAATGGCCCGGACATATCCCAAGACAGCTATCTCTTCATATAACCTCTGATGCAGGAAGCTTGGTGCCGGTCATCGAATGACAGGCCCTGCACAGCCAGATGCCTGGCCATTCTCCGAGGCTGGCACGCCAATCCCGGCGATCCTTGGGCTCGGGGCTGCTTGTACGGGCCTTTCCTTGTGCCTTCACCGTTCTGCCTATGACTATTCGGAGTGGTCGCGCGCTTTCGAATTAAATTACAACCATTGTTGTAAAAAGCGCGCTGCCTCTCGGGAAGACGGGAGGCGTGAACGGTATCGGGCTGACCGGGAGATGGATGGTGACGGAAGAATTCAAGTGGGACCGCGAAGCTGACGTCGTGGTGCTCGGTTCGGGCGGGGCGGCGATGACGGCGGCGATTGCCGCGCATGATTTCGGCGCCAGCGACGTGGTGATCCTCGAGAAGTCCGGGATGGTTGGCGGGACCACTGCCATGTCCGGCGGGATGTTGTGGATTCCGGGTAATCACTACCAGCTCGAGGCTGGCTTCGAAGACGACGATGAGGACGTCGTTGCCTATCTCGATGCGCTGGCGCCGGGGCAGCTCGATCCCGAAACCTTGATGGCATTCATGGAAACCGGTCCTGAAATGATCCGCTATTTCGCGGAGAAGACGCCGGTGCGGCTGCATGCCTTTACCGATTTCCCCGATTATCAGCCCTATTTGCCGGGTGCGAAACCGGATGGCGGGCGTTCGCTCGACAACGAGGCTTTCGCATTCGAAAGGCTGGGCAAGTGGGCGAGCCGGGTGAACCCGACCAAGATGGCTTATCCGGTCCGCGGCAGCCTGATGGAGGCAATAACCGGCGCGCTCGATGAAGCCACCCTCGCCGAGCGAGAGGCCAGGGATTACCGGGGACTGGGTCAGGCCCTGGCCGGATCGTTGTTCAAGGCTGTGCTGGATCGCGCGATTCCGGTCGAGTTCGAGAAGCGCGCGCGCAGGCTCGTCAAGGATGGCGACCGGGTCATCGGGGTCGTCGCGGAAGATGCCGATGGCAAGGACTTTCGCGTCCGCGCCCGGCGCGGCGTGGTGATCGCCACCGGAGGTTTCGAATGGAACGAGAAGCTGGTCCGGACTTTCCTGCGCGGTCCGTTGACCGGCCCGGTCAGCGTACCGGAGAACGAGGGCGATGGCCTGTTGATGGCCATCGACGCCGGGGCGCAGCTGGGCAACATGCAACAGGCCTTCTGGATGCAGAGCGTTCTGGAACTCAAGCCGCAACATCGCAGTGCCAAGCCCAATTACCTGCTGGGCTCGGACGAACGCGCGCGTCCAGGTGCGATCCTCGTCAACCGCGCCGGCAAGCGCTTCGTCAACGAGGCGGCGAACTACAATGCACTGGGAAAGACGCTGCATGCCTTCGATGCGGGAACGCACAGCTACGCCAACTTGCCTTACTGGCTGATCATCGACCAGCGCTACCGGGACAAGTACCCGACCTTCAACACGCCGCCCGGCGGCCCGGTCCCCTCCTTCATGATGCAGGCCGATACGCTGGAGGAACTGGCGCAAGTCGCCGGCATCGATGCCGATGGCCTTGTCGCCACGGTTGCGCGGTTCAACCGGATGGTTCGCAAGGGCCATGACGACGATTTCAATCGCGGCGACAACAGCTACGACAATTTCTACATGTGGGGGGACATGGCATACGAGTCCCCATACCGGACGCTGGGAGCCATCGATCAGGCACCGTATTTCGCGGTGAAGATGGAAGCGGGCGCATTGGGTACCGCCGGTGGTCCGCGTACTAACGCCGATGCGCAGGTCCTGGACTGGAACGACAACCCGATTCCCGGTCTCTACGCCGCGGGCAACGCGATGGCGGCGGTTCTGGGCGAAGCCTACGGCGGCGCGGGCGGTACGCTCGGGCCGGGCATGACCTTCGGCTACATCGCGGGACGACACCTCGGCACGCATATCCCGAACCGGTGAGGCGGATGGCGCTGCGCTCCGGTCCGATGGCTTCGGATGCGCAGCACCCTTGAGCGCACGCCCGGGTTTCGCTATCGCAGTGCACCGATGGCTTTTCCGCGTCGCCTCAATATGGACCGCATCGCTGCGATGCTCGTCCTGTCGCTCGCACTCCTGTTTGCGAGCGCGATGGCGTGGTCGAACATGGTCGTCGAGCTTCAGCATGCCCCGGGACAGGCGGATGAGCACGAAAGCGTTCTGCTCAGCAGCCTGACCGCGCAGCTCGATCATCTGGACGATCATTTCCCCGATCGGGATGACGAGGACGAAGCGGGCGGCGCACTGCAGGGGCACCATCACCACTCCGGCGATACGAATTCGGCAATCCCGGCGGACGCAGGCCATGCCAATCAGCTCGCCACGGCTGACTCGGGCCTGCACGCGATCGGGCCGGATTGCGCCAAGCCCGGATCGGAGCTTACCGGTCTCGAGCGTCCTCCCCGTTTCATGACCCTGAACGCCTGAACCCCGCGCTGACCGGGCGCGGGATGTCCCACGCTCGTCCGCGAGGCTTCATGTCATGTTTTCGAACCCTTCCGCGCGCCTTGCCGCGCGCCTGATACGTCTGGCGTCCCCGTGCGCCGTCATTCCGCTTGTCCTTTCGGCACAGGCCGCCAGTGCGCAGGGGATCACCCTGTCCGAGGCGCTGTCGCGTGTCGCAACTACCAACCCGACCCTGCAGGTGAACGCTGCCCGGCTCGATGCCGCCGATGCAGCGGTTGCGATTGCGGGTGTGCGACCGCGCGATAGTGTCGGCATCGAAATCGAGGATTTTGCCGGCACAGGCACGTACGGCCCGCTTGAGCAGCAGCAGACCACCGCGTGGTACGAACGCACCTGGGAGCGCGGGGGCAAACGCGAAGCGCGCCTGAGTTCCGCCCGCGCCGAACTGGGCGTCGCCGGCGAGCGCAACGCACTGCGCATGCTCGACGTGCTGGCGCAGGTGCAGTCCGCCTGGGTCGAGGCTCTCGCTGCCGAGGCGGGCATCGCCATAGCGCAGCAGCAACTGCAGGTGGCCGAGCAGACCCAGGCGCAGGTCGGCCGCCGGGTGGCCCGGGCGCTCGATCCGCTGTTCGCCGCCGAACGTGCGAAGACTGCGGTGATCGAGGCGAGGATCGCGCTCGATCAGGCACGCAGGCTGGCCCGCCTGTCGCGCGCCAGCCTCGCCGGCTGGTGGGACGGCAACGAGGATTTCACGCTGGCGACCGACCCGTTCTTTACGGTGCAGGAAACCGGGCCCTCGGCTGCCGACAGCCCCGACCTGACGCTACTGTCCGCCGAGCGGGAAGCGGCCGAGAGCCAGGTTCGCCTCGCGCAGACGGGCAACACCGGTGACGCCACGGCCCGGATCGGTATTCGCCACTTTGGGCAGGGCAACGATGTCGCCCTCATGGTCGGCGGCTCGATCCCGCTGGGCAGCCGGGCGGCCAATCGCGGCAATGTCGCGCGCGCGTCAGCCGAGAGCCGTGCCGCCGAGGCCGAGATCGCGGTCGCGCGGCTGCAGATCGGCCGAGAGGTGGATCGCCTTGTGGCACAGCGCGCGGCACTGGCGAGTGAAATCGCCCGGATCGAGCGCGATGTCCTGCCGTCGGCACAAAAGGCGCTGCGCTTGGTGCGTGACGGTTTCGCGCGCGGGGGCACGGCTTTCACGTTCCTTGAAATCAACCAGGCCCAGCAGGCCCTGATCGATGCCCGGTCCCGGCGCGTCGACCTGCTACGGCAATTCCATCTCGCAGGCGCGCGGCTCGACCGACTGACCGGCCGCCACGCATCCCTCGTTTCCAGCACGGAGATCCGCCGATGATCCGCTCGCTATTTTGTGTGAGCTCGCTGCTCGCCCTGTCACTGCTTGCCGCTTGCGGCGAAGATGCCGCTCATTCCGACCATGCCGAGACCGAGGGCGAAGCCCATGGTGCCGGCGCTGACGAATATGAACGCGGGCCCCACCGTGGCCGCATGTTGCGCGATGGCGATTTCGCGCTCGAAGTGACCATCCAGGAAGACGGCACGGAGCCCGAATTCCATGTCTATGCCTACCGCGGCGATGAACCGCTTGCGCCCGCAGAAGTGCAACTGGCCGTGGAACTCAAGCGCCTTGGCGGTGAGGTCGACCGCTTCGCCTTCGCCCCGCGCGAGGATTACCTGCGCGGGAAGGGCGTGGTTCGCGAACCGCACAGCTTCGATGTCAAGGTTCGTGCCGTCGAAGGCGGACGCACCCATTCCTGGTCCTACGCTTCCTATGAAGGGCGCACGACGATGTCCGCGCAGGCAGCCCGTCAGGGCGGCGTTGAGACCCGCAAGGCCGGTCCGGCGCAGATCGCGGAACTGGTCGAGCTTTCCGGCCGGGTGGAAATCACGCCCGAAGGCCAGGCGGACGTGCGCGCGCGCCTTCCGGGACAGATCATGTGGCTGAGCGGCCAGCTGGGGCAGGCGGTTCGCAAGGGCCAGGTGCTGGCGCGGGTCGAATCCAGCCATTCGCTGCAGACATACGCCATCCCTGCGCCGATTGGCGGGATCATCGTCGAGAAGAACGCCAATGTCGGCGACGTGACCGGCGACCGCGCCCTGTTCGTGATTGCCGATCCCACGAAGCTGCATGCCGAGTTTTTCGTCTATCCGCGCGATGCCGAGCGGGTGCGTGTCGGCCAGGCCGTCACCGTGCGCAGCCTTTCGGGCGATGCGCAGATGACGGCTGAGGTGGAGGCGATCCTTCCGACCGCGGACCTCGCCAGCCAGACGGTTCTGGCGCATGTGCACCTGCCGCCCGCCGCGGCCAACGTGTTCCGGCCGGGGATGGGCGTGAACGGGACTTTCACCGTCGCTTCGGCTGATGTGCCGCTGGCGGTAGAGACGAAGGCGATCCAGCGCTTCCGGGACTTCGATGTGGTCTATGCCAGGGTTGGCGATACCTACGAGGTCAGGATGCTGCAGATCGGGCGGCGCACCCCGGAATGGACCGAGGTCCTTGGCGGCCTCAAGCCGGGCACCGAATACGTGACCGACGGCGCTTTCCTGATCCGCGCGGATATCGAGAAGTCGGGGGCCAGCCATGACCACTGAGCCATCCGCCGGCAAGCCGCACGTGCTTGAACGCATCATCGCCGCCTCCATCCGCTTTCGCTGGATGGTCCTGAGCTTCATCGCGCTTTCCTGTGCCGTCGGCATATGGGCCTTCCAGCGCCTGCCCATCGATGCGACGCCCGACATCACCAATGTGCAGGTCCAGATCAACAGCGAGGCGAAGGGCTTTTCCCCGCTGGAAGCCGAGCAGCGCGTCACGTTCCCGGTCGAAACGGCCATCGCCGGCCTGCCGGGCCTGCAATATACCCGCTCGATCTCCCGCTACGGTCTGAGCCAGGTGACGGCCGTCTTCGCGGACGGGACGGACATCTACTTCGCCCGCCAGCTGGTGAACGAGCGGCTCCAGACCGCGCGCGACCAGTTGCCCGAAGGTGTCGCGCCCGAAATGGGGCCGATCGCTACCGGTCTCGGCGAGATCTTCATGTACACGCTGGAGGCCGAGCCGGGCGCGCGCAAGCCCGACGGCAGCGGCTATACGCCCGAGGATCTGCGCACCCTGCAGGACTGGGTGATCCGCCCGCAGCTTCGCAACACGCCGGGCGTCACGGAAGTGAACAGCATCGGCGGCTTCGAGCGGCAATATCACGTCACGCCGCTGCCTGACCGGCTTTCGGCCTATGGCCTTGCTCTCGGCGATGTCGTGACCGCTCTCGAACGCAACAATGCCAATGTCGGTGCGGGCTATATCGAGCGTTACGGCGAGCAGTACCTGGTGCGCGTGCCGGGGCAGGCATCCAACCTCGACGATCTGCGCTCGATCATCGTAACCAACCGGGGAGGCGTGCCGATCCGCATTGCCGACGTTGCCGACGTCGTCATGGGGGAGCAATTGCGCACGGGCGCTGCAACCGAGAACGGCCGCGAGGTCGTGCTCGGCACCGTCCACATGCTGGCCGGGGAGAACAGCCGGGTCGTCGCTCAGGCGGCAGCGCAGCGGCTCGAGGAAGCGGCAAGGGCGCTTCCGCCCGGTGTCAGGGCCGTGGCGATCTACGACCGCACAGACCTTGTCGAGCGCGCGGTCGCGACAGTCGAGAAGAACCTCGTCGAGGGGGCTCTGCTCGTCATCGTCATCCTGTTTCTCCTGCTCGGCAATATCCGCGCTGCGCTCATCACCGCGGCGGTGATCCCGATCACCATGCTGATGACCATCACCGGCATGTTGCGTGCCGGCGTTTCGGGCAACCTGATGAGCCTGGGCGCACTAGACTTCGGCCTGATCGTCGATGGTGCGGTCATCATCGTCGAGAACTGCCTGAGGCGCTTCGGTGAGGCGCAGCACGATCGTGGTCGCCTGCTCGACCGCGGTGAACGCTTTGCGCTGGCGGCTTCGGCCACTTCCGAGGTTATCCGGCCATCGCTGTTCGGCGTGCTGATCATCGCGCTCGTCTACGTGCCGATCTTCGCGTTGACCGGCGTGGAAGGAAAGATGTTCCACCCCATGGCGATCACCGTCGTAATGGCCTTGAGCTTTGCGCTCGTCCTGTCGCTGACCTTCGTTCCGGCTGCAGTGGCGCTGTTCGTCACCGGCAAGGTGGAGGAGAAGGAGAGCCGCCTCATGATCCGGGCGCGACGGATCTACGAACCTGCGCTCGATGCAGCTCTGCGCCTGCGCAAGGCCTTTGTCGCGGGGGCCGTCGTCCTGGTGGCGATTGCGGGCCTCTCGGCAACGCGGATGGGAACGGAATTCGTTCCCAACCTCGACGAGGGGGATATCGCGCTGCATGCGCTGCGCATTCCGGGGACCAGTCTCACGCAGGCAGTGCACATGCAGACGGCGCTCGAGGCACGGCTGAAGCAGTTCCCAGAAGTGGATCGCATCGTCGCGAAGATCGGCACCGCCGACATTGCGACAGACCCCATGCCGCCGTCTGTCGCCGATACGTTCGTCATGCTCAAGGACCGCGCCGAGTGGCCCGATCCACGCAAGCCGCGCGAGCAACTCGTGCGCGAGATGCGCGAGGCGGCGATGACCGTGCCGGGCAACAATTACGAATTCACCCAGCCCATCCAGATGCGCTTCAATGAACTGCTCTCCGGTGTTCGCGCCGATGTCGCGATCAAGGTCTTCGGCGACGATCTGGATACCCTGCACGAAATCGGCAAGTCGATCGAAGGCGTCGTCGAGCGCATCGACGGCGCGCGCGACGTCAGCGTGGAACAGGTGACGGGCCTGCCGGTGCTGCAGGTCACACCCGACAGGGCAGCGCTGGCCCGCCTCGGCCTCAATGTCGGCGATGTGCAGGAAGTCGTGGCCATCTCCATCGGCGGTGCCGAGGCAGGGGCGATCTTCGAGGGCGACAGGCGTTTTCCGCTGATCGTCCGCCTGCCCGAGGGCATCCGCGGCAAGGCCGACGAGATCGGTCGCCTCAGGATCCCGCTTCCCGGCGAGGACGGCCAGCCCCGCGGCTTCGTGCCGCTCAGCGACGTTGCCCGGGTGGACGTCGTGATCGGCCCCAACCAGGTCAGTCGCGAGGACGGCAAGCGCCGGGTCGTCGTTTCAACGAACGTGCGCGGTCGCGATCTCGGCTCGTTCATCGACGAACTGCGCGAGAAGATCGATGCCGAAGTCGAAGTTCCGGCCGGTTACTGGGTGAGCTACGGCGGAACCTTCGAGCAGCTCATGTCCGCGGCAGAGCGCCTGCGGCTGGTGGTGCCGGCGGCGCTGCTGTTGATCTTCGCCTTGCTCTTCGCCCTGTTCCGGTCCGCGAAGGACGCCGGCATCGTCTTCTCCGGCGTGCCGCTGGCCCTGACCGGAGGCGTGGCAGCGCTGCTGCTTCGCGGCTTGCCGCTCTCGATCTCGGCAGGCGTCGGCTTTATCGCCCTGTCGGGCGTCGCCGTGCTCAACGGTGTCGTCATGTTGAGCTTCATCCGACAGCTGCGAGAGGCAGGCCGCCCCCTGGACGAAGCCATCCGTCAGGGCGCGCTCACCCGCCTGCGCCCGGTGCTCATGACCGCGCTGGTCGCCAGCCTCGGCTTCGTTCCGATGGCCCTCAACGTCGGCGCCGGCGCCGAAGTACAACGCCCGCTGGCAACAGTGGTGATCGGGGGCATCATTTCCTCCACCCTGCTGACCCTGCTGGTCCTGCCTGCGCTCTACCGGATCGTCCATCGGCGCGAGGCGGAGCGGGAAGCGGGTGAGCATCAGGAAGAGATGCTGGAAGGCTGATCCGCACCTTCCTATCCAGTGGACGCGCCGTCGAAGTCCTATAGAAGTCGGCGGCGCGTTCGGACTCGGAAAGAACGGTGGATTGGAAAGCATGAGCAAGGTCACTGTCATTCTCCCGTTCTTCAACGAACAGGGATGGATCGGGCCGACCGTGGAAAGTCTCGCGGCGCAAGGTGACCGTCATTTTCGGCTGCTGCTCGTCGACAACGGTTCGACCGACGATGGGGCCATGGAAGCGGCGCGTTCAGGTCAGTCACTGGGAGACCGTTTTCAGATTGTCGCGTGCAACATTCCCGGGAAGATCAACGCCATGCAGGCAGGTCTGGCCCTTGTGGAGACGCCTCTGGTCGCAATTTGCGATGCCGACACTTTCTATCCTCCGGATTACATCGAACGCGTCATCGCAATCTTCGAAGGTGACCCGGCGGCGGCTGCGGTCATGGCAATCGACCTGTATGCACCTCGTCCGGATCCGGCATCCCGAGAGCGGGTGGAATTCATCATGCGCAAAAGCCGTCGCTTCGCGGACAAGTGCCATGCGGGTGGCTATGCTCAGGCGTTTCGAACGGATTGGCTACGCGCCGCCGGCGGCTTTGACACTGGACTCTGGCCCTATGTTCTCGAGGATCATGAGATCGTGCACCGGGTCGGCAGGTTCGGACACTCTGTCTATCATCCCGATCACGTGTGTTATCCGTCGGAGCGCAGAACCTCACGAGATTCGGTGAGTTGGACGCGCTGGGAGCGTCTCTTGTACCGGTACATGCCTTCTACCGGGATGGACTGGTACTTTTATCGTTTCCTTGCCCACCGCCTGAGGTCGCGCAAAAGCCTCGGAACGGCCCTGCGGCAAAAGACTTGGTGATCGCCGCTCGTATCGCTGCCTAAGGCAATCGATGATCAAAGGCCCCGCTGAAAGCGGAATTATGAGACTTAGAACTGAGCCGAGACCATCAGTCTGTCGCCGCCCGCGTCGTAGCGGATGTCGAACCCGGCCGCGCGCAGATCGGCGAAGCTGACGTAGTCGGCTGCAGCGGCGGAGCTGGCCAGTCTTTCGAAGGTTTCCGGCGCCATCTGGTCCTTCACTGGCGCGAGCAGGTCGGCGAGCTTTACCGACAGGTCGCCCGTCATGCCGATGCGGACTGTCAGGTTGCCTGCGGGCATTCCTTCCAGGCTGAGCCCGGCTACGTGCATGATGTGCTCGCCCACAACCCGATCAGGTACTTTCGCGAGTTTCGGTGCCTTTTCCAGGCGCGGCTTGGCAAGGCCTGCGTCGGTCGGGCTCTGCGCGCGCAAAGGCGAAACGCCGGATTTCCTTGCTGGCTGGCGGGCTGGGGCCAACTTGGCAAGGTCGAACTGGCGCACTTCCTCGGGCTGCGCGAACATTCCAAGTCCCTCGCTCTGGGATAGAGGTCCCGCAGCCACTGCGGGGCCGGCGCCGGGCTTTGCGCTTGGGGCAAGCGATTGCCCGGGCTGGGCCGATACCGCAACTGCGGGTTGCGGAACGGGCGAAACGGCGACTTTCAGCATGGTGTCGGGTTGGATCAGGCCGGTGGCAGCTATGACCACGTCAGGCTGAGGCATCGCGATGCGCACGGCATCGAGCGGTCCGGGCCTGGCTGCACTTTCACCTTGCGGTCGCGCATATGAGGGTTCTGGCAAGCGGATCTGGGTCGTTGGCTCAGCCTTATCAAAAGCCTGAGGGGCCTGTCTTGTCAATCCAGACTGGTGGGAATCGGTGATGTGGCCGACAGCGGCCGGCGGAAGAGCTTCCGGCTGCGGAGTTCGCGTGCCTGTTGCGGCGTACGATGCAGTCGTGGGGGCCAGCGCGCTGGTGAGACCCGCTGCGCCGACCTTGGCGGCCTGCGTCAAGGCTTCGGCGGAATCCTGGAAGGTCGTCGTGATTGTCGGGGCCTGTCCGAATCTCGGTGCAGTCAGGCGCAGGGGCTTGACTTCGAGCTTGCCGATCCAATCGCCAACCGTTCCGTTGGACACCGTCACCGCCGGATAAGTGACCGTAAATCCAGCCATGCCCGTGGCTAGGGCCAGGGCAAGCACGCGCGTGTCCGAACTGCCCAGATGGATTTTCGCAAAGTCCATTCCCATCGCGATGTTCATGACGGCCCCCCGCGCGTTCGATCGCAAGCCCCGGATATCGAACGCGCAAGTATCGCTGTAAATCAGGTTGTTGACAAACCTTATCATCCAAAATGGTCGGCGGCAGCGCCATTCGGGATCGGCTGTCATGCGGTTTGGAAGGAAACTATTACAGAAAACCAGTTAGTTAGATAAATGTTTCAACTCCCCGGGCGAGAGAATGATTACCTCTAAATGTGTGCAAGACCGGGACAGCGCCGCGTTAAGGTTAGTTAACAGACTTGTGTACACGAAGTCCGCGTGTTGCTGTGATTTCAGCCGGTTAAGTCTGCTCCGAGTCGCTTTCATCGAGCACTGAGAGAGGCAGGCACCGGCTGAAAAGGGCGCAATGGTCAAGCGGTGTTCAGTCGCGTTGCGTCCGGAATCCGCCGCCTGACCATTTCGAACCCAACTGCGTCGCGGTGTCTTGCCGCGGCCGGCAAGCGACAGGGAAGTGGTTATGGATTTTCAGGACGGTCACGGTTCGGACAACATGTCTCCGGCAGATGCCAACCTGGCAGGTGGCAATACCCTGGCAGCCGCGGCGACGGGGCCGTCGCAAGTCCTGCTGCCCGATGCCAACAATCTCGTCGTTCTGCCCGAGGGCGCTACGCTCGACGAACTGTCGGTGCAAGGCCGCGACCTCGTTCTCACGCTTCCCGATGGCCGGGTCTTCGTCATTCCCGATGGCGCCGTCTATGTTCCGCAGATCGTCATCGGCGATGTCGCGGTGCCGCCACTCAACCTCGCGGCGTTGCTTACCGGCAACGAGCCTCAGCCTGCCGCCGGCGCGCTGCAGAGCTCGGGCGGCAACTTTGCCGATCCGACCGGACCGATCCAGGCCGCGCACGGCCTGGGCGACCTGCTTCCCTACACCGAACTCTCGTTCCCGCAGCCACAGCAGGAGGAAATTCTTCCCCAGCTGGTGAACAAGGTGCCCGATATCCTGATCCAGGACGGCGGTCCGGCGTCGGACTCGGCTACCGATACGGTTTCTGAATCCGGTCTTTCCGGCGATCGTCTCAACGGCAATCAGGAAACGCCCGGCACGCAGTTCGGAAACGGGTCGGACGTCACCACCGGCACGATCTTCGTCACTTCGGAAGATGGCATCGGCTCCATTGTCATCAATGGCGAAATGCTCACGGGTGAGGCTGGCCAGCAGATCGATGGCGCTTTTGGTCGCCTGACGCTGGGTGCGCTCAACGGCGACCAGATTGCCTACACTTACGAGCTTGCCGACAATACCAGTGGCGACAACACGGCGGACGTGTTCACGGTCGTGGTCACCGATCCCGATGGCGATACCGCCACGGCCACGCTGACTGTCAATATCACTGACGACGCTCCGGTTGCCCGCGCGGATACCGACACGGTCCCGGCCGCGGACTTCACCGCGCAAACCGGCAATGTCCTGAGCGGTGAGGGCACCACCAGCGGTGCGGCGGGCGCCGATACCCTCGGCGCCGATGGCGGCAGCGTCACCGGCGTGCATGCCGGAACTTCCGGCACGTCTTCGGGCACCGGATCGGTCGTGACCGGCGAGTTCGGCACGCTCACGTTGCTCGCCAATGGTTCCTACAGCTATGTGCGCACTCCGGGAACCGGCGGCGGCGGAACCGATGTCTTCACTTATCAAGTGACAGACGGTGATGGCGATGTCTCGACTGCGACGTTGACGATCAGCATCGCAGACAGCCCGCCGATGATCATTTCGGTGCCCGAGATCGGCGAAGGAACCCAGGTCAACGAGAACCAGCTGCCCCCGTCGACCGATACGCGCGATGGCGAGGACCCCGGTTCGCAGTTCGTCAGCGGCCCCGAATCGACCACGGGCACGATCACCTTCCATTCCGACGATGGCCTGACCAGCGTCTCGATCGGGGGCACTGTCGTCACGCCGGGTACCTTCCCGCAAGTTGTCTCGAGCGATGAGACGGGTACGCTGACCGTCAACGATCTCACTTTCGATCCGGTCACCGGCGACGGCAGCGTCACCTATACCTATACGCTCAACGACAATACCTCGAACACCGATGGCACGACCGTGTCGTTCGATATCACGGTCATCGATGCGGACGGCGATCCCGCCTCCGACAATCTCGACATCCAGATCGTCGACGACATGCCAACGGCGCTTGCGGATTCGGGGACAGTCACCGAAGGCGGCACCTTGACTGTGCCGGCGACGGGTGTGCTGGCGAACGATGTCCCGGGGGCTGACGGCGCGACGATCACCGGCGTTGCCACCGGCACCGACACTTCGGCGCCGGTTACCGGCAACCTTGGCGGTGCGGGCATCGCGGGCACCTACGGC
>NZ_BLTI01000012.1:0-94656 GCF_017312445.1 Novosphingobium sp. PY1 | reverse complement strand
CGAAGGCGTCGATCATCTACCGGGCAACCGGCAACTTGCGCGCCGTCCAGATCCTGCTCGGTCATAGCAAGATCGAAAATACGGTGCGGTATCTTGGGATCGACGTGGAAGACGCGCTTGCCCTCGCCGAGAATACCGAAATTTGAACCGTTGGCTCCCCGCACCGCTGGCGGGGAGCCAACTTTGGTGGGCCTTTGGGACATACCCGGCACGCCCCAAACCCTTTGCGAACGGCAGTTTCGACCAGCAACTGCCGTCCAATGCTTTCCCCACATGCCTGCACTTCAAAGGGCTCGATATTTGAAGTCGCGGAACCTGACCTCGCCCGATCCGGCGGCGAACAAGGCAGGTCGCAGGCTCAGCAGATCATCGACGGTGTTGGCGTTGTAACCCTCGACATAGGTGCGCACGGCATGGCGCGTCCAGGTGTGGCCGTCCACGCTGTAGTAGAAGGTCACGGTCTGGCGATCATTGGTGATCCTCAGGAACAGACGCTGCGTGGCCGGAGCGGGTTCCTGCCAGTAGGCCGGTTTGCCGCCGCGATAGGTGATCATCCTTTGGCCGTCGATCCCCATGCCAAGGAACAGCCTGTCATCGAAGAACAGCAGCAGCCCACCCTGTGCCGTGCCGACCAGTTCCACCTCGACCTGTACCTCGTAAGCGCGGTCACCCACCAACTGGGTCAGTGGCGAACAGTCCGCCGGGCTGTGTCCCTTGGCCGCCAGCGTGAGGACGCCGTCTGCCACCATGACACGCGATGCGTCTTGCGGCCCGCTGGCATACAAGGTCCACAACCGACCAAGGGCATTGTGCTGGAACGGATCAGAATGCGCCATGCCGTGTGGCACGAGCGGCCCCACCGGCTTTGGCAGTGGGCGCGAGAGATCCCCGCCTGCCGCGCGGAACCAGCCATCCTCCCCCCACTCGATCGGTTCGAGCAGGGTCTGACGGCCGAGCGACTGGTAGCCGCGCTCATACCCATGGTAGACCAGAAACCAGCGGCCGTCCGGCCCTTCGACACAGGTCGCGTGACCGCGCGACCACCACAAATCCTGCTCAGACCGGGCGCGCACGACGGGATTGTGCGGGCATGCCTTCCACGGGCCATGGATGGAGCGCGAACGTGCCACGACAACCATGTGTCCGGTTGCCGGGCCGGACGTGCCCCCGACGGCGTTGACCAGATAGAAATAGTCGCCGCGACGGAAAAGCTTGGGCCCTTCGGGTGACCATGCCTCGGTGATCCAGTCGTCGGGATAGCGCCACGCTTCATAGGCGGTCTCGATCGGTCCGGCGGTGCCAAGGCCATTGGGCGACAGGCGAACCCGTTTGCCCTCGTTGAAGTACAGATAGCGCTGCCCATCCTCGCCGACCACATGGCCGGGATCGATCAGCCCACCGATCTTGAGGTCAACTGGCTCGCTCCATGGGCCCGCCATGGACGGGGCGTGGATGACGTAAATGTTGGCGAAGCTCGCCAGCGGCGGCGACCACGGCGCCTGCATGAAAGGGATGTAGATGAAGTAGCGATCGCCATGCTTGGCAATATCAACCGCAAAGACCGTGCCCAGCGGCTTGGGAAGAGCTGATCCGACCGGGCGCCAGTTCACCAGATCGCGCGAATGCCAGATCAGCAGGCCCGGTGCCGAATCGAACGACGAGTGCGTCATGTAGTAATCGTCGCCGTCCTTCAGGACGGATGGATCGGGATAGTCACCCGCCAAAACCGGGTTGAGGTAGCGCCCATCGCCGAGATCGGCTTTGCGTTGCCCTTCGATCCCGCGCGGCCAAACGGGCTCGCCAGCGGGAGCTTCGCACAGGGCAGGCGCGCGGCGCGTTGGCGCTGCGGTGACTATCGAGGTTGAAGCAGCAAACGAAGCGGTCAGCCCCAGCTTGATTGCGTTACGCCGAGATTCCATGCCCCTCCCCTTGATATTAGAATTATCGCTCTATTAATGGGTGGCGGCGCCGTCAAGTGCCAAACCCAGCTATGCGTCTTGACAGTGGGGATACTGCTGGCGAACCATTTGATGGACAGGAATGACGGGTTTCAAGCCGAAACAGCCACTCACTTAGCGGTCAGGGAACGACTTAAGCTGGTCGTGAGTCGCCCGATCGCAGAGGCAGCGCGGGAGCGACGGTTATCACCGCGACGCCTCAGTCGATCAGACGCTCAGACTTCCTTCGTGAGGGGCATTCTCCTGCTACCGCCAGACCCGCACTCGCATATCGGGATTGCATAGAGCGCTATCTGCCAAGAGCGGTTCGACCTATTGCATGTCAGAAAAAGATGTACTATTTTCTGACATATGAAGACGATTAGCGCCTCTGTTCCTGACCGGGTCATGAAGCGTGTCCGCATGAGCGGGCGCGGTAGCGTATTCACGCCCAGCGACTTTCTCGCCGTTGGCGCGCGTTCGTCCATCGATCAGGCTCTTTCTCGACTCGTCAAAGGAGGCCAGCTTCGCCGCCTTGCACGCGGGCTATATGACTTCCCCAAGCTGCATCCGAAGCTCGGGCCTCTATCCCCAGCCCCGGACGATGTTGCCCAGGCGCTCGCGCGCGAGACCGGTTCACAGGTGCAGATTGCCGGTGCGCGGGCGGCTAACGCGCTCGGCCTTTCAGCGCAGGTCCCGGCCCAAAGCACATATCTGACCGATGGACCTTCGCGGCGCGTGGTACTGGGCAAGCGCGTCGTGGATCTTCGCCATGCATCGCCCAAGCATCTGATCGCACCCGGCAGTCCGGCTGGTACGGTCGTTCAGGCGCTTCGGCATGTCGGCCCCGTGCGCGCTGCGGATGTCGCACAGATCGCCGCACAGCAGCTGTCGGCCAACGACAAGAAGACGCTTGCCTCGACTGCCTTTCAGGCACCCGCCTGGATGCGGCCGACCCTTGTGTCGATCGCCAATGCAGCGGTGGCCAATATCCATGGATAAGGTCGCCCTTCTGCCGGCCGAAGATCGCGCTGCCCTTTTTGGGGAATCCGGTGCCGGTCGGGGTGTCGCCAACACGATCATCGAAAAAGACTTCTGGGTTTGCTGGAGTCTGAGACGTCTGTTTGGTCTGCCCAAAGGGACGACGGCGTCGCTCGTCTTCAAAGGAGGGACGTCCCTCTCCAAAGCGTTCGGCGCCATCCGACGTTTTTCCGAGGACATCGATCTGTCTTTCGACCGCGCAGAATTGGGCTATACCGGTGATCGCGACCCCGAGAAGGAAGGGATCAGCAAGAAGCAGGTAGCCCGACTGATTGATGATCTGGTCGGTGACGTCGAGCGTCACATCGCCGACAAGCTTCTTCCGGCGCTCCGCGCCGCGATCGTGGGGCAGCTCGGCGAGCCGACCAACGGTGAGTGGAAGCTGGAGATCGATTCCGCAGACTCCCAGACGGTGAACTTTCATTACCCGACGGCGCTGCCCGTCTCCGAATATGCGGGCATGGCTTACATCACGCCGCGGGTGAAACTCGAACTCGGTGCGCGTGGCGATCCCTGGCCGACCGAAGAGAAACTCATTCGCCCTTATGCTGCGGAGGATTATCCCGATTTTTTCGAGCATCCCGAAACCAGCATCACGGTGCTGTCAGCCCGGCGCACCTTCTGGGAAAAGGCAACCGCACTTCATGCGGAAGCGCACCGTCCGGCAACTTCTCCCACGCCGCAATATTTCTCGCGGCATTATTATGATCTCGCCATGCTCCTCGAAACGACAGAGGGACAGGCCGCCGCGACCGATTTCGATTTGTTGGCACAAGTGGCCGCGCACAAGACAATCTTTTTCCGCTCCGGCTGGGCGAGCTACGACACCACACAACCAGGCACGTTGCGGCTGATGCCTGACGAGGCGCGGCTCAGGGACTTGCGCGCCGACTACCGAGCCATGGCGCCGATGATGTTCGATGAGAAACCGCCGTCATTCGACGAAATACTTGCTAAGATTGCGGCGCTTGAGGAGAAGATAAACGGCTAGTGAAAAGCCGTCCGCCGGGGGAGGAAATTTATTAGTTCGATTCGATCCATAGACCTTCTCATTGACGACCTCGCGCTCTTCATCCGGCCAGCGCTCGTGGCGCCGCCGTGTGGGCGCCAAACTGTCGGACAAACGCGAAATTGCACTGTGCGACTCACACGTCAAATCCCCGTTTAACCCAGTATCAATCTTATCCTTCACTGCCGAGTTCCTCATCGTCTCGTGCGGATTTGGTCCTCAGCGCAGCACACGGATACGTGGGGTAGGATCAGCGGTTGCCTTGAACTCGATGGTCCCCACGAACACCTGCGCCGTCAGGATGAAGAAGGCGATGCCGCGCTGTGCGATGATTGCTGCGTACCGCTCGAGCGCATCGGCAAGACGTGGAAGGCGAACATCCCCGCCAAGGTGCATCTTGGTCGCGGCGTGAAGCTGCATTGACCCAGAGCCGAGGCATGAATTTGCGAGCCATACACCTTCAGAGGAGTTGACCTGAACGGCTGGAGACTTACATCTCCTGCGCGGCGAAAGGCCGCTGGAGAGGAAAAAACCGGATTGAAGGAGGCAAACGAATGTCCCTCACCCGTTCGCGACATTCTTATGAGTTTACACCAAGACCTCAGCCAGAGCCCGAGGTGAAGCAGGCGATACTGTCTTCCTGGGTGACCCATACCGGCACCCGGCCCGGTTATCCTGACAACAGGCACTGGTGCAACACGGCGCCCACAGCCTGGAATGCCAGATTCGGATCGCAATCGAGCGGGTAGCCTCGCGTCATGCAAAGCAAAATCCTCGCATACTTTGCCAGAGAGGAAGAACGGCTCGAACAGGCTATTTCAAGCCGTGTCGCGGTATCGGCGCAACGCCAATCCGAGATCGCGTGCCTGCAGAAACTCAGGGGCATCGTGCGTGACCAAATGGGAAGCTGGGGCACCGATCTGGGCGAGCCGACCTCGTCGTTTTGCAAGTCCCAGCTCTGATCTTGAATTGAACCGTTCAGCTTTTCATTCTGATGGTACAGGCCCCGTCGAAACCGCAAACCAAACCCAATCGCTGACCTCGTGCACCGGAGGGTGTACGAAGTCAGCCTTCGTGTCTTCTCCAAGGTTTGCTGCATTGACTGCGCCAGCGAAGATCCTGAAAGATATGGGGCGAAGGGGTAGGAGGCAGCCTTGCGCGCGCGCAAACGATCTGGATTGACAAGGCCAAATCGCGGAGCGGCTGCTTGGCCTGTCGCGCTGCTGACGATGGTTTGTGCATGCGGATCGAGCACACAGGCCCCTGCCCCGAGCACCGCGCCCACCAGCTACTCCATCCGCATGGCCGATCTCTACGCAGCAATTCCGAATGACATTTGCCGATCCCGGAATGCCGCGTTCCTCAATAGGCTCGCGCAACGCGTGAGCGCGGCGCTGCCGCCGGGCACGTCATCCTTCGACTTCGTGGATTTCCAGGCTGTCGTTCCAAAGAATGGCAAGGCGGCCTCAGCTGTTGTGCAGTTTCGGACCAGCGGCCCCGATGGAACTCCCGTCACCATGTATGCCGCAGGATCGTTCGATCCCAAGACATGCGTGGTAGGTCCGATGACAGGTGGCGTCGGCCGGGGACCGCACGATCCCCATGCCAAGGTGACGTTCTCGGAGAAGGAAACGCAATTTGCCAAGGGTGAGGCAAAGAAGATCCAATCCTGGCACTATTAGGAAGCCATTTCGCGCAGCGCCTGTTCAGCCAGGAGCGCATTACTGCGCGCGGCTTTTACGCGCTCGGCGGCAAGAGAAGTGGCATCTGCTCGCGATGATCGCCTCCAGCTTCTTTGCCGTGTTTGTAATCGGCATGGTGGTGACCCACTGGGATGCAGTCACGTCTAGCGCGGGATTCGACCGCCTGGCTGGATCGGATTGTCCAGTTGTCATGATCCATGATGGCGACACCATCCGCTGCGGAATGGAAACGATCCGGATCGAGAACATCGACGCGCCGGAGCTCGAAGGCTCGCCGCGGTGCTCGCCCTACTCGGTCCAACGCCTCTACAACTCGCAGAACCCGGCATGGTGCGATGACGAAATGGGCGTGGCTTCACGCGAGGCGTTGGCTGCGTTTCTCAAGGTAGGCCCAATCAAGCTAACGCGTCATGCCACTGATCGCTATGGGCGAACGCTGGCAAAAGCGTCGGTCCGTGGCCGCGACGCCGGACAACACCTCGTCGCGATGGGTCTGGCCCGCGTCTGGCACTGATCGAAAACCCAAGTGACCTGGCTGCTCGTCGGCATTCTAGACACACCCGCACAGCAGTGGCCATGCTGACAACGACAAATCTCTCACCACACGCGCTACAACGTCTGGCGTTAATCAATGACCTGAGCCCGCTAAACTGGTCCGAACATTGTGAGAATTTCCCGGTTAGGTTTGGCCAGTGCCAGCCAGGAGATTCGCGGCATGAAGAAGTCCAGGTTCAGTGAGCAGCAGATTGCCTTCATCTTGAAGCAGTCGGAGGATGGGACGACGGTCGAGGAGGTCTGCCGGAAGGCGGGGATCTCGATCCAGACGTATTACCGATGGCGCAGCAAATACGGCGGACTGATGCCGTCGGAGATGAAGCGCCTGAAGCAGCTCGAGGAAGAGAACAGCCGGCTCAAGCGCCTGGTGGCGAACCTCAGTCTCGACAAGGAAATGCTGCAGGATGTCATCAAGCGAAAAATGTAAGGCCTGATCGGGCCCGTAAGTTGGTCGGCTACATGCAGGTCAGCTACGGTGTCTGCGAACGGCGGGCGTGCGATGTGTTCCCGACCAACAGGGCAACCGTTCGCTACAAGTCCCGCCGTCCCGATCAGGCCAGTCTCGAAATGCGGATCAAGGACCTTGCTGCGACGCGGGTGCGCTATGGTTATCGGCGCATCCATGTCCTGTTGCGGAGGGAAGGATGGCAGATCAACCACAAGAAGACCCTACGGATTTACCGGGAGCTGGGCCTGCAACTGCGCAACAAGACACCCAAGCGCAAGGTGAAGGCCAAGCTGCGCGAAGACCGGGTTCCGGCAACTGCGCCCAATGAATGCTGGTCGATGGACTTCCTGTCCGACCAGTTGTTCGATGGGCGCAAGATCCGGGTGTTGTCGATCCTCGACAACTACACCCGGCTGTCACCGGCACTCGATGTCCGCTTCAGCTACCGGGGGAGCGACGTCGTCGAAACCCTCGAGCGGATCGCGATCCAGTATGGTCGGCCGCAGCGCATCAGGGTCGATCAGGGACCCGAGTTCATCTCGAAGGACCTCGACCTGTGGGCTTACCAGCACGATGTCGTGCTCGACTTCAGCAGGCCTGGCAAACCCACGGACAATGCGTTTGCCGAATCGTTCAACGGTCGGATCAGGGCGGAGTGTCTCAATGCCAACTGGTTCTTGAGCTTGGCCGATGCCCAGCATAAATGTGAAGCTTGGCGGCAAGATTACAACAATGTCCGCCCTCACAGCTCCCTTGGCAACCAAACCCCAGTGGAGCGTGCTTTTGCATCAGGGCAGGCTAACCTGCCCTGATGCAAAAATAGCCGGCCTTTCTCGCAATGGCTGGACCAAACTTGGGGCCAGGCTCACCTAACCGGGAAATTCTCATAATGTTCGGACCAGTTTACCGGGCTCAGGTCACTTTGTTTCGCATAAGCGCGGCTAAGCATTGGCCTGCGCATGTTGCCTTCGTTCCTGCGCCCGACAGCAATCAATCAGAAAATAGCGTCGAGCAATAGGAGCGACTTAGGGGGTTTTCAGTTCGCCGCGCCGCTATTGCATCGCATTCGATAATGTGGTGACGATGTTGTTGAAGTCGGTGGGGGGGCGGCAGCATGACCAGGTTTGACGTGGTTCGACGTGCCATTTTGGCCGATTTCACATTTGCACAGAACTCTTCCTGGATTGCAGTGGCGGTTCTTGTACCAACCGTTCTGCGATACCTCCTCGGACCGAGCGTCAATCCCGTACCTTTTGTCACTTATTTTCCAGCCGTGATGTTCGTGGCCGTCTGTCTGGGCTGGCGCTGGGCAGCGATCGCAACATTGCTTTCAGCGGTTGCCGTAAATCGCCTGTTTCTGACGCATCCTTGGCTAAAACAGCCTGGTTTTCCGGAAATTGCAATTCTCGGTTTCTTCTGTCTCTCCTGTTCCGTGATGATTTTTATCGGAGACACATTGCGGCGGACGGTACGTGAAGCAGATCTACTGCTGCATGAACGCGATCTGCTCAGCGGAGAACTGTACCATCGCGTCCAGAATATGCTGAGTGTCATGGGCGCCATGATTCAAATGGGGCAGGCGACTGAAGTCGAGGAATTTCGCGCTGACTTGCAAGGCCGTGTGCAGGCCTTGTCGAAAGCCAATCGCTTGTTGAGGGAAGGTTCAACCCAGAGCGACACCGTCGGACAATTGATCCAAGATGCTGTTGCAGCATTCAACCGAGACAACTCCATAAGCGCTAGCGGTCCGCCGCGCACGCTGGCCGCGAATTTGGGGTATCAATTGATCATCATTCTGCATGAACTTTGCACGAACGCGCTCAAGCACGGGGCACTCTCTGTACCGCAAGGTCGCGTTCATATTTCGTGGAACGGGCACAAAGCCCCGTTTCGTATGGAATGGCGTGAAAGTAACGGCCCCCAGGTTACGCCGCCAACTCGAAGAGGCTTGGGCTCAAAGCTTCTGTCTGGGCAAAGGGGTTTCTCTGTCGATGTGAATTACGAATCCTGCGGAGTTGTTTGTTTCGTCACACTGGTAAATGACGGCGTCAGTTAACCGTGAGAGGAGATGCGTCCCCAGTTTTGGCCATCACGCACCCGTAACGCGAATTCTATCTTACCTTCCCGAACGATGTCACGGGCCGAAAGGTCTGGATATACGGGCTGCAAACGGGTGCAGACGCGGAATGCGAGAATAATTGCTTGGCCAGCGCGAAAAGCATCTTACAAAAATCTGCCTACAAAACTATTATTGCGGCTCCATTTTAACGAATACAAAGTCCAAGCCCCTAAATTCAGCCTTTCTATGAATTCTGTAAAATCATGACCAAAGACAAACAGTTTAAGTGCGTGGCGTCATATTCTCTGATAACTCGATTAATAAAGTATCGCTCTCCAGATTTAGTGCCGCAAACATCAGAAGTGCGCACCTGGTGATATCAGAAGCCTAAAGACAGCAACTAACCAGTCTCTCCAATCCGTGGCCCTGCCCTCCCACGGACTTGGCCAACTGCGATTTCATCGTTCCTGTACCAGCGCAGCAAGCCCCCCACGGGACAGGATAGCGGCCACCCGTTAGGGGAGTGCCCAAATGCGTAGGGTTGCGACTGATCACTCCTTCTATAGCGTTTCTGTGAAAAGCCGAATCGCGCCTCTTCCCTGGACCGCTTAGCTCTGATTCATTTGGTCCTCTCGAGGAGGATTATTCATGGCAGCGTCATTACCCACTGAGCTTCGAAAGCGGTTCCTGCAGTATTTGGATGAAGGGTTGAGCGGTCGGGCCGCGGCGGCGCGGCTGAAGGTATCGCCGGCGACCGGGTCCCGTTGGTTGCACTCGGCGCGTACCAAGGGACATGTTGAGCCTGCGCCCCAGGGGCGGCCCAAAGGCAGTGGCAAGCTGGAGCCCTATCACGAGTTCTTTGTGGAGCTGGTTGCACAGGATCCCGATATCACGCTGTATGAACTGCGGGACGCATTGGAAGAGGCTGAAGGTGTGCGCGTGCACCATTCCTCCATCGCCATGCTGCTGCAGCGTCTTGGTTATACGTATAAAAAAAGTCGCTGGTGGCCAGCGAGCGCCGCAAGGCGACCGTAAGGCAACGGCGGGTCGACTGGCTCTCCCATCGCCTTCCGGCCATGCGCGAGCAACCTTGGCGCCTTGTCTTCATTGATGAGACATCGGTGAAGACCAACATGACCCGACTGTGCGGACGCGCCCCGCGCGGGGCGCGTCTCGAAATGGAAGCCCCGTTCGGGGCCTGGGGCACGCAAACCATCATCGCCGGCTTGACCCATAACGAAATGATTGCCCCCTGGATCATCAAGGGCGCGATGGATGGATCAGCCTTCGCCGCCTATATCCGCGAGGTTCTGGCCCCAGAGCTTGAACCCGGCACCGTCGTCATCTGCGACAATCTTGCCACCTACAAAAATGCCCAAGCCGCCCACGCGCTGCGAGAGGCTGGTTCCTGTATTTGCCGCCGTATTCGCCGGAATTAAACCCTATCGAGCTGGCCTTCGCCAAGCTTAAGGCGCACTTGCGCAAAGCAGGAGCACGAACCTTCACCGAGCTCTTCGATGCTCTCGGCAAGATCTGTGACCTGTTCTCCCCGCAGGAGTGCGAAAACTTCTTCAAGGCCGCTGGATATGTCTCAGGTTAAACCCGAAATGTTGTAGGGTGGCCTATTTGCAAACCTTACCACATGTTCTCGGATAGGTGAACGAGGCACAAGGGGCACAAATGGGGCTGCCGAGCATTCCCTTCCAGGAGGTTGATCGCCATAAATCGGTCGCCTTGTCTCAGTAGTGCAGCTCAAAGGAAAAAGCCTTGCCAAGCATCGCCTACTTCAAGGAAAATCTCGTTATTTTCGGCGCGCTTGCCGCAAATCTTGGGATTGCGATTGCGAAATTCGTTGCTGCGGGAATGACCGGATCATCCTCCATGCTTTCTGAAGGATTTCACTCCATCGTCGACAGCCTGAATCAGGTGCTGTTGCTCTATGGCGAGCACAAATCCGGTCGCAAGGCGGATGCCGCCCACCCCTTTGGCTATGGCCGGGAACTGTACTTCTGGGCCTTCGTTGTAGCGATACTCATTTTCGCAGTCGGGGCGGGCCTCTCGTTCTACGAAGGGATAGTGCACGTTCGCGAACCGGAAGAGCTTAGCGACCCCACCATGAACTATATCGTACTCGGTGTGGCTTTCGCTCTGGAGGGAACAAGCTGGACCCTAGCCGTTCGCGAATTTTCGAAGACCATGCAGGAAGAGAGCTGGTGGCAGGCGGTTCGGCGATCGAAAGATCCATCGGTCTTCGTGGTCATGTTCGAAGATTCGGCCGCGCTCGCAGGACTTGTCGTTGCCGCTGGCGGAGTCTGGGCGAGCCACCAGTTCAATATGTCAAGGCTCGATGGCGTTGCCTCGATGCTGATCGGTTGCATACTCGCTTTGGTCGCGGTCTTGCTGGCCCGCGAGGCGAAAGGACTGCTCATTGGCGAAAGCGCAGATAGCGACATCGTGGAGCGCGTAAGGAAGATTGTTGACGAGCGAGAATGGATAACCTGCGTTAATCACATAAGGACCATCCATACGGCGCCCAATGAAATCTTCGCCGCTATTAGCGCTGACCTCGAAGACTCGCTGAACATGGGGGAAGGAGAGCAATTGATTGAGGATCTTGAGAGAGATCTGCGTGAAGCGATACCCGATCTATCTTCGATCTACATCCGCCCTGAAAGAAGGGGCGGCTCGAAAGGGTATCTCGAAACGAAGCCATGAGACGACTATAAGAATACGACCGGTTCATGGTTGCAAGGCAAGGCACCCCGCGCCGCCGATGGAAGCAGTGGCCACTGCCATAGCAATTCTTCGGGAACCGGGCGCCTCCCGAAGCGTTGTGCTGCAAGACACAACGATATCGTTAGCGCGCCGGGAGAATTGCTAGGTAGCCATGCAGATCTCTGCAGAACTGCGATGGTTTTGGGAGGATCGGTGCCCGGAAAGGGTATTCGCATGGTTCCAAGACCGCTCGCCAAACCCGTTTGGTGAGGCAGAAGTGCGTGTCGATCTTTATTATCATCGGTCAGGCAACACCCAAATCGGCTGCAAGCTACGCGATGCGCAAGCAAAGAGCTCCGACATTGTCGAACTCAAGGCTTTGATCGCCCGTACCGATGAGGACTCTATTGAACTTTGGGCCAAATGGATCTGGCAACCGCCAATAGGTGTACTTGGCGTGCCAGTTCGCAAGGAGCGCTGGCTGCAAAGCTGCATCGCACCGGTGAGAAGACGCACGCATCAATTCGTTCGTCACGTTGAGAGAGATTCGAAGAGCTCCTCGCGAACAGACGCTACCGAGCGGCAGATCGAACTGACCCGAGTTTCGGTCGGCCAAGTCGAGAGGGCATGGTGGACTCTCGGCTTCGAAGTGTCAGGAACGGTCGATTCAGCTCGGGCCGGACTCTCCGAGATGCTCCAAACCGACCTCCCACCGATGGAGGGAGCATTGAGACTCAATTATCCGGAGTTTCTTGAGATGCTCACATCGAAGCATCTGCGTCGGCAATGATATTCTTGCACCGATACAGTTAGGCCTTGCCTGAACCTAAAACAATTCATGCCACTCAACCCACTAGTGCAATGAATGATGAAATATGTTATGCATAGTTTGATAATCAATCAGGTTTGTCGAGGATCGTTATAATTACCACCACTGTCATTGAAACGAGTCTTACGCAAAGAACGACCGCCTCATGTTATTTTACGGGCAGATTATTTCATCTGAGAAAAAGCATTTGGACCCATTAGCAATGAATCACTCCGACCCACTCCTGTGTCTAGAAAGGGCCCGCGAAGAGGCAGTCCACGCACTCTTTGCACTATGTCCAGAGAGGGAAAGGTTCCACCGCAAGGCACTGGATCGCCTGATCGTCGAGGCCATGGCAGCGATCCGGGATAACCCGGAAGAAAAATATGACTGGGGCCGAATGACGATGCCGACCAAACAGTCGATCTAGCGGTCTTCGAACAAGGCCCGCTTCAAACAAGTGGCGGTGCACCGATCGCCAACTACGGAGGGACTACGCATGTACCGAAGAATTCTTCTAGCCTACAATGGCTCGCAGCATTCCGAGGACGCCCTACGCCAGGCAACGGAAATGGCCAAGCAGTGCGATGCCGATTTGCATCTCCTCGCCATCGCCCAATCCATGCCCGGGTCGATCACGCTTGCAGAACCCTATGGATACGATTTTCTGTCGGGCAACAAATCCGATCTTGAAGTCCATCTGAACCAGGCTTTCAAGAACCTGCAGAGTGAAGGCCTGCAATGCAGTGCTACTGTTCGCGAGGGAAACCCGGCAATCGAAATAGCCAAATGCGCCGAAGCCATTGCTGCGGACCTCATTATTGTGGGTCATTCGGACAAGGGTTTCATAGCCCGTTGGCTCGAAGGATCGGTGGGCGCCGAACTGGTCAGGAATCTACCTTGCAGCCTGCTGATCGCAACCAAGGCGTAATTATTCTCCAAGCCGGTCGGTAACGGAGTCATGAAAACTTGCCCAGCCAGGCAAAGCCATCAGCACGGGCGGAGGAGGCTATGACAGAAGACGGTTCGACCACTCGAGGCAAGCGTACCGAATTCGCCGAGGAGCGCACTGACTGGGCGGAAGATCGCACTCTCATGGCGAACGAAAGAACTTTTGCAGGCTGGTTACGCACGGGCCTTGCAGCCGTTGGCATTGGCATTGGCTTTAACGCGCTGTTCTCCAAGCTGCAGCCGGATTGGCTGCCAAAGGCACTTGCTAGCGCCTTCATTGCAGTCGGGCTTCTGATTTTCTGGCTTGCGCGCGCCAAGGCCGCGCTTGTACTCAGGCGGCTCTCTTCCCACTGCGCCCGACCGGTACCAGCCACCCAGATCAATTTGATTTCGCTGCTGCTCATGGTGGCCAGTGCGGGCCTGATGGTCGGGATCTGGCTAATATAGCGAGCGCTCCTCGCGCTGAATTCTAGCAGGCAATTCCGATCCACCACCTGCTCACATCACTACCGACAATCGACGACGCTTCATCCAGTCGAAGCAACGGCTCATCGAAGGTTGCTCGATATGCGAAACTCACCGTGGGGGCCTGTCGTTGGATGGGAAAGAGGAGATTTTCCATGCCCCAGACAATCGAAATGATTCACGAGGATTCGCTGCCCGGCCACGAGAGCGCGTTGTCGCGAAAGCCCGAATGCCAACCACGGTATCCCGGTTCCGGTCGATTGAAGGGCAAGGTCGCCCTCGTAACCGGCGCCGACAGCGGTATTGGCCGCGCCGTTGCCGCGCTCTTCGCTCGGGAAGGCGCCGATGTCGCAATCGTCTATTTGCTGGAAGATGAAGATGCGCAGGAAACCCAGCGGATAGTCGAAGAAGAGGGTCGCAAAGCGATCACGATCAAAGCAGATGTCGGCTCGCCCAAAATGTGCAAGCGTGTCATCGAGAAAACCCTCGATGCCTTCGGACAGATCGATATCCTGGTGAACAATGCCGGCGAACAACACCCCGACCCTGAAATCACGGACATCACCGAGGAGCAGCTAAGGAGGACATTTCAAACCAATATCTTCAGCATGGTTTTTCTGGTGCAGGCCGCCAGACCCCATCTCGAAGCCGGCAGTGCAATAGTCAACTGCACGAGCGTGACGATGTACAAGGGCAGCGCTGGGCTTCTCGACTACAGTGCGACCAAGGGCGCAATCACGGCCTTCACCCGTTCCTTGTCCGAAAACCTGGTCGGCGAGGGGATACGGGTCAATGCCGTCGCACCTGGACCGATCTGGACCCCGCTCAATCCCTGCGGCGGAGCGAGCGCCGAAAAACTCGAGCATTTCGGCGAAGACACACCTATGGGACGCCCAGGTGAACCCAATGAGGTCGCGCCCTCTTTCCTCTTTCTTGCATGCGACGACGCCAGCTATATGAGCGGCCAGGTGCTTCACCCTAATGGCGGCATCATCGTCGGCAGTTGAGCGGGGCTTGCCATCCCTAACGCCGTCTCGCGCTCAGGTCGGGGCTTCAGGCTCACCAGGCAGCGAGGTTTTAGTATCAAGCGCTTCACGCACGTACAACCTTTTGATCATAACGTAGACAACAACCAGCATGGGAGTGGCAAAAATTACGCCGATCACCCCAAAGACGAGGCCTGCGGCTATTATCGAGAATAGAGTAAGCGCAGGTGGAAGGTCGACGAATTCCCGATGGATGATCGGCACGAGCGTATTTCCCTCGATTTGCTGAACTGCCACGTAAACGAGCAACGCCCATAGCGCCGTCTGAGGGCTTTCGAGTAATGCAAGCAAAATGCCGGGAAGCGACCCGATAATGGGACCGAGATAGGGAATTCCTTCCGTCAAGCCGGCAATCAGTCCAAGCGCCAGGGCCGAAGGGACACCAGCAAGCCATAACCCCAAACCAGTAAGCACTCCCACAACGATCATTGAAATCACTTGCCCCAGAAGCCAAAGGCGCAGGGCACGATGTGCGTCGCCAAGGGAAGTGGAAACCACGCTTCTGCGATTTGACGGCACTAGTTTGAGGAGGCCGCGCTTGTAGAGTTGCGGCTGAGCCGCAAAGAATACCGCGCCAAAAAAAATGAGAGTCAAATCGGTCGCCGCATTGCTGATCAACCTGAAAAGCTGAGGCAGGAGCGACGGCAAATTTAGCTCGCTCTCCAACGATGTGAGAGCTTGCTCCCCGAAAGGAACCGTATCGGCGATAGCGTCCAGATCATTCCAGGAGGTAGGAAGCGCTGTACTTAAATGCGCCAGTTGGACGGCAACTGTCGCACCGAACAGCCAGCCTGCACACCCAAGGACGCCCAACAGGACGACGACAGCCATCGCCGTTCCGGCGCGCGATCCCAGGCCCGTCCACCGCCCCAGGGGATCGGCTATGGAGCGAAGGAGAACAGACAGCACAGCGGCTCCTGCAACCGCGACCAGAAGCGATTTGACGGACCAGAGGAATGCAACGATCAGGACAAAAGCCGCGACGATCAAAAGCCGTTCAATGAAATGCCTGTGACTGATGGAATGATCCTTCAAGCGTGACACGTTCAAGTCCCCCTGAAACCGCAGGTCTCTACTTGCAACGTACGCGTCGGCTCCTTGTGCCATCGAACGACCAAAGAATGATCCGTTCGGCTGGCGCGTAGCGAATGCCCAGGCTTTTGCATGACTTCTGGATGCATCTTGCCATGCCGACAGTCGCTTTTTGCGGGTGCGGCGCCCGATCGCGCGTCCAGCCGACTCAATTTGTCTCTTTCCCGGAACCATCGGCAACATCGTGCACTGTTCTTGGAGAGCGGTGCGGGGCACCCGTCGGCGCAATCCCCAAAGGTCTCGCCCCTGCAGATCGACAAAACCTCGGAACGACAAGAAGGTGAATGAGAACATGAAGCAACCGCGCAAAATAACCGAAAACGTCAAGCCACGGCGCAAGCCTGTCCCCAAGCATCCGATCTGGCACGATGCTCGCGGCGAAGCGCAAGGTCGCAGAACGGAGGACGAGCGCCCTCTCGATGAAGTCGAGCAGGGGGATTCGAAATCGGGAGAGTGAAGACGTTCCCAACGCGCACTCTAAACCAACCACTTACGCACGGACCCGCGCGCTTCGCCCTTGCCTATTGCGTTCCACCGTAACGGTGGGGGCCGCCAAGACTTAGGCGCAGTCGTTCATCCATAAGACGTGACTTGTTGCAGGTAACGTTGGCAACGCTGAAAGATGACCCACATGCCCGAGCGGTGCAGTTCGACGGAGAACGCGTAACGGTCGTCCTCCATAACATCGCCGGACTGAATTTCTCCTGCGTCAACGAGGCGCAGGATCTCGCTCCAGTCGGACGTTTCTAACTCCAGCACGGGCTGAAGTTTGCCGATCGGCAGAATCGTAAAATGGTGCATGGCAATATTTCTATGAAAGTGAAAAAGCGCGCGATTAATCGTCGCCTCTCAATCATTAAGCAGCTGAATGATGCATCAATGCAGAGAAAAGTTTCGACCTTGTCAAAGTCGATAATATCCAAAGTTAACACAGGCAGGCCCGCTTAGCAAACCCGGTGAAGCGAAATGGAAAGCCCTTACTGCAACTCAGAATCAGGAACCAACACCGCCACAAGTCTGTTGGAAATTGAAGAGGACATCGCTTGCATTCCTCTGGGGAAAGGAGATTTAACGTATGGCAGACTTACCCCTTAGCGGAAAGCGTTGGGTCTGGATCCTGGCGGGCTTGTTCATCGTGATTGTATTGGGCGTAATCGTGTCGTCAGTGAGATCGAGCTACGTCGGATCCGCATCCGGCCCACCTGTCGCCGGTGCACAAATGAACGGTGGCAATATGTATGGCCCGGGCGTAGCGCCGGCCCACCCTCCAGAAAGTGAAGGCGCAAACTCCGCACGTCCAAACTCTGAATGAATTTGGACTGCTTCGAAGGCAAATTGCGCCAGTGTCCGGGCCAGCAAGAATCACATTGGCGGCCTAAGCCGGTACAGCTCGCCAAGGCTCACTATTTCGTAGTTGAGGAGTTCCCGAAACGATGAAGCAGCTTTCTCAGCAAAAGCCCATTGTCGTCATTACCGGAGCATCGGCCGGCGTGGGACGGGCAGTTACGCGTCGTTTTGCTCAAGATGGTGCACGCATCGCTCTGATCGCAAGAGGCACCGAGGGCCTCGAAGCGGCCGCGCACGAAGTTCGCGAAGCTGGCGGCGAAGCGCTGCTTCTGCCCACGGATGTAGCGGATGCGCAAGCGGTCGAAAAAGCGGCGAAAGAGGTCGAGGATAGCTTCGGGCCGATTTCAATCTGGATTAACGCGGCCTTTGCCGGCGTACTGGCCCCCTTTACCGATATGACCATGGAGGATTTCGCCCGCGTCACAGAGGTGACATATCTTGGCCAGGTCCATGGCACCTCTGCGGCGCTCAAGAGGATGATCCCCCGTAATTCAGGCTCGATAGTCCTAGTCGGATCCGCCCTTGCCTATCGCGGCATCCCGCTGCAATCGGCCTATTGCGGGGCAAAGCACGCCATTCAGGGATTTCACGACTCGCTGCGAGCTGAATTAATCCACGCGCGGTCCAAGGTTCATGTGACGATGGTCCAGCTGCCCGGCGTCAATACACCGCAGTTCGATTGGATCCGCACGACCATGCCCAAAAAGCCACAACCAGCGAGTCCACCCTACCAGCCGGAGGTGGCTGCAAAGGCCATTCACTGGGCTGCCCATCATCGCCGCAAATCGCTCAAACTGGGATGGCCTACACTGCAGGCGATCTGGGGAGACCGGATCGCATCGCCCGTCCTCGACCGGTATCTTGCTCGCACGGGCTTTGCCGGTCAGCAGGGACCGGAGCCGATTACCGGAAAACGCCGCGACAACCTCTATTCGCCGGTGGAGGGCGACTTCGGAGCGCACGGTCGCTTCGATGACACAGCCAAGAAGCACAGCACGCAATTCTGGCTGAGCCGCCATCGGACAGGGCTGGCTGTCGGCGCCCTGGCGAGCCTTGCTGGTCTTGGCGCGGGCTTCCTCGCACACCGAAGCAAATAAAAGCTGCGCCCATCGTGAAGGTCGGCACAGCTGAATTGCAAAGGATTCAAAGGTCGGGCAGCCCCTGATCCGCAACGCCCCAGCCGGCCAATTCGTCGCCAGTCGACCGTTCGAGAAGCGTTGACGCATCATCGATCGAAAAGGCCGCGGCGGATTTCATATTGCGCAATTCAGACCAGGTCACCGGAGCAGCGATAGGTGCGCCAGTGCGGGCGCGGGCAGAATAGGGAACCACCGCAGTAGCTCCGCGCTGATTGCGATACCAGTCAATGAAGATTTTCCCTTCGCGCTTGGCTTTAGCCATCGTCGCCGTGAAACGCTGCGGCTCCGCACCACTCAATGCCTGCGCAAAACGACGGGCAAAATCCGTGTGTACGTTCCACTCATGCCCCCGCCGCAAGGGCACGAGGACATGAATGCCCTTACCGCCGGTCAACATCGCAAAGCTGATCAGGCCCATGTGGGCAAGCTGTTCCTGGATATCATTTGCGGCCCGCGTGACCTCCTTGAACTCGAGATCCTCGTCGGGATCGAGGTCGAAGATCATGCGATCGGGCCGGTCCACGAAATCGCAGTGGCATGACCAGGCATGGAATTCGATCGTTCCCATCTGGATGCATTCGAGCAGGCCCTCAGCATCATCGATGTAAAGATACGGTTGCGACTTCCCGGACTTTTCATGAATTTCCAGCTTGTGCACATGCTCGCCGAGGCCGCCGTTATCGTGCTTCTGGAAGAAACATTTCCGGGCGCGGCCTTGCGGACACCGCACCAGACTGACAGGCCTTCGCGCCATTTGCGGCAAGATGAGCGACGCGATTGTCGAATAATACTGGGCGAGATCACGCTTAGTCTGACCGGAATCCGGAAACACCACCCGCTCGCCATGAGTGAGTCCGACTTGCTTGAGTCCGCCGTCGGCTTCACTTGCGCCGCCGTCTTCGAGCGACACGGCCGCTTCCGGCACTACTTCCCACGGGGCTTTGTCCCTGCGCAAGCCGAGAAACGATGCGTGGCGCAGCCGCCCTTCGCTCGTGAACTCTGAAAACGCCACTTCAGCAACCAGATCCGCGCGGATCCACCGGGCATGACACGTTTCCGCCTTGGGCGCGTCAAGGGGGGGCGTCTTACGGCTGCGAACTTCGAACATTCCGGCCAGTTCGGCCATGGTGCCATAGTCGAACCCGGTTCCGACTTTCCCCTTGTAGATGAGCTTCCCGTTCTCATGCTGAGCCATCAACAAAGACGCGAAAGGCCGACCGCGCGCTTTGCTGGGTTGCCATCCCACGATAACGAACTCCTGTCGACGTGTGCATTTGATTTTGAGCCAGTCCCTGGTCCGATGCCCCCTGTATAGTCCATTAGCCCGCTTGCTTATGATACCTTCTTGGCCCGCATCGCACATGGCCCCGAACAAGCGCTCTCCTGCACCGATCACATGGTCGGTCAGCCGTACCGGCGGAGTAGCGTGCGCAAGCAATTCTGCCAGACGCGCCTTGCGCTCCAGGTTGCCGTACGACGCCAGATCTTTTCCGTACGCTTCTAACAGGTCGAAGGCATGAAATTCCAGCCGGTCCGCTTCGGTTTGGGCGCCGTTTCCCCGCTTGAGCGCGGCCTGAAGCGCTGAAAAGCTCGGGTTTCCACCCTTGTCCGGCGCGGTGACTTCACCATCGATCAGACAGGACGGCAAATCGAGGGCAGCTATCGCACGGCCCAGCGGCCTGAATTTTGCCGTCCAGTCCTGACCGGAGCGCGTATACATCGCTACTTTATTTCCATCGGCTGCAACGAGCAGGCGGTAGCCATCGAACTTGATCTCGTGAAGCCAATCGGGTCCATCGGGAACGTGATCGGCCAGGGTGGCCAGCTGCGGCTTTCGAAATGCCGGCAATCCCTGACACGATCGCCGTGCATTCTGATCCGAGCGACGGCCGGGCACCGGGCCCCTCGCCGCTCCATTCGTCGCGCCAGCGGGCTTCGCCGCCTTCATCCTTCTCTCAAGACTTGTCGTCTTGCGATTTTGGCGCGCCGCGTCATCGTGCGCACCGCTACCGATCTCCTGCATCGTCCGGCCCGTCTCGACGCTCGTCAGTTCGCGGCGCACGAGTTCGTCCGCACCTCCTGCGAAATCGTCATCGACTTTGCGCAAAAGCCAGTTCTCACGCTTTTCCCCCTTGCGCGGTTTCATGCGCACAAGAAGCCATTCGCCCTTCATCCTCTTCCCCTCAAGAACAAAATGAAGGTGCCCCTTTTCGAGATCGTCTGGAGTCTTGCCGGGCACGGGGTGCCAGATTCCCTTGTCCCAGATCATCACCGTGCCTCCGCCATATTCTGACCGGGGGATCGAACCTTCAAATCCTGCGTAGTCCAGCGGGTGATCTTCGGTCCGCACTGCCAGGCGCTTGTCGTTCGGGTCGAGGCTGGGGCCTCGCGTAACCGCCCAACTCTTGAGGACGCCATCCAATTCCAGGCGAAAGTCGAAATGCAGCCGGCTTGCCGCGTGCTTTTGCACCACGAAGCTGTTTCCTTGCCGATGGCTGCGTTTTCCTCGAGGTTCGCGAGTCCGCGCGAAGTCGCGCTTTGCGTTATAGGATTCGAGCAAGTTGTTTTCAGGCATGTCTGCGGATACCCGTTCTGAGCCATGTCACGATACAGCGCCTTGTCAGGCGATCAGGCACTTTTGCGATCGCCATTGTTCCCTGCCTTCCTTGCGGAGCGACCGCCCGACGCCGACCGCTTTTGCGGCCCGCCCTTCTTGCCTTCGGCGTCGACTGATTTCTTGAGTGCTGCCATCAAGTCGATGACATTCGTTCCCTTCCCCGCAGCAGGTTCCTCCACCTGTTCGACTACCCGTTTGCCCTTGGCCTTGATCTTTTTATCGATCAGTTCCTGCAGCGCCGCGGCATAGCGATCGTGAAATTCGCCGGCATCGAAAGGAGCGGTTTTCCTGTCGATCAGTTCCTCCGCTAGCGAGAGAAGATCCTTGTCGGGCTTGTCCTCGCCGATAGAGCGAAAATAGGTCTGCGCACGGCGCACCTCGTCGCCGTAACGCAATGTCTCCAGCACCATCCCGCGACCACAAGGCTTCAGCGAAACCAGATGCTCTCGCCCGCGAACCGATAACTGGCCCAGACCGACCTTCCGGGCCGCCTCGAGCGCGTCTCGCAAGACGATATAGGCCTCCTCCGCAAGTTCGTCCGCCGGGACCACGAAATAAGGTTTCTCATAGTAAAGGACATCTATTTCGTCGAAATCGACGAACTGGACCAATTCAAGCGTCCGCTTGCTCTCCACCTTTACGCTCTCGATCTCGTCCTCCTGTAGAAGGACATAGCTATTCTTTTCAACCTCGTAGCCTTTGAGAATTTCCTCGCGGTCAACCGGGCCAACGCCGGGAACCACCTTCTCGTAGCGGATTGGCTTACCGCTGGGTTCATGGATTTGGCGAAAGCTGATTGAAGCACCACTGCGTGTTGCGGAATAGATCTCAACGGGAATGGAGACGAGTGCCAATCGAATCTGGCCCTGCCAATATGCGCGTGTCGCCATGCAGACCTCCTGTCTTGACTATACAACCAACTGTCGTTCGCATCGGTTCCGCAGGCGCTTATAAGCGCCCCGTTCGAGTCGCCCATGACTTGCCCGTAACTGAACAGAGGTTTCCCGGCTGTCCGGAGCGCATCGTCTGAGGCGTTCGAAATGCGCGATAATCTGCCTTACACCGGGAAACCTGCGCAACCTGGACCGTTGATTAGATGAAAGCAGTACACTTTACCGTGACTCACGGTCAGCGATGGCAACTTGGACACGCCATCTCGGAAGCGGATCTTCGCCGAAAGGACAGCAGAATGCCGCAAATCGAAGCCTATTTCAGCGCCCGGGCAGATGCCGATATAGCGGCCGAACGCCTAGTCCAGCAGTACGGTATCGCCCGCCCCGACATCTTTCTTGAACCTGCCGGTGGTTCAAACAGTGAAGGCCTCGTCCCGTCGGGTGGGGACAGTCCCGATGAGCGATCTCACGATGCTCCGCGCAAAGATGGAGCTCTTTACTCATCGATCCTGTTATCCGTTGATGTAGATGCGCCCAAGACCGAGGAAATACGCGAAATTCTCATCTCTGTCGGAGCCAAGCTTCGCGACTGAAAGACAACCGGTTCGAGACTGTCGATGGCCCCACCCTGCTCAGTTGTCGGAACCGCGTTTGTCCTTCCATCGCCTCTCGGCAAATCCTACCAGTACGAGCAGGATCAGGGCGAGAGCGGTGCCAAGCGCCACGATCGGATAAAATCCCGCCCCGCTTGCGATCCCGAGCGTCGCAGTGAGCCAAATATGCGCAGCGGACGTAAGATTCTTGACGTTATCGCCGCGGACAATAATCAGTCCGGCGGCAATGATACCGATGGCAGCCGCCATGCCTTCGATTACGCGCAAGGGATCGAGTCGCGATTGCGACCCGCCCAACTGGTAGAACAGCGCGAGTGCAGTCACCGTCATGATCGATGCGCTCAGCGCGACGAAGCCATGCGTGCGCAGCCCAGCGTCGTAATCCTTCATTTCGCGTTCGAATCCCAGCAGCATGCCGACAACTGTACCAATCAGCAGGCGCAGCATGATTTCCCCGGTCATGGCATCAAACGGCATGGACGCGTTGAGTTCGATCATTTCTCCAAACCTTCATTTGGACCGCCGACAAGGACCTGTTCCGGCCATCCTACGACGGCGTCATAGTGGCTGCTCATCGTGGATCCTGGAAACTTATCCTGTCAGTCATGGTTCCCGCCGGCTTGAACCAGACTTTCTGGAGACCGTGGGAACCTGAACCCCGTCTGACACCTTGTTTGTAATATAGAAAGCAAGGATCGAGGGCCTCGACTTATGAGCCAGCGACGAATTGACGATTACGCCATAATTGCGGATGGCGAAACCGGCGCGCTGATCAACCGCGATGCAACGATCGAATGGCTCTGCTTCCCGCGTTTCGATAGCGAAGCATGTTTCGCCGCTTTGGTCGGAAACCAGGAGAACGGCTGCTGGAAGCTGGGTCCTGACCATAACGTACAGGCTCGGTCTCGCCGCTATCGCAAAGATACCCTGATCCTTGAAACCGAGTTCGAAATCGACACGGGTAAAGTCCGGATCACCGACTTCATGCCGATCCGTGGAGAAGCGCCTGACATCGTGCGCATCGTCGAGGGCCTCTCCGGCGAAGTTGCCTTGACCAGCGAATTGATCCTGCGTTTCGACTATGGGCGACTACACCCGCGTGTGACCAAACAGGATGGGGGCCAAGCACTCGCCATTGCCGGACCGAATGCTGTTTCACTCAACTTCGGCACTGAGATCGACTTTAACGACCGAAGATTGATAAACAGGTTCAAGGTGGCCGAAGGACAGAAAACCACCTTTGTCCTCACCTGGTTCGCTTCCAATCACGAACCGCCTTGCCAGGTCGACCCAGAACAGGCGCTGGTAGAGACAGAAGATACCTGGCGCGAGTGGACTGACCGAATAGAATATACCGGCAAGTATCGTGAAGCGATTATTCGCTCGCTGATTACTCTTAAGGCGCTTGTCCATCGACCAACAGGCGGCATCGTCGCGGCTGTCAGTTCCTCCTTGCCGGAACGTGAGGGCGGCAAGCGCAACTGGGATTATCGTTATTGCTGGCTGCGCGATGCTACTTTCACCCTGTTGGCACTCACAAGGGTCGGTCTGCGGAAAGAAGCGAAGGACTGGATCGCTTGGCTGCAACGGGCCGTGTGCGGCGACCCGATCGAACTGCAGCCCTTTTTCGGCGTCGATGGCTGTCGTCGCACTCCGGAATGGCATGCCGATTGGCTGGAGGGCTTCAATGGCGCCCAACCGGTCCGCATCGGCAATGGCGCAGCACACCAGTTGCAGCTCGACATCTTCGGTGAAGTGATCGACGCCTTGTTTCAGGCATTTCATACCGAGGACATCAACCCGGAAAATCAAGGCGGTCACCTCATCTCGAGGCTGATCGACAAGCTGGAGAACGTTTGGGAACAGCCCGACGCGGGGATCTGGGAAAGTCGGGGCAAACCGGTTCATCATACTTATTCCAAGGTCATGTGCTGGGTCGGCTTCGACAGAGCCTCGGTCTGGCTGGAAAAGCATGACAAGTCGCGTTCGGAGCGCTATCGCAATCTGGCGAACCGCGTGCGCGACATGGTTCTGGAGCGAGGCTTCAATTCCGAGCGCAACACGTTCACCGCCGAGTTCGACGGACAGCGCCTCGATGCGGCGTTGCTCAGGCTACCCCTTGTGGGCTTCATCGCAGCGGACGATCCTCGCATGGCCGGCACGGTATCTGCCATCGAGCAGCACCTCATCATCAATGGCTTGGTATGCCGTTATCGGCCGCAAGAAACCGACGATGGTGTCGGCGGCTCGGAAGGGGCCTTCGTCGCTGCCTGCCTGTGGCTCGCCGAAGTCTATCACCTGCAGGGGCGAAAGGATGATGCGGAGCGGCTCTTTGAAAGGATCCTTGCGCGCGGGAACGATCTGCACCTCTTCTCGGAGGAACTGTCGCTGAAAGGCAATCCGCGTCAGCTTGGCAATTTCCCGCAGGCCCTATCGCACGTTGCCCTTGTGAATGCAGCACGCCGGCTCTTCTTGGATGAAGAGGAATCCCAAGAGCGCAAGGCCCGAAAAGAAACCGCCGCGTGAACAGGCTCAGGTGGTACGCGTCACCACGTCGGCCGAAATAAGCACAAACAACAACGCCAGCCAGACGAACCCGGTTAGCGCGGCCAGTCTTGCCAGATTGTCCTCGCGACGCATCTCCATGAAGAACCAGAAGACCAGAGCGGTTTTGGCCGCGGCGATGCCATAGGAAATGAAGGGCAGGACCGGGCCCAGCGGGAGGAAGCTCGCGCCGATGGTCAATGCAAGCAGGCCCATGAGAGCGCCCCATACCAGAAGGAGGCGAAGAACATCGCTCATGGTCATCGCGCCAGGTAGAGTGTCGGATAAAGGAATATCCAGACGATATCGACGAAGTGCCAATAAAGCGCCGCATTGCCCACCGTTGTCGCCCCGGTATCGCTTCGGGCAGCGCCCAGCGGCCAGATCATCGTTCCCAGCAGGATCGTTCCCACCGTCACGTGCAATGCGTGCAGCCCGGTGCCGATGAAATAGACTGTCATCACCAGTTCGTGCACGCTTCCGGCAAGGTGCGCGGGGCTGTAAACCGGCACTACCCCGTCATTCCATTCGATGGCGTACTCGGTGAACTTGATAACGAGAAAGGCCAAGGCGAAGCCGATCGCGCCGCCGAGCAACCAACCGCTCAGTCTGGCGCGCCCGTCTCGTACAGCACTGACGGCCAGCGCCACCAAGAGGCTGGACGTCAGCAGAACCGCCGTGTTGATACCGCCAAGCCAGTAGTGCATCTGCTGCGATGCATGAACATACTCCCCGGGATGGAGCAGCCGCACGGTCAGGGCTCCCGCAAAGACCCCGCCGAACAGCATGACTTCTGTGGCCAGAAAAATGAGCATGCCAAGCCGGTCCGCCTCGCGCTGTCGCGCGATGCGAGCAAACGGCAGCTGCAGTGCAGGCTCACTCATGTATCGCCTCCTCGCGCCGCTCGCTACGGTCGGGATCGTCGGGTTCCACCGGATAGCAATAGGGCTCGGCGTCGACCAAGGGGACCTCGGTGAAGTTATGCTCCGGCGGTGGCGACGGGACCGACCATTCCAGCCCGGTCGCTCCCCATGGGTTCGGCCCGGCCGGCCTGCCATAGCGCAGCGACCACAAAAGGTAGATCATCGGGAAGACATACCCCACGGCCAATATCGATGCCCCAATTGACGACATGACGTTGAGCACCTGGAACTCAGGCGCATAGACGTGATAACGTCGCGGCATCCCCTCGTATCCCAGCAGGAACTGCGGGAAAAACGTCATGTTGAATCCGGCAAAGATGGTAATCGCCCCGATCCTCGCCCAAGTGTCGTTATAGAGCCGACCGGTGATCTTCGGCCACCAGTAGTGCAGCGCGCCGAAGAAGGCGCTGACTGTGCCGCCAACCATGATGTAATGGAAATGGGCCACGACGAAGTAAGTGTCGTGCACATGGATATCGATGGCCAGCATCGCCAGCATCAGGCCGGTCAGGCCGCCGACCACGAAGAGCCCGATAAAGGCCATCGCGTAAAGAAACGGTCCGTCCAGCAGAATCTCGCCCTTGTGAAGGGTGGCAGTCCAGTTGTAGACCTTGATCGCGCTGGGCACGGCAACGACAATCGATAGAAACGAGAATATTTCGCTGGCGTAGGGGCTCTGGCCCGACACGAACATATGATGCCCCCAGACGAGAAAGCCGATGACAGCAATCGCGATCGAGGAATAGGCTATGAACCAATAGCCGAACACGCGCTTGTGTGCGGCGGCCGTAATCAGCTCGGTGATCACCCCCATCGCCGGCAGGATCATGATGTAAACGGCCGGATGGCTGTAGAACCAGAATAAGTGCTGGAACAGCAAGGGGTCTCCGCCCATGTTGGGATCGAAGATGCCAATTCCGAAAATCCGTTCCAACGCCAAAAGCAGCAAGGTGATGGACAGGATCGGCGTTGCCAGCACAAAAATGACCGAGGTGGCATAATGCGACCAGACAAACAGCGGCAACCTGCCCCAGGTCATCCCGGGCGCACGCAGCTTGTGGATGGTGACGATGAAATTGAGGCCGGTCATGATCGAAGAAAAGCCGGAAATAAACACGGCAGCCAGCGCGCCGATCACGTAGCCGTTGGAATAAGTGGAGGAATACGGTGTGTAGAAGGTCCAACCGGTATCGACTCCGCCCATGACAACGACGAGCAGGGTAATACAGCCGCCCACCAGGAAGACATACCAACTCGCCAGATTCAGGCGGGGAAATGCCACGTCGCGGGCACCGATCATCATCGGGATCAGGAAGTTGCCGAAAACATTGGGAATTGACGGTATCAGGAAGAACCAGACCATGACGATTCCGTGAAGGGAGAACGCCCGATCATAGCCGTCGTTGCTGAGCAGATCCCCAGCAGGCGTTAGCAGATCCAGTCGGATGAGCGAGGCGGCACTTCCCCCGATCACGAAGAAGAAGGTGATCGAGAAAAGATAGAGCAGACCAATGCGCTTGTGGTCCGTGGTGAGCAACCAGGATTTCAGGCCCTGACTGGCATTAAGATAGCTGGCGCGTTCTTCTACCGTATTGGGGATCGCATCTTGAGAGGTACGCTCGTTCATGGCCGCTCCCCGCCGATTTCACCCGACGATGGGGTCGCGCTCTTGCGGGACTTGAGATAGGCCACGAGTTGCAGGACCTCCTCCTCGTCGAGCAGATTGCCGAAGGCCGGCATGATCGGCTTGTATCCCGCGACGACCTGGCTGTTAGGCAACATGATACTGTCATGCAGGTACTGGCCGTCGGCGCGTACCGTCCGCCCTCCATCCAGCGCGACTACGGAGCCATAAAGACCGTCGAGGCTCGGGGCATGGACCGGAGAAGCCGGACCATGACAGCCGCTGCATCCCACTTTGTTGAACAGATCCTTTCCACTCTTGGCGAGCCCCTCGTCCATTCCCATCCGGCTGATCCAAAGGGCATAGTCCTGTGGCCGCTGGACAATGAAGCGTCCGATCATCTCGCTGTGATCGGTGCCGCAGTATTCGGCGCAGCGCAGCGGGTAGACTCCCGGGTGGTCTGCATTGAACCAGAGTTGGGTATAGCGTTCGGGCAGAACATCCTGCTTGATGCGCAGGGCGGGCACGAACAGGCTATGGATGACATCCTGTGAGGTCATGGTCAGGCGTACCGGTCGGCCTGCCGGAACATGCAGATCGTTGATTTCCCGCGCTCCGCCGGCATGTTGGAACTTCCACATCCATTGCTTGGCGACGACATTGACCGTGAGTGCGTCGTCAGGAGGCGTCTGGACGGAAAGGAACATCGCAGACGACCAGAAGAAAAAGCCCAGGATCAATAGAAACGGGATCACCGACCAACTCGTTTCGAGCCAGATGTTGCGATTCCGGCCCGGCGATCGATCAGCACGTCGACCTTTGCGATAGCGCCAGGCCCAGACGATCATCAGGACGAAGACCGGCGCTGAAAGTAGAACGACGAGTGCCCCAAATGTGCCGATCAGCACGTCGACCTGGCGGGCATAGGCACTCGCAGCCGGTGGCCAAAGGAGGATCGACCCGCTCATGCCTTGCGCCTTCGCAACCACAGGATGAGCCCGGCAATTCCCAAAACCGTAGCGATTCCGGCAAACCGCATGACCCTGTCGATCAGGAGAGAATAGGTGCCGGTCTTCGGGTCGTAGTGGTAGCACAGCAGGATCAGTTGCTGCACGAAGCCGCCAGTCTGCCCCGCCTTCGCTTTGTCAAGGGCGTCGGCCAGTTCTTGGGGGGTCGGATCGAGACCGTAAAGCCAACGCACAAGCTTTCCCTCGGGAGTCAGGACAGCGCTGGCTGCGGCATGCGCGTACTGGCCAATGCGGGGGTCAAAGGCGTAGTGGTACCCGAGCGCATCGGTAACCGCGTGGATATGGACCGCGCTTCCCACCGTGGCCACAGGTTGCACCTCGCCTTCCGGCACCTGCTTGCGTAGGCGCTCAAGATTGCTGCGTGCGTCAGTCTGTGCCTCGTTGGGATCGATGCCGAAGGCGACGATTACGAAATCGCGGCCTGCCTTGAACTTTGTCTGACGGGCTGCCGCCGAAGTTATTCCTGCAAGCGTGACACCGCAGATGTTCGGGCAATCATGTAGAACCGGCACGACCACCAGCACCTTTCCCGCGGCGAGCCCGCGCAACGTCACATTCTCGCCCGACTGGTCCTGAAAGGGACCATCGAGCGGAACCTGCGCGCCGGGGCGCTGATCGATCCGCGCAACGCCGAAGGGATCGAATGGAGACGCGCCTTGCGCAGGCATTCCCTTGCCCATCAGCAGCATGGCCAGGATCAAGAACGCAAACGCCTTCACCGCGTCCCCCTCTCTTCCCGCCAGCCACGCCGCACGGCTTCAGCCATGGCCCGGCTCAGAGGGACCGGCGCACGGTGAAGCGCATCGATCTGGCGCGTGGCGGCCAGCTTGCGCTCGGCCTCCTGGTACGGACTAAGTCGTGGCTCGGGCGGATCGAGTCTGCGGGAAGCCTCTGCAGCGCTTATGAATTGACGGCGTGGCGAGAGTTCGTGCATCAGAGCCCCCATGCCGAGCAACGCGAGCCCCAATAGGACGAACAGGACCGGTGCACCCTTCCACACCGCACGCATGGGCCAGTCCTGCGGCTCGTAACCGCAAGCGCGCGCCTCTTGGGATACGGCGTTGGCATCGCGCGTGCGCTGCGGTCTGGTATGAGGATGAAGATCCCGGATCATGACACGGAATTGCGCAACGCCCTTCGCCAACGCGGGCCGGGCGTGAGATAGTTGGCAGCCAAGCAGCCCATTCCGCCAAGTGCCAGAGCGAACGCCAGAATCGACATTGGTCCTCGCCCTGGCAGTGCCAGCCATGCGAACTCGAGGCACTTACCCACGAACACGGGAACCGCAATGGCGAGAATGGCACGAAACGACGTGCGCACATACGGATGCAACAGGGCGAGGAGCGGAAGCCCCCCCAACAGCCCTGACGTCAGGGCGACCCATCGCCAACCGCCGGTCGACCGCTTGGCATACCACTCGGCTCCGTCGGGAAGATTACCCGACCAGATGACGAGATAGGTCAGGAACTGGAAGTAGATCCAGAGCAGCAGGAACACGATCAGAAGTCCTCCCAGAATTCCGGGCCGATCGGGCGGATCGTTGCGCGCCGCACGGATGACCAAGAGAACGGGAAAAGCCGCGCCGACTTCCAAAGTCATGACCTGGAGCCCGTATCCCGACGAGTGAAAAGCAGGATCGAGCGACATGAACCAGTCGACTGCCAGCAATGATCCTCCAAGGACCAGCATAATCAGGGCAAACGCCGCAGTTCCTTCCGATGCCTTCCCCCCAACAAGCTTGCGAGCAATCCATGCAAGCGCGCAGAACCAGAGCAGAGTGCGCGCAACGAAGAAGACCGGCGATATCCAGACCGCCTCGAATGCACTCTCTGGCCGGACCTGCATCCACTCATAGATTGCCCCCATTCCCAGCAATACCGGAATGAAGGTCAAGCCGGAAAGACACCAGAGTCCTACTGCCGCGTCACAAGAGGTGCGCAACTGGCCTTCCCAAGCTCCGGGTATGAGACGCATCATCGCCAGGAGAAGCAGCGCGGCGAAGGGTACGGACTGAAGCAGTACCGCCGCAGTCAGCCAACCTGTGAGCGCGTCCGCCGGAGCGACGATGACACAGGCCGCCGCGGCCATAACGCCGGCCAAACCGAACCCGCTCAGGCCGAAATCCCTAAACAAGTCAGCGATGCGCATGATCGACTCCCTGCATGTCTGTGGCGACCGCCTCCGGAGCAAGGCCAGTCCCCTGGAGCGCGCGCACATAGCCGGCAATCGCCCACCTGTCGTGCGGCGGAACCCGGTCAGAATAGGAATACATGGCGCCATACCCTTGGGTGATGACTTGATAGAAATGACGATCGGGCGCTTCGACAAGTCTCCGCGCGCGCAAGTCAGGCGGATGCGGAAAGCCTCTTGCCGGGACGATCCCGTCGCCGGAGCCGTCGTGCCCGTGACAGGGCACACAGAATATCTCGAAGCGCTGCTTGCCCCGCTCGACAAGGTCCAGCGTCATTGGCGGGCGGCGCGTGGCGGCCACTCGTTCCAATGCATCGCGAGCGACGACCCCATCAGGCGGCAGTTGCATGGCCATATGGTCCGGAAACAGCGCACCACGTTCGTATTCATCGTAGCGCGGCTGTTGAACCATATTGCGGCCACATCCCGCGAGAACCATGCAACCAAGGAGCGCGACCAACCTCAAGTGATCTCTCCTTCGCAGACATCGGTGACGTCACGCGCCTGCAATCGCCATAGTGCGGCTCGCGCGTCCTTCGGATCGACGCTGCCGCCGCGCAGCATTACCGCGAGGAAGAACCGGTCGTCGCTGGCAAGATGGAACCTCTCTGCATCGAACAGCGGATGGTGCAAGCGAGGCAGCCGATCGGCCACGAACATCGCCGCGATGCCCCCGAGAACCGCAGCCAGGATCGCCATGATGAGCGCAACGAAGAGGAATGCGGGCATGGCGACCAGCGGGCGACCGCCCACGTCCAGCGGATAGTCGTAGTTCCCCAAGGCCTCGACTGCGAAAGTTGCGAGGCCGCCTGTCAAGCCGCAGATCAGGAAGGCCAGCGGCACCTTGTTCTCACGCCAATCCAGAGCTTCACCCATGCCTGCCAGCGGGAATGGCGAAAACACTTCAATATTCCAGCCGTCCGAACGCAAGGTCCTGACGCCCGCGAGCAGAGCTTCGGGCTCGAGAAATTCGCCGAGAACGGCGTAGGGAATGCGCTTTTCAGCCATGTCCGGCTTCCACTTCTTCCTTTACCTCGAAGGCAGAAATGACCGGCAACAGCCGTACGAAAAGCAGCATACCGGAAAGGAAAAGACCGACAAAACCGGCAAAGAAAGCCCAATCCCAGAAGCTCGAGTGAAACAGGTTAACCGAAGAATCGAGCCAGTCCCGGTACAAGCCGGTGATCACCAGCATATAGCGTTCAAGCCACATACCGACGGCCACGCAGAGGCCGCAAAGACTGAGCGTCAATGGACTCTGCCTGAAACGCTTCCACCACAGCAACTGCAGCGGAGCGAAGTTAAGGATGACTGCGCCCCAATAACTCCAGGCGTAAGGCCCGAACAGGCGGTCCCCCAGGGTCTCAAGTTCGTAGCCCCCGGCATAGAGCGCGGTAAACGCATCTGCGAGATAGCCGTAGGCCGTCATCAGGCCGGTCGCCAGCAGCATCTGCCCGAGCCGGTTGAGATGACTCGCTTGGATCAGATCCTTGAGACCCAGCAAGCTGCGCAGCGCCGATGCCAGGATCGCCACGACACCGAACCCGGAAAATACCGCGCCGACGAGGAAGTACGGAGGAAATACCGTGCTGTTCCAGCCGGGGATCGGCCCGCCGGCAAACAGCAAAGCGTAAGACGCCGTCACCAGCGCAACAAGCGGCACGGCCAGCGCAGCGGTCAGGCGATAGGCCTGTCGCCAGCGCAACCAGTGCCGACCGGAACCGCGCCAGCCCAGCGCCAAAAGTCCGTAAAAGATCTGGAAGCGGCGTTTTTTCGCCCTATCCCGCGCCGAAGCCAGGTCCGGGATGATGCCGATGTACCAGAACATCACCGATACGATCAGGTAAACGGTGACGGCGAAGAAATCCCACGAAAGTGGGCTGCGGAACTGCGGCCAGATCCCCATCGTGTTCGGATAGGGCGCCATCCAGTAGAAGTACCACGGCCGTCCTAGGTGCAAGATTGGCAGAAGCCCGGCACAAACAACCGCGAACAGCGTCATCGCTTCGGCAGAGCGATTGAGGGCATTGCGCCAGGGTTGCGCGAGCAGCAGAAGCATGGCTGAAATCAGCGTGCCGGCATGGCCTATGCCCAACCACCAAACGTAACCGGCAATCGGAAAACCCCAACCGACGGGGATATTGTTGCCCCAGATGCCCGGCCCGCGCACCAGCAGCACTGCAAGCGATACCGCTCCGAGCATCAGCAAGGCCAACGATCCCGCGAACATCGCCAGCCATAGTCTCGGCGCCGGAAAGTGGCGCGGAATCGACACGACTTCGCCGGTGATTCGGTGGTATCGCGAAGTCTTGGTCACGCCTTGCCCTCCCCCGCTCTGATCCGTGCGCCATACGTCGTGCGCGGCCGCGTGTTGGTTTCTTCGAGCAGGGCGTAGTCGCGAACGTCGTGTTTACGGCGGGACACTTCACTGCCCGTATTCGATATATCGCCGAAGACGATCGCCTGGGTCGGACAGGCCTGCTGACAGGCGGTTCGCACTTCACCGTCGACGATGGTGCGGCCCTGCTTGTCCGCCTCGATCCGCGCCTGCGAGATACGCTGGATGCAGTAGGTGCACTTCTCCATCACGCCGCGGTCGCGCACTGTCACATCCGGATTGCGCTGCGCCTCGATCCCCGGTGCGGCATCGCGGGTGTAGTCCAACCAGTTGAAGCGCCGGACTTTGTAAGGACAAAAGGCAGAGCACGTTCGGGTACCGATACAGCGGTTGTAGACCTGCAGGTTAAGACCATCGGGGCTATGAACGGTCGCATTCACCGGGCACCCCATCTCGCAAGGCGCATCCTCGCAATGCATGCAGGGCACCGGCTGGAAACGATGTTCGGGCGCTTCGACGGGGCCTGTGTAATAACGGTCGATGCGCAGCCAGTGCATCTCCCGCCCCATCGCTACCTGCTGCTTGCCCACCATGGGCACGTTATTTTCAGCCACGCAGGCCGTGGCACAGGCGTTGCAGCCAATACACAGGTCGAGGTCGATCGCCATACCCCAGGCAGGCTCGTCGGACCTCGCGGGCTGCGGCGGATAGAAGTTCGCCTTCTCCGATTTTTCGGGAAGGGTTTCCCCCGGTCGTTCCACTTCGCGGACCCAGTCATGCCCGTCCATCGCCCAATGTGTCTGGGTGCAGGCTAGGCGCCGGGTTTCTCCAGTTTTGCGAAGCTTCGCGCCATTGCGGTGCCACGGCTCGGCCATTGTGCGCAGCGCATTAGCATCGAAGCCGCTCGCACGCGCGATTTCACTACCCGCCCGCCGGCCATAGCCAAGGTGCAACACGATAGTTCGGACGTCTTGGCCCGGTACGATCCAGGCCGGGCCCGTCACCCGCGCCGGACCTATCGTCAGTTCGACTATGTCCTCGTTGGCAAGGTCGCACTCGGCGGCAATAGCCGGAGAAACGAGCACCGCATTGTCCCAGGTCAGCTTTGTGAGTGGCTTGGGCAATTCCTGTAGCCAGGGATTTTCGGCAAGTGACCCGTCGTAAACCGTCGGATCGGGTCGGAAGACGACCTCCAGCCCGCCGTCCGGATGTCGGGCCGGTAGCGGCATGGGCGACGCACCGGGCGTCGAGGCGGGCGCTGCGAGAGAGGGGCGACTGTCCGGAATGACGCCGGAGACCAATAGCTTTTGCCAGCCTTGCTCGTCCCCGTTCCAACGGTCACGCCAGGTGTAGCGCACGAGATCCCGAGCGGATGTCTGATCCCCCATCAACATGGCCAGGACTTCGTGACGCGAGCGCACGTCGAGAAAAGGACGCACGAGCGGTTGTACGAGGCTTACCGAACCATCGGCGCAACGCACGTCACTCCAGCTTTCGAGCGCGTGCTCCAGCGGCAAGTGCCACTGGCAATGTTCTGCCGTCTCATCACGATAAAGGCCGCCATGGACAGTCAATGGGACTCGCTGGATTGCAGCCCCAAAGCCGCTGTCGGCTGGCGCACTGTACGCCGGGTTGGTTTCGAGCGTCAGCAGGGTCTTCACAATTCCCGCCTGCATGTCGGCTACGAGCGCGGCAAGATCGCCATCGGGGGCAATGCCAGGGGTACCCGCCCTACCTTGTGAGGCCCGATTACCCAATGCAGCGTTAATGGCATCGGCGCGGCGCCGAAGTGGCTCGCTGTGATGCGCACCGACCAGCAGCAGTCCCTGCCCGCGTTGCTCCTGCAAAGTACGGGTAGCCTTTTCGATCCAATCGGACTCTTCGCGCGACAAGGTAGGTCCGGCGACGCTCCCGCCAAGCTTTGCCTCGAGCGCCGTCAGAAGCGCCTCCATCCGCGAATGACCTGCCACGAGACGCTCTTGCGCGGCGACGCCCGTGAGGGTTGGCGTCGGCTCGGCAACCAGAAGGAGCGCACTGCCTTCGCCCGCCTGGAACGCCCGGCGCCGCTTTGCCCAGCCTTGCGCGTGCCAGGTCTGGTGCGGACCGTTGCCAAGCGGATCGGCATCGAGACATACCACGGCGTGCGCAGTCTCCAGCCTCAAGACCCTGTCCGCATTCCCGGCCAGGCCGGACGCCTCATGGACATGCCATCGCATTGCCGGCCAACGCTGCTTCATTTGCCTTATCTGGCGCAGGAGCGTGGGCGAGCCGATCGGGCCGGTGAGCAAACGCAGGCCTTCGCCGGTAGTCGCGTCAAGCTTCTCGCGCAGGACCAGCATCATGGCCCCCACGTCATCCCAATCGGCAACGGTTTCGTCCTTCAGCGGGCTCGCCGAACGGTCCGGGTCGTACAACCCCAGCAGCGCGGCCTGGGTGAACGCGTCGGTGGCACCCGCACTGGCCGGGTGATCCGGATTGCCTTCCAGCTTGATCGGACGCCCATCGCGGCACTTGCCTATGATGGGCTGGCCCACGCCGTCGAGCTCCACCGCCGAAGCGTAGTAACGCACACTGCCGGGCGTGCCGCCTTCGGGCATGCGAGGCATAGGCCAGGAATCCTCGGCGGGTTGCCGCTCGCAGCCATCGAGACCGGCAAGCGCGACTGCGCCTGCCAAGCATTTGAAGAAAGCACGCCGGTCAAAATCCGGTTGCCGGCGCGCAAGCGCCGGAAATTCCTGTGCCACTCGGGCGCGGAACGCAGGTGCGTCGAAGCGCTCCTCCAGGCTGCGCCAATAAGTCTTGGCAGTCGATCCTTTCGGATTCCGCTCGCTCATCTCAGGGGACCGTTTCATCGGTGGCAGATCCCGCAATTGTCGAGTCGCGAAGGCCTGATATGGAAATGCGCCATCGCAGTCTTGCCGAAACGGTCCGCCTGTTGCGGCGTCCATTCGCTCCAGTCCATTCGGGTCACCTGGTCGCGAGGGCGCAAGTGCCGGACCGGATCGCGATGGCAGTCCAGACAGAACTTCATCTGAAATGCCTTTGCCCGGTAGGTGAGCGGCATCTTGTCGACGCGTCCGTGGCAATCGACGCACGCAACGCCGCGATCGATGTGGATCGAATGGTTGAAATAGACGTAGTCCGGCAATTGGGCCACGCGATGCCAACGCAGGGGCGTGCCATCCGCATAGCTCCGGCGCACGGGCTCTAGCATTCGCGCACCCGTCCATATCTGCGAGTGGCAGGTCATGCAGACGTGCGTGGAGGGCAGGCCGGCGTTCGCCGCCGTTTCCACGCTGTTATGACAATAGCGACAGTCCAAACCCAATTCCCCCACATGATGCTTGTGACTGAAGGGGACCTGCTGATCCTGAAACCAGCCGACCTGATTGGCATAGCCGGAGTTCACATATCCGGCGACCATCAGCCCAGCGGCCAGCAGCAGGACGGCGATGCCCAGAAGTCCGGCACGAAGCCATGTGTCCGCTGACGGCGAGAATATCTGCAATCTGCATCCCCTTGCAGGTGCTAACTTGTATCCCCTGAAGAGGTTCCCTGCCGATGTGCAGGAACATGATCCCTTCCGGCATCGTTCCGTTCATGCGGGGCTGACAAGCGCGGAAAAGATCACATGCAGCATCGCTACGAAAAACATACAGCACAATTCATCGGTACGCCGCGCCGAGCCTGGTACGCCGGAGGCAAACCCGATCGCGTCCAGTCGATCGCAGACATGCGCGCCAGGACCCACCGTCTGATGCCCCGCTTCGTGCTGGAATATCTGGAAGGAGGCGCCGGGCAGGAAGCCTCGCTTTCTCGCGATTGCGATGCTTATGCCGCGTGGCGCTTCGTTCCACGTTTCCTTCGCGACGTCTCGCATCGCAGCGCCAGCGGCACCTTGCTAGGGCAGGAATCGCGTCTGCCGCTTGCGATTGCGCCAACGGGGCTCAATGGCCTCTACATGCTGGGCGCGGACAGCGCCCTTGCCCGCGCGGCCGCCCGGTTCGGGGTGCCGTTCATTCAGAGCACCATGTCCAACGAGCCCATGGAGGATATCGCAAGGATCCCCGGGCTGCGACACTGGTGGCAACTCTATGTCTTCGGCGGCGAAGAGATCTGGACCGCTTTGACCGACCGGGCGGAATGCGCCGGCTGCGAGGCCCTCGTACTGACCGTCAATGCGCAGCTTTTCGGCATGCGCGAATGGGACCGGCGCCAGCGTGGTCCCATGGGGCTGCCACGTCCGCTTTCGATGCTTAATGCCGCGCGCCATCCGCGCTGGGCTATTTCAGCGATGCGGGCGGGTATGCCAACGTTCCCGAACGTCATCGACTTCATTCCCAAGAACAATCGCAGCTTCTTCGAGAGCGCATCGTGGATCCGCAGCCAGATGCCGTTGTCACTGAACTGGGATGACGTGGCGCGCATTCGCGATCGATGGAAGCGTCCACTACTTATCAAGGGACTGCTTCACCCCGACGACATCCGAGCTGCCCGAAACAGCGGTGCGGACGGTGTGATCCTTGGGACGCATGGCGGGCGGCAGTCCGACTGGTCCATCGGCGCGCTGGACGCATTGCCCGAAGCGCGCACAATTTTGGGCGCGGACAAGGCGCTCTACGTGGCAGGCGGCGTGCGACGCGGGTCCGACATTCTCAAGGCCATGGCGCTCGGCGCCGATGGCGTACTTACAGGCCGCGCCGCGCTTTACGGGCTTTGTGCCTACGGCGAAAGCGGAGTGCGTAAGGCGCTCGACGTGCTGGAGGACGAAATATTGAACGAACTTGGACAGATCGGCGTCGAAAAACTCGTCAACATCTCGAGGGACAGTCTGCGGCCAGCCGCAGCTATCAGCGCCTGAAGGCAGACTAGCGAAATGCAAATGCCATAGTCGTCATCAATGCGATTTCGGCCTCGCGGCTGTCGAGCCTGGTGTGCTGTACGATCACGGGTACGTCCGCTTCAATAACGCTGGCATAATCGGTATCGCGCGGCACCGGTTCGGGGTCCTCGAGATCATTGAAGCGCAAGTGCGCGGTGCGCCGCGGTGCGACCGTCAGTGCATAAGGCCCCGCAGGCTCGCGATCCGAGAAGAACACGGTAATCGTCACATGTGCCGGCTCGTCCCCGCAATTGAGGATGCAAGCCGTCTCATGACTGATCAGCGCCTTGTCGGAATCGGTCATGCTGCGAGACGGAATATAACCTTCGGCGATCGCCCAACGGCGCATTCCGATAGCCTCCATGTGCCTATCTCCACTTTTTCGGATCCATTCTGGAACGCACGCGCGGCGCAGCCGTTGGTTTAGCAAGACCTGCCCAGCGCGGCGGTGTCAGGGGGGCAACAACTGATCCGCAAGAGGAGTTCCCCGTCATGGCGCAATCGGTATCGCAATATATCTGGCAACGACTGCACGAATGGGGGGTGCGGCGCATCTTCGGTTATCCCGGCGATGGCATCAACGGCCTGGTCGGAGCGCTTGACCAGATGCAGGACCAATTCGAATTCGTTCAGGCCCGTCACGAGGAAATGGCTGCGTTCATGGCATCCGCGCATGCCAAGTTCACAGGCGAGCTGGGGGTGTGCCTTGCCACATCGGGGCCAGGTGCTGCTCACCTTGTCACTGGCCTCTACGATGCCCGCATGGATCACATGCCGGTCCTCGCCATCGTCGGCCAGCAGGCGCGCACCGCTGTTGGCTCGCACTACCAGCAGGAGCTCGACCTGCAATCGCTGCTCAAGGATGTCGCCGGCGAATTCGCCGGTTACGCCGCGACCGCGTCACAAGTGCGTCATCTGGTCGATCGGGCCGTGCGCATCGCCATTGGACGTCGCCGCGTGACCGCCCTCATCGTGCCCAACGACCTGCAGGAAGAGGCCATGGAAAATCCGGCTCGCGCCCACGGCTCGGTGTTCTCGGGAGTGGGATATACCCGTCCCAGAGTGGTTGCCGAACCGGCCGATCTCAAGCGTGCGGCGGACGTCCTGAATGCCGGCAAGAAGGTTGCAATCCTGGTCGGCGCCGGCGCGATCGGCGCAGAAGATGCAGTTATTTCGCTGGCCGACAAGCTTGGCGCGGGCGCGGCCAAGGCGCTGCTGGGCAAGCAGGCCCTTCCCGATGACCTCGATTGGGTGACGGGTTCAATCGGTCTGCTAGGAACCGAGCCGAGCGACAAAATGATGAAGGCATGCGACACCTTCCTGATGTTGGGATCGGGATTCCCCTATTCGGAATTTCTTCCCGAGGAAGGTCAAGCTCGCGGCGTGCAGATAGACATCGACCCAGGAATGCTCTCGATCCGCTATCCCATGGAAGTCCCGCTGGAAGGCGATGTGGGTGCCACGATCGAGGCGCTCCTTCCCCTCATCGAACCCAAGACCGACAGTGCATGGCGCAAGAAGATCGCCGGCTGGAAGGCAGAGTGGATGGACACGCTGCGGGCCCGCGCCAAGGTGAAGGCTAATCCTGTCAATCCGCAACGCATCTTCACCGAACTCTCTTCGCGCCTGCCCGAACGGGCAATCATAACCAGCGATTCCGGCTCTGCTGCGAACTGGTATGCTCGCGATCTCATGATCAGGCGCGACATGATGTGTTCGCTGTCCGGCGGTCTGGCCTCGATGGGTGCGGGGACCCCCTACGCCATTGCGGCGAAGTTCGCCTTTCCCGACCGACCCGTAATCGCCTGTGTCGGCGATGGCGCCATGCAGATGAACAATATGGCAGAGCTCATCACGGTCGCCAAATACTGGGAAAGGTGGAACAATCCCACTTTCATCGTCTGCGTACTCAACAACGAGGACTTGAATCAGGTCACATGGGAGCAGCGAGTCATGGAAGGTAATCCCAAGTCCGAAATGACCCAGAAGCTGCCCGATGTCCCTTATCATCGCTTCGCCCAGATGATCGGGCTAGACGGCATCTTTGTCGACGATCCGGAAAGGCTGGGAAGTGCCTGGGACAGTGCCTTGGCTGCGCGCAAACCAGTCGTTCTGGAAGTAAAGTCCGACCCAGAAGTGCCGCCACTGCCACCACATATCACTTTGAAGCAGGCCAAGAGCTTCATGTTTGCAGTAGCCAAGGGCGATCCTGCGGAAGGCTCGATGATCAAGGGCAGTCTCAAACAAATGGCAGCAGACTTAATCGGCAGCAAATGAGCGACGTTGGCACAATTGCGTCATCGCGGCTCTTGGCTAGCGGTGCGGCGATTTTGGGGACATCCGTCTTCGCCGATTCCGGATTGGAACATTATCGCGGATCGTTTCGCAATCCTGCAATGGTCCTGCCACTGGCCGCATCCGCTTTGACCATTCCGATCAACTTGCGCCGATCAGCCGGCCTGTCGAAGCACCCGGCGATAGGGAAGATCATCGATGTTGCCTCCGGCATCATTGGCCTCTCCGGGTTTGGCTTTCACCTGTTCAATATCGGACGCGCGCCCGGCGGCTATCGTCTTACCAACATATTCTACAAGGCTCCATTGGGCGCACCGGGCGCGCTTGTCTTGACCGGCCTTCTTGGCCGAGCAAGCCATTGGCTCAACCTCCGACGCCCCTCATCGACAAAAGGTCGTGTTCTCGGAGCCATTACGGTCGCCGGACTGGCAGGAACGGTTGCAGAAGCCGGTCTGCTGCACTTTCGAGGCGCATTCCACAATCCCGCCATGTGGTTGCCGCTGGCGATTCCGCCACTGGCTTCGGCTAGCTTTGTCCAAGATCTGGTTCTGGGTCAGCGCGGCCGGACCACTGAAGCGATGCTTGGCGTGACGGCCGGTCTCGGCCTCATGGGCGCGGCGTTTCATGCCTATGGTATCGCCCGCAACATGGGAGGATGGCGGAACTGGCGGCAGAACCTGCTTGCAGGACCGCCTTTGCCCGCCCCGCCGTCCTTTACCGGACTTGCGATCGCCGCGCTGGGCGCTTGCCTCCTGCTTCCGAGACGCAACCGTGGCTGATCCCTTTCCGAAATACGATGTGCTCGACAAGCACGATACGCCCAGTTGGAACGAGATGACCCGCCGGGTCATCGACGAACGCTTGTCCCTGAAGGAAGACGAGGGAACCTTGGTTCGCGAGCAGCTGGAAACGCTTCGCCGGTTGGTCGCCCGCGTGGCCCCGCAACCGGAGCGGCGACCGCCTGCCACCACCGTCGCCATAGTGCTCCAGAAAATCGCGTCCAACAGTGGAGACGGCTTTCGTCCTGCGGGTTTCCCGCAGGTCCGCGAAGCCTGGCTTTGCGGCCTTGATGCTCTCGAAGCCGAGGCGAGGGAATGTCATGCGGCGTGCTTTGCCGATCTGGATGACGACTGCGCCGATATCTTGTTGCGCCGCGTGGCCAGTGGAAATGTGCGCTCCGAGGCTTGGGCACATCTTTCATCGAGTCAGTTCTGGAAGTCGCGGGTCCTGCCCGACATACTCAGCGCCCACTGGGCTCACCCGTCCCTCTGGAGTGCGATGGGTTTCGGAGGCCCGGCAGGCCCGCGAGGTTACGTGCGTCTCGACGCCAATCGACGTGACGGCTGGGAGGCACAGGAGGAGGAAGAGCGTGCTTGAGGACCAAGCGCAAGACGCCCACCAGTGCCGCAGCGGCCGTGCGCCCGATGTCTTTTCCACCGACGGCTGGGTGCCAATGCGTGAGTATGGCGATGCCGAGGTGGATTTTCTGATCGTAGGAACGGGAGCTGGCGGCGCACCGCTTTGCGCAAAATTGGCCGAGGCCGGCTTCTCCGTCGTCGCCATGGACGCCGGTCCCTTTTGGCGACCGCTTTCGGATTTTGCATCGGACGAACTACATCAGTCTAAGCTTTATTGGACCGACGACCGCATTGTGGATGGGAAGAATCCGCTAAAGATGGGAGCGAACAACTCCGGACGCTCGGTCGGCGGATCGACGGTCCACTTCGCGATGGTTTCGCTGCGCTTTCGCCCCGAACACTTCAAGACCCGCAGCCAGCTAGGTTATGGCGTCGACTGGCCGCTGGATTGGCAGGACATCTGGCCTTACTACCGGGAGGTCGAGCAAATGCTTCATATTGCCGGCCCGGTTCGCTATCCTTGGGGGCCGAAGCGTCCGCGCTATCCGCTCCGCGCCCACCCTCTCAATGCGGCCGCCCATCACCTCGTACGCGGCGCCGAAGCTTTGGGCATCGATTGGACGGAGACTCCGCTAGCCACGCTGTCCGCACCGATCGGCAAGGCGCATCCTTGTGTCTATCGCGGATTTTGCGTGACCGGTTGCTCCACCAATGCCAAGCAGTCCGCGTTGGTTACCTGGATACCCCGTGCCATTGCGGCGGGCGCAGAAATTCGCGATCTTTCCATGGTCGGAAAGATAGAATGCAATGCAAAAGGCCCAGTCAGCGGCGTGCACTTCTTTCGCGACGGGCGATGGCAATTTCAAAAGGCGCGCCATGTCATCGTCGCTGGCTATGCCATCGAAACGCCGCGCCTTCTTCTCGCCTCGGCCAATTCCAATCATCCTCACGGGCTTGCCAATTCGTCCGGTCAAGTCGGCCGCAACCTGATGGTACAGCTCAACCAAGCAGTCTGGGGTCAGGTCGAAGACGAGATCCGATCCTACAAGGGGCCGCCGAGCCTCGCCATCAGCGAACATTGGAACTACAAAGACGATGGGAAAGACTATTTCGGCGGCTGGTCTTACATGAGCCAAGGGCCGCTGCCGGCCCAGTGGGCGCGCACGCTGGCCTCGGGGCGGGGCTTATGGGGCCGCGAGCTGAGCGAAGAGATGGAGCGTGCTAACCATTCGGTCGGGCTTAAAATGGTGGGAGAAGTGCTGCCCCATCAGGACAACCGCGTTACGCTTGAAAGCGAAACCGACAAGTATGGCCTGTCCATACCGCGCATCACCTTCTCGCTGCGCGATAATGAGAAGGCTATGATCAGTCATGCCCTCGACTTCATGCATCAAAGCCTTGATGCGAGTGGTACACATGAAATCTGGCACGAAGCGGACGATACCTGCCACATCAACGGCACAGCCCGTATGGGTGAAGACCCTGCCACAAGCGTGGTGAATGCCGATTGCAGAAGCTGGGACATTCCCAACCTCTGGATTTGCGACGGCTCGGTTTTCCCAACCGTAGGCGGGGTCAATCCGTCGCTGACCATCCAAGCGATTTCTTGCCGAACAGCAGATCGTATTGTGTATCTAGCCAGCCGGGGAGAACTATGACTTCAGTCCAATTCCCACGTGAAATTCATTTCCTCGCCATTGGTTCTCTGACGATAGCCGTTGCATGCGCAATTTGGACCGCGATCGATGTAAAGCGCCACCCACAGAAAATGGCCATTATGAACGCGGTATGGCCTCTGACCATCCTATTTGGCAGCCTTCTATGGTTATGGCTCTACCTGAAATTTGGACGCCAGAAAGGCCAGGGCATCCCCACGGAAGGCGGCGAAACGCCGATGTGGGTGGCTGTTGCCAAGGGATCTAGCCACTGCGGTGCTGGCTGTACTCTGGGTGACATCATCGCGGAATCGAGCGCATTCATATTCCCCGCTATCGCAATATTGTTTGGATGGAACATATTGTTCGCAGAAAAGACCTTCGCGGTTTGGATAATAGACTATGTCGTGGCGTTCGGTCTTGGAGTGGTGTTTCAGTACTTCACTATCAAGCCCATGCGCGACTTGTCCGTCATGCAAGGGATTTACCAAGCCATTAAGGCAGATACCGCTTCTATCACAGCATGGCAGGTGGGCATGTACGGGGGAATGGCGTTACTTCAGTTTGGTTGGTTTCGCCCTTCCTACGGGGGCCTCGCTGAGGTTAACACCCCGGAATTCTGGTTTGCTATGCAGATTGCCATGATCTGTGGCTTTGCCACCTCCTATCCCATCAACTGGTGGCTAATCTCCAGCGGCATCAAGGAGCGCATGTAGCCACGTAATAACCAATGTGCCGCGTACACCAGGTTGCTGCACGACCTGGCTCCCCAACAGAGCCGAGAGCAAACGGCCTAGTGAATGGGGCCCTGACCTGAGGCGGGCAAACTGGTACGATTAATGTGAGAATTTTTCGGTTAGGTTTGGAGGATGCCAGCGAGGAGCTTCGTGGCATGAAGAAGTCCAGGTTCAATGAGCGGCACTGTGACGAAGCCCACTCGAAACCGGAAGATGCAACGTGATGTGCAACCACGTATTACGGGCGAACACGCGCGAGCAGGTCGCGATGTGTCCGCCCTATTTTCGCAAAATCAAAGCCTGTTACATGGCATTGCCGGCAACAGCCGCATCAACCTGCGACTTGGCGCGTTTGATCGCGTCGCGCTCGCAATCGTCAGGGCCAATCGGTGTTGCCAATGGATAGACTTCGTCCAGCCAGGCACATGCCGTCTTTGCGGCCGCGGCGACACGGTCATCGAGCTTAGCCTTGCCAGCAGCAGTCGAGAGGTTCAGATCGTCGACGTATACGACCGCTTGTGCGGTCAGAGTTTCAATCGGAACGCCCGTGTAAGTACGATCAGTCTGCCGGGCGCGCGGAGCGACAACGGTAATTGCCGCGCGATTTTGAACTGCGTCCTGCGACGTTTCTTGTGCCAAGGCATTGCTTGCTGGCAGCGCACTTGCAACGGCTGCAGCAATGAATCCTGTTGCTAATAAGCGGGTCATTGATTGCATCCTCCTAGGAAGTTTACCCCCTCTCCATTATTCTTAACGTGACGCCCCCCGTGAGGTTCCGCATGGTCCCGATTTCAACATGAGGCAGAGCGTGTGCTGGCTCTCTGGCAAATGAAGATCATTCGCCAAGCCATGGGACCTATCTCTCCTGCGATTTTCGAGCGCTGGATGAATAACCTCAGGATTTCTCTCCCAATTCATCGCCGAGAACTTCCTCAACATAAAGCGTTCTGATCAATGTGAAGCCGACCACCAAGAGTGCGGCTGCAAAGAACAACCCGTAAAGCCCTGCTATGGCTCCGATCGCCAGAATGGCAAAAAGGGTAATCGCTGGGGGAATACGAATAACCCTCAATTGTACATATGGCGTGATGAAATTTGTCTGGACCAATCTGACTGCGTATTCCGATGAAGTCGGCCAGACATTCCGATACGAAGTCGGCCATGTTTCCGACGCGAAGCCGGCCATGTTTTCCGACGCGAAGCCGGCCAGGGATTCCGATTTGATGTCGGCCACCTGATGAGCCTCCCGCGAGGGTAATTTGCATATCCGTTCCGAGGCGGCTTTGGTCAAGCTTGCGGAGCGATGGGGTTGCCAGTTCGTGTCTTGCGCAGGCTCTCGCCCTGGAGTTCGATGCGGTAAGCATTGTGCGCCAAGCGGTCCAGGATGGCATCGGCGATGGTGGGATCGCCAATCAAGTCATACCAGCGTTCCACAGGCAGTTGGCTGGTAAGGATTGTGGATCGACGCTGATGCCGGTCTTCGATGATATCCATCAAGTCGCGGCGCTGTTCTGCAGTCAGTTTCTCGGGGCCCCAGTCGTCCAGAATCAGGAGTTCGGCGCGGCCGAGCGAACGCATCAGGCGATCATGGCGCCCTAGTCCCCGAGCGAGCGCGAGAGAGGCGAACAGTCTGGGCGCTCGATGATAGGCGACCGAGAAGTCATCTCGGCAGGCCTTCTGGCCGAGGGCGCAGACCAGCCAGCTTTTGCCGAGGCCAGTCGGCCCTGTAACCAGGAGGTCATGCCCGGCTCGGATCCAGTCGCAAGTGGTGAGCTTGAGGAACATCGCCCGGTCCAGGCCCCGCACAGCCCGGTAATCGACGTCCTCGATAGTGGCATTCATGCGCAACCGTGCAACGCGGGCGCGGGCCTCGAACCGCTTCTGGTTACGCGCCGTCACTTCATGATCAAGCAGCAGGCCCAGCCATTCGGCATGGTCCATGTTGCGGGTCTCGGGTTGCCCCTCGAGGGTACGGAATGCAGCGGCCATGCCGCTGAGACCAAGATTGTGCAGCAAGTCGAACGTAGGGTGCTTCAACATAAGGGTGCCTTTCGCTGAATGAGATTGGTTCAGTGGTAGTAGTCGCGACCGCGCAGGTTGCTGTGGTCAGTCACGGCGGGCTCAGCGTTCGCGCTCACGCCATTTGCCGTGCGGTTGATGATGATCGCCGAGATGCTCTTGTAGGAGAACGCGCCGATTGCGACGGCGTGGGCGGAGACCATTTCGGCATAGGCGGGCTCAAGGTCGCGGTAGAGCCGCAGTACCCCAAGGCAACTCCTGAAGCCCTGCTCGGGATGCGCCCGTCGGGCGAGGATGGCGATGATCAGGCCTTCGGTCTGTGGGCCGATCGCGCTTCCCCAGCGCTGGAAGCGTTCCGGGGTCCACTCGGCATAATGTCGGTGAGAACTGGGCATGTGATCGGGCGTTGTCCCATGCCGGGTAACGCCGCCATATCGGCGCTGGTGGGTGGCGATGCGCTGGCCACGATGGAAGATTTCGATGCCACGCTCCGTTGCGCGCAGATCGACTTGCTGGCCGATCAGTGCGTGCGGAACCGAGTAGAAATAGCCATCATATTCAATGTGATAATCGATATTGACCCGGGCCAGACACCAATCGGCATATTCATAATCCTCCTCCGGGAGGGGTTGGAGTGCGGGGCGCTCGATCGTCTCGAGCAGATGACGGCGGCTGACCCCGATGCGGCGCATGACTTTGCCGTTGAGCACTTCGAGTGCCGGGAGGATTGCCCGATTGGCATCGTCCAGCGAGAAGAAGGTCTGGTTACGCAGCCGACCCAGGATATAGGTCTGCGCCAGGCGGACCCCGGCTTCCACTTTCGCCTTATCCCTGGGTTTACGAGGCCGTGCCGGGAGCACCCCGACACTGTAATGCGCGGCCATCATGCCGTAGCTGCGGTTGATCTCCGGGTCGTAGAACGATGCCTTGTTCACCCCCGCCTTGAGGTTGTCGGGCACCAGAAGCCTTGGCACCCCACCAATGTGACGCAGCAGGCGCACATGTGAGCGGATCCAGTCTGCCTTCTGCTGCGTCCAGGTCACTTCGGCGTAGGTGTAGCTCGAGGCGCCCAGCACGCCGACGAACAGTTCGGCCTCGCGGATTTCGCCGGTCATCCTGTCGATGATCGGGACTTTCTTGCCCGAGTAATCCACGAACAGCTTGTCGCCGGCGACATGCGCCTGGCGCATCACCGGCGACATCCGCTTCTGGAAGCCGCGCATCAGATCACAAAAACGGCTGTAGCCGTATCCAGCGGGATGGGAGACGCGATACTCCTCCCACAATAGGTGGAGCGTTACGCCCGGTCGCTTCAACTCACAAAGCAGCGCCGCCCAGTCCGGCTCGGGACGCCGCCGGAAGCCCGTCTTTGCCCCCGCCTTGATGAACAGTCGGGCCTGCAGCACATCGTCAGTCAACTCATCGGGCAATGGCCATGTCAGGCCCGCCGCCTTGGCCCGTCCCAGGTAGTCCTGGATCGTGCTGCGCGCCACGTTCACCGTACGGCCAATCTCGCGCGCGGAAACACCCTCTCCGGCAAGTCGCAGCATCAGTCGTATCTGTCGCATACTCATCTCTCTCTTCGCGGGCATCCGCCACTCCTCGATTGCCGAAGAGGCAGATTGCCCGATGGGGAACTTCCCTCGGAGAGACTTCAATCAGGTGGCCGGGAATTCTTCGGAATCCCTGGCCGACATCAGTCGGAATAGGTGGCCGGCTTCAAATCGGAATGGTGGCCGACATCAAATCGGAATCCCCGGCCGGCTTCCTTCGGAATCCGCAATCTGACGAACAAATATGTCGCAATCGTACCAAGTACCTGATGATGCCCGGTCGTTGCAGCCAGACCCAGAGCAGGCAACATGGCCACTGTTGGCCCAACATATGGTATGAATTCGCTAAGACCGGCCAAGAGGCCAAGCGCAGGAGCCGAGGGCACTCCCGCAAGCCAAAGCCCGACCCCGACCATGATCCCCATCGTCGTCATCAGGATTACTTGCGCAAGCACCCACGATTTCAATGTACTGGCTGTCTGATCCAATGCCCGAGAAAATACCGGACGGCGGGTTTTGGGGAGCAGGAGGAGCAAACCATGTTCGTATCGAGTGGGATCTGCGGCGAGAAAGAAAGATCCAACCACGATCAAAAGGATGTTGAGCAGAAGCTCAGCAGACCCGGAAACTAGACCGCCAACGTCGCTCGCAATTCTCGATCCAGCGTATGCCGCTTCGATTGCGTCGGTCAATTTGGCCCCGACGGGCGACACCGAGATCTGTTGGTCCAATTCACCGATGAGTTGGGGTAACGAGGCGATAAACGCATTGATCTGCGAACCGAACTGAACGGCGAACAGCCAACCCAAGAAAATAATGAACGCCAGAACACTGGTCATACCGCTCCAAAGCGCCCACCGGGGTGAAAAGCCGAGTATCCTGACGAATGCATCGCTAACGCTGCGAATCACAATTGCGCCAAGAATTGCTCCGAAGGCCAGCATCCAAATATGTGCTGACCTGTAGAGTGCGACCAATACGGCGACCATGACGATCAGGATTACCAGGCGCCTGATGTACCGTTGATCAGCAGGATCAGGAGTGAACCTTTTCATCTTCGGGCAACCTATCCGACCGGTAATCTTCGCTCTTGGTGGACTGCCCTGAAACAAGGCGGCGCTTGTGCTGGCGCCTATTCAGATGCACCGTCACCAAGCTGGCAGCGGGGAAGCAGCGAGCCTGCCTCCCCGATACAGCCTACTAGCCCTTCGTCTCAGTGCTGGAACGGCGAGCTACCCTTAGATTGTTCTGGACATGCTGCACGCCTGTAACCTCATCAGCCAAGTCTTCGGCGCGGCGTTTGGATTGTCGACTGTCGACAGTTCCATCCAGAGTGACCTCGCAATCGCCGACCTTGACCCTGATGTTGGATGCATCAAGCCGCCGGTCGCGAGTCAGGCTTTCGTTGACGTCTTCGCAAATGCGTTCATCCGATCGCGCGTAATCCGATGGCCCCCGGCCCTTGTGATCCATTTCGCGCCTTTGCGCAGCCTCGTCATCGCCAAACCAACTGGCAATCTCATCTCCGGCTCGCTGAAGAAATCCACGGCGTTCGCCGTAATCCCGCCAGGATCCATAGTCATCATCCTGATAGCGGTTCAGTCTGTGAAGACCGAAGGTGGGCTGGTAGGTATTGCTTGGCCTCAGCCCACCCGACGCTCTCGAACCGCGGTTATAGAAATCCCGACCGCCAAAATCTTCGCTCGTGAAGCTGGAATAATCACCTTGATAGTCGCCATAAAACGGTTCGGAGCGATAAGGCGCACTATCGCCCGCATAGGCTTCTTCCGGTAGACTATACCTTCGCGCGAAGTACTCTCTTCTCGAGTTTCGACCTGCGCTGCCCGAAAATCGATATGGACGCGAGGCGACGCGGTCGCCTTCATAGAAGCCCTCAAAGTTGACGGGTCCGCGCTGTTGTCGCTGCCTGTCGCCATACATCTCGAGATCGCTGGGAGCGTCGCTCGCCATAGGATCACCGGACTGCGAATAGGCTTCGTCGCGCCATTGAGTGGGCTGACGGGGATTATCCCACGGATCCTCCTCGTTTCGGGTACCATTGGGCTGCGCGCTAGCGCGATGGACGTCATGTCTGTTCATTGCCTCTCTCCAGTTCGTGAACGATGCGATCGTCTTTTTCACGACGACCAGCTCGAGCTTGCGCCGCACCGCTCGCGCGACGTGCTGGCATGATTGCAACGTCATAAAGGAGGCGCTCGTTCCCCAGTTTCAATGAAATCCGGATGCGCTCAGGCTAAAGACTGATAACGCAGATCACCAAAGCGCTGGAGTCCAACGGCACAATCTGACTCCCAGCGCACTTTCTCTGCGTCAAGGCCCGAGGCGTGTAAACTGCGCGGTCGAACCGCCCCATCGACGTGCCTGAGGCGCCCGTGCTCCTCGTCAGATCGCTGCATTATGTTGAACCGGGCCTGGTTTGACCGGTCCGGTTAAATCTTAGTGCAACATCGTCGACAGCTTAGCAGGAGGCAAGCCGCCCGCCTTCGCCTGGGCGGAGAGCTCCGATTTGCGGGCCAACAGGCGTACGCCCAGGGCATCAAGGTCGATATCGGCCGCGCGCGCCTGCTGGAACATGTTGTTCCGTTCCTTTTCCTCTTCCTTTACATGGTGCTCGATCTGCTCTTTCAGAACCGTGACCTTGGCGTCGTAGAAAGCTTCATCCGATACGCCTTGGGCAATCTCGTTGATCAGCGTCTTGGCACCGTCATGTTCGACATAGGCTTCGTCGAGCAGATCGTCGTCGATCTTGCCCCTGAGCGCTGGATAGAAGATTTCCTCCTCGATCTGTGCATGGATCTTGAGTTCATCGCAGATCCGGCTAGCGATCTCGCGCTTGCGATCAGTGCCACGCGCATCCCCGTATTTTTCGAATAGATCTTCGACAGTGCGGTGGTCGGCAGCGAGGATATGAGTGGCATCGGTACCGGAAAATTCGGGCATGTGCAGTTCCTTTCACAGGGGTATCGCTTGCCCCGCGGGCCGGTTGGCAAAGCGATACCCTAAAGCTGGACGATCGGCTTTAGTTCCGCAGCTGAAGGCAGGGCGCCGGGCGCAACCCGCGGAAATCCAGAGCGGCACCGCACGAGACCAACATTTGTTATACTGAAAATGGCCCGCGCGCCGGAACTCGCAGGGGGCGAGGAAGGTTCACTTGAGTGTCTGTCAAGTCAGCAAACCGAAAGCCGCGATGAAACCAAGACTGATCGTCGTTTCTAATCGATTGCCCATGGGCGACACGCCTTCGGGCGGTTTGGTGGTCGCACTCGATGATGTCCTCACCAAGTCGGGCGGGTGCTGGATTGGGGCACATCCTGATCCGGGTCGGAACGATCAGCTGGAGGAAATTCCAAGTTCCCGATATCGCAAGCTTGCGTTTCGGCTCACGCCCGAGGACGTCGAAGACTATTATCTCGGCTTTTCGAATTCGGTGCTGTGGCCGCTGTGCCATCGCCGGGTCGATCTGGTTTCGATGACCCCCAGCCATTGGCCTACCTACAAGGAGGTGAACCGCCGCCTCGCGCGGATGATCGCGAGTAAACTGGCCGCCGACGACTTAATCTGGGTGCATGATTATCACTTCTTTCCGCTGGCGCGCGAACTGCGCGCACTGGGTGTGCGCAACCGAATCGGCTTTTTCCTGCACATACCCTTTCCGGTTATGTCCGACCTCTCGATCCTACCCGAGCCGCAGTCGTTCGCAGACAACCTCGTCGACTACAATCTCATCGGCCTGCAAACGCGTGGCGATGTCGCGCGATGCTTGGAGATGTTCCGGTCCGATTCGAGATCTGAATTCCTGAACGATGGTACGATCAAGTTCCAGGGACGGATCACGTCGGTGCGCTCATTCCCGATTGGCATCGATGTCGCCGGGTTTCAGGCCGATGCCAGGACCGAGGGGCCCGATCCCTTCGGCGCGCAGGGTGCTCCCGAAAGATTCGCGATCGGCGTCGACCGGTTGGACTACAGCAAGGGGCTGCCCAACAGGTTCAATGCTTTCGCGCGCCATCTCGAACTGCGACCAGAGGGCAGCCGACCGTGCCTCGTGCAGATCGCGCCACCGACCCGGCAGGACGTGTTGGCCTATCAGCACATAACCGAGGAACTGCAGGGGCTGACCGGACGCATTAATGGCCAGTTCGCCGAACTCGACTGGACGCCGATCCGCTTCATCAACCGATCGGTGGAACGTACCAGACTGGCGCGGCTCTACCGCCAGGCCGACTGCAGCCTCGTCACATCGCTAGCCGACGGGATGAACCTCGTTGCCAAGGAATATGTCGCCGTGCAGGACCCGGCCGATCCGGGCGTCCTCATCCTCTCCCGTTTTGCTGGAGCCGCAGAGGACATGGTCGATGCGCTGCTGGTTAACCCATATGACATCGAGGAACTGGCAAGGTCGATAGCCGTGGCGTTCGAAATGCCGCTGGAAGAACGCCGCGAACGTCATGCCAGATGCCTTGACGTCGTCGAGCGCACGGACGCGGCGCTGTGGTCGGCAACATTTCTCGGTGTGCTGGCGTCTCGATTGCCCATGCTCCACTTTCCTGTTCCAGCGATGCCCCAGTTAGGCCTCGGCCGCATTAGCGCCAGTGAGGCACAGTGCTCGCACAAGATCGGGACTAGGTCCTGACAATGCGTTCTCCCATCCTGAGCAGTCCGGTTCTTGCCGATATCCCAAGCCTACCGGTTGGGCGCGTTTTCGTGTCCATTGAAAATAACCGGCATCGATGGAATTTACATACCAATCACATTAGCTAGCTTATGAAAACTATCTTTACGGAGTTGCGAAAGAAATTCTAGGAGTGGCGAGCTGCAATGGCCCCCTCAAACCTACTATGTTGTCAACTTTTGCGCCTTTTGCTCACCGATGAACACATTGTGCAGTTATCTTGTTATGTAACTCAAGGAGTCACATCATGGGACAACATTTGCAGACTTATCAATTGAAGTTCACAGACGACAATGCAGGCGTCGGTAAGACAGTCGAATTTCGGGCACCAGATGCATCCGAAGCTCTCATTGTCGCAAGAAAAGAAGCTCCCGATCGTGATGCAGAGCTCTGGCAGGAAGGCAGGTTACTTTGCCACCTGCGCCGATCCAAGGAAGAAGTCTGGCTGATTGAACCTTGAGGTGAAGTCTTAGGACTGAGTAATTACCGGCTTGCTTCGGACAATGGTCTGCTTTTGTTACTCCGCCGCTTGCTGATGTACCGCCAACCCGGTGGGCACAGACGACGAGGATCCAGCGCTGCGTGCGTCTACGACGCTGAGGTTGCCGCGTGTCCCAAGCACGACGACCGCTGCCACGTCCCGATCCTCCAGCCACAAGGCTGCTTTTACTTCGTCATGTGTGACCGTTCGCGACGGAGTGCGGCCTTATCGAAGGTACTGTTGACGAGTTGCAGGTGGGCTGGGCTTTGGCCAGTTGGTGCACAAAGGGAAAGCGGAGAGAAAGTGCTGCGATGGCAAATTGGAGCAGCATCCGCGCTTAGTAGGTGCAAGAGCTCGGCGAAAGCGCACTCACGCCGATGCGAGGGAGCCTCCAATCCGCCCATGCGTTGGAGAATGCAAGGCAACAGGGCGCGACCACAGATGCTTACAGACCGTTTTCTTCTCAACCGTCGGGGAGTTTCGCTACAGACCGAAGAGCGGGACTTGCTGGAATCGTCGATTAGCCAAGTGCGCAAGCTCAAGGCGCGCACCACGCTCGTTCACGCTGGCGAGGCCCTGGCGATCAGCACCCTGCTCGTCGAGGGGATGATGTCCCGATATATTGACGATCATAAAGGGCTGCGGCAACTGGTGGCCGTCCACGTCGCGGGCGAGTTCGTCGACTTACACGCCTATCCGATGCACCGCCTCGATCACAGCATCGGCACTCTTACGAGTGCAACGATCGCCATCATCCCGCACGAGGCCTTGCGTCGGATCCTCGCTGGACGCGAGGAATTCGCGCGCAAGCTGTGGTTCTCCACATTGCTCGACGCCGCCTTGCATCGCGCCTGGTTGTTCAGGCTCGGCCGCTTAGACGGGGTGGGCCGCGTCGCGCATTTCCTGTGCGAGACCAATGCGCGGCTACAGGCGGTGGGACTGAGCGACGGCCGCCGCTTTGCACTCAACTTGACTCAGACCGATATTGCCGAAGTGTGCGGCCTGACTACGGTCCACACGAACAGGGCAATCCGCCACTTGCGCGAGACGAACATGTGCTTGGTCAAAGCCTCGTTCGTCGACATTGTGGACGCCGCCGGGCTCGCCAGGCGAGGCGATTTCGATCCGGGCTATCTCTATCTCAATACCGCTTCTCAATGAAAGGGCGTCTGGCGTTTTCTCGTGAGCCTGCAGCCCCCGCGTCTAAGCAGGCTCCGACCAGCGTACCGACCATTTCCACGGCGACCTTGAGGCACGCGATGCGCGTAGGGCCGGGGCCGACATCCCCAAAATACTCAACTCAGTGGATAAGGTCGGCATCGGAACAGGCGCAAGCGAAGTGGATGTGGCCCAACTCATCCTCAGGCCCTGCCGGACCGGCAAAGCCTGTAACCACCAGCGCGATTTGCGCATCCGAGCGAAACAGGCTGCCATCGGCCATCGCGGGGGCACCGGTTTGCTTACGACGCCGCCATCGTCGATCATTTCAAAGCAGAGACTCAGCGTCTCGTTTGCGTTACACTACGAAGCCGCGATCGAAGGCATTGCTGGCATCTTCGATATCGCTAAGCAGGGATGCAAACGGGCCGCCGCAACATCTTTCTGCTGTGGCTAGTTGCAACCTGACCTCGCTGATCCATCGCAACAATCGGGCCACAGATTCGACCAGATCCGCGGGCAGAGCCGAGGTCGAGGGTTTCTGCCTCGCCGTCCGAACCCGGTGCTTGCGTGTCAAGCCATCTTCCATTCGTGATCCTGTTGCAAGCGACAAAATCCGAAGATCGCGCAGGTTCCCGCCAGTCGGCGCGGTCGGCCTGGCCTGCGGCCGCTCGGATGAAATGGCGGTTCGGCGCGTTTCGGAAACCATCGCGGTGGGTAGATGTTGGATCTAAGTGAAGCGCGCGAGCGCCGGGGTCCCGAAAAGCGACGGGCTGCGGGGCGCAAGCGCTAAGGAGAACGAACCCATGGTTAGTATCTGGCAAGGCATCAAGGACAGGATCAAGGGCAAGACAAAAAGAGCGGTAGGAGAGTTCGCCGCTCGACCGGACATCGTACTTGAGGGCGAACGGCAGGAAATGCGCGGGCGCCAGGAAACGCTCGAGGCTCGACACGAGGAAAACTCGAAGCCCTGACATCAATCGCTTGCCACTTGATATCGATGCCTTCTGTATCCCCATCGGCCGCCACAACTCTGAGCATCTGAAAAAGGCCAGCATTCTTGCGACGTTGCGAGGTGATACGCTTCCGCGGCCATCTCTGACCAACCCCCGGTGACCGATTGGACCTGAGCATAGGTTCGGAAAAGTCAGACCCAGATCACCCAAGTACCAAGTGACCTTAACGAGCGGCTTGTCCAAGTGTAGCCAGGAGGTGTATACGAAGATTCTGACACCTCAGCTGTATGAGTTTAAAATCAACAGCTTGATGGATACGCATTGTTGGCTGCGAATCCTGCCGCCCCAGCCAGCATTCATCCAAGCGACTGATTTATAAGCGTGGCAGGCCCAGAGCTCCGATTCGGGAGTCGGAGCGTGTAGCCACAGGGTGTCAGTCGGCCCGATGCGTTCCTGCCACCAGATCTTTCGCCGCGGAGCGGTCTATTACTACCGGCAAGCGATCCGCTGGCCGGATGGCGGCACATATCGTATAGCTCTGAGCCTGCTGACGCGGAGACTCGCCGTGGCTAGACAACGCGCGATCCGGCTGGCCGGCGTTGCCGAAACGGTCCGGTTCAGCCTGGAACACGATCCGGGTGACCCACCCTTCACCCCGGAGCAGCGCAATGCGCAGTTTCGTCGGCTGCTCGCCATCGAACGCGATCGCCTGGAAGCCCTGCACCTGCAGGTCCTCGACCAAGTCCCTCTCTCCACCGACCGCGAGGCCTTCGTCTGTCAGGTCTTCAACGATCTCGAACGCTTCTCCCAAGCGCTGGTGTGGGGCGGCATGCCCGATGACGCGGACGCGTCATCCCTCGGCGCCGCCGGCCTGCGCATGACGGAGCTTTGCCTTGCCCGCTGGCAGGCCGAGGTCGACGCCGAACTTCAGGCACAAGACCTCGAGGATACCGCCCCCCTGCGCCGGGCAATGTGCAAGATCATCCACCAGGCGCGGGTTGCCGCGATCCGCGAATTGCGCGGGGGCGCCACCCCGCGTTCGCAAGTGCGCGGCCATGATGGCGCCAGCCCCCCTCCCCGCGGGGCCCCGCCCCCCGCACGTGGCGATGCGCACGCCGGCGCCGATCTCGCGCGAAGCAGAGCCCCGACGGGGATGGGCTGGCCGGGACGATATGCGCGCGAAGGGCAGCCGCGGCGGCATGTCCCTCCTCTGGACGAACCGGTAGCCGAGTGGGCCGGCGTTACCGTGGTGGAGGCGGCAAGTCGCTACCTCGCCAGCGTGCCACGAGCCGGTGGCTGTGCCCCGGGAAAGCGCCGGCAGGCGCACAAGGGCTGGGACGATAAAACCAGGAACCAGTTCGCAATCGCTGCGATGCTCCTGGGCAAGGCTTTCCCGGCCCCCATCTGGCGGTTGCAGCAGGACGATCTCGATCGGTTTGCAGGCTTGCTCGACAAGCTTCCTGCCCACAGCCATCACAAATGCGAACGGCATCAGAACATGAGCCTCGAGGCCATTATTGCCGAAGCAGAAGCGCTCGTCGCGGCTGGAAAGCTCGCCGAAGACAAAATCGGTCTCCTGCCGCCGACCAGCAATCGCCACTTCCGGTTCCTGCGCACCCTGTGCACTTGGGTTCGCGCGCGCGTGCCGCAAATGGCGGACTTGCAGTGGGACGACTATATCCTTCCCGACCAGCGCGACGCGCGCGATCAACGCCTCGCGTTTACCCCTGAGCAAGGCAAGATCCTGTTTTCTCTGCCGGTCTGGACGGGCTGCGAAGGCCCCGGCCAGCGCGAGAGACCGGGCCGATGCATCCTGCACGACGCAGCGTACTGGGTTCCGCTGCTCTGTTGGTATTCCGGAGGCCGGCGCGAGGAGATTGCCAAGCTGCTGGTAGACGACATCGCTTTCGAGGACGGAATCGCCTACTTCAACATCGATGCGACCTCGACCGGACGCATCAAGAACGCGCGGTCTCGCCGCTCCATTCCGCTTGCCTGCGAGCTCCTGCGCCTGGGCTTTCTCGCTTACGTCGAAGCCGTCCAACACGCGGGTCAGAGCGTCCTGTTTCCCGACCTGCTTCCCGGGGAGTCCAAGCAGCACATGGGGGACGTCTTCTACAAGCGCTATTGGCGACCGCTCGCCCGACACCTTCCGTTCCTCAAGCCAGGTCAGGCTCTCCACGCCTTCCGGCATATGGTATCGACCGGGCTCAAGGATGCCGAAGTCTACATCGAGACGCGCAACGATCTGCTCGGCCATGCAACCGCGCATGGGATGTCCGACCGCTACTCGAAGGCGACTGCCCTATCGAAGCTGGCGAGCATCGTTGAAAAAATTCCAATCGTCACCGGTCACCTCGAGGCCGCACCTGTCAATATCTGCATGGCGAACTGGCCCTGCGCATATCCCGGCAGCGAATCGCAGGGACGTGGACGCGCCGAAGGCAAGCCTGCCCGAAGACAACGTACAGGCCCGGCAGCGTCCATCGAAGCCCCCTCGCCCGCGAAGCGCGCCGGGCAAACCAAGCGCAAGACAGCGAGAGTCCCCATCACGGGCTCAACCACCCCCGCTGCGCGCCGGTAAGTCGAGCGCCACTCCTGATCTAACGAAGCGCCTGTGAAATGACCTCGCAACGACCAGATTTGACCTCGCGCATCACGCCCCGCACCGCGCCAGCTGGCCTTCGCACATTCTTCAATATCGCTCGCTGCTGGGACCTTTCGAGCGAGCAGGAAGCGGCTATCCTGGGCGCCGGCAGCGGAGCCGAACTGGAGCGATGGCGCGAACTGGCCGGCAAAGAGACCGGCTCCCTCCCTCTGGAAACGGTTCTGAGGATCGGGCACATTCTCGTCATCTTCAGGCTCATCAACACGTTGCTGGGCGATCCTGCACGCGCCGATGCGTGGATGCGCAAGCCGAATTCGCACCCGCTCTTCGGGGGCGCCAGCGCCATCGACACGTTGGCGAGAGGTCGTCTCGACGACTTGCTCGCTCTGCGCCGATATCTCACCATCGAGGCCGGTCCATGACGCGTCACTCTCCTTTTCCCGACGACAGCCTGCCCGTCATCGAGAACGCCATTGCCCTGTTGGGCGGCAAGCAGGTCCTCGGCCTCGGCTCCAATGTGCCACTCGATCTGCACGAGCGGCTTGTCGCTGGTCTGCCCCTTACTGCGGTGGAGCACCTCATCGCCAGCGTCCCGTTCCTTGCGGCCCACGAGCGCTTCCACAAGGTCTCCGGCCTGAGGCTGGCAACCTATCGCCGGCATCTGACCATGGGCAAGGAGACGCTCAGCTCCGAGCAGAGCCAGCGGATATGGCGCTTCGCGGTTGCAATGTGCCAAGCCGCCGCAACGCTCGGTGACCTTGAGGTCGCGGCGGACTGGATGACCGCCCAGATCCTTCCGTTGGCCTGGGAAACGCCGCTCGATTTTATGGGCACCGAAATAGGCGGTATGTTGGTCCTTCGTGTTCTGGGACAGATCGAAGCCGGAAGCTTCTGAGCTTGCCGACCGGAAACGTGCGCGTGAGCATGAATGACCTGGCCTGCGGACGGTCCGGAAAAGCCGGTTTCTTTGTCTATCTGGCCGGACTTGCCGTTCGTTCATTCGGTGATTGGCGCCGTTGAAAGGAGTGTAATGACGGTCCGGACACTCGACCGACCGTGACAGCCAAGGGTTGGCGCGGTTCACGAGAGCCCGGCCCGCAGGGGCGTGGCAATAAGTCATCGGCAGGTAATTGAGAGTTAAACGGGGAATTCGCAACGCAGGAAAAGTCTGGCAGCCACGGACATCAAGGCTTTCTGATCACCTTGGTTTTGTAGACAGTTTCTTTAACGTCGCCGACTGTGCGTTCGACACTGACCCACATATCTTTGCCGTCGCCATCGTATTTGGCGCTATCCGAGAGCTTCTTATACGAACGCGAAGAAATATAGACGCACCAGGGATAGTTTCGGTCGCGATGGGAACTGAAAAACCTGCATCAAGAATTGTCACGCCTAGAGCATCGTTGAAGCTGAAAATCATCTCTCGGCTGATAGCAGTAGCCGTTCTCGCTGGTGCTGGATTTGTCATCTATCATGATGCTATCCACGGCAGGTGGTTTCGCCTGACAATTGTGCTTTGCGTCACGTTGGTCGCTACCTGGCATACGATGAGACCGAAGCGGTCATCCGAAAGCTAGGCATCTGGCGTCTGCTTTGTCGGCGGCTCCGGAACAGCGCCTTCCGGATTAAAAGTTTGAAATACCGCCGTTCGCTCGCGGCCGGTCGGGCCGACGGGAGCCGCCGCCAGAAGCGCCATCAATTCCGCAATAGTGGGGACGCCGCCTCGATCCATCGCAGTCTTGAATCGAAAGCCCGTTCCCGCGTCAATGGCCTTCAACCGACAAACTGATATTGCCGCACCGGATGAGGGACCATCGCGTCAATATCGATCCCGTCGAGCAGCCAGCGCAATTGCTCCGTGGTGAGCGCCACCACCGTTTCCGCTCGTTTGGGCCATCGGAACTTGTCCTCTGTCAGCGCCTTGAGCACCAGCACAAAGCCCGACCGGTCAAAGAACAGCAGCTTCATCCGGGTCCGGCGCCGGTTGCAAAAGGCGAACGCCGCGCGCTCGAACGGATTAAGGCCCATCGACTGCTCGACCAGGATCGCAAGGCTGTTGATCCCACAGCGAAAGTCGATCGGATCCCGGTGGAGATAGACGCGCAGATCTTCAGCGAGCCGGAACATTGAAATGCCCCAGCGCATCGATCATCACCACGAGTAACTGCGCGTCACACCCCTCCAGCGTCAGCGATACGCCATTTGGCATCGACGCCTGCAGCCGCGCTGACGTTACCAATTCCGCAGACCGGCTCGCGATCCCACCAGTGGGTCGCTCCGCAGGCGCCGGAGACGTCTCCACCCGGATAAACGCCGACGGATCCGGCAACTGCCCCGTGCTCCGCTGCCCGTTCGTACTCTACCGCTGCTAATACTTCCTGACCCATTTGCGCAGTTGGTTGGCGTTGACACCGTGCTCCAGCGCAAGCCTCGCCACCGATATGCCCGGCGGGGAAGGCACGCCTCAACCAACCGTGCCTTCCCCGCCGGATCATAATAGCGCTGGCCGTTACTCGTCACCCTCACAACCTCGAGTCCATAGGAGCCCATCTGCGCCATCTCCATGTGTCCACCTCATCCTTGGTGGACACATCCTTCACACCACGTCACTCAACCGAACAGGTGCGCAGAATCTCGCGCTTACGAAGGAAGAGCTTCAGTATCCGCTGTCTACGCTTCACGAGTGGCGTTGCCGGCACCCGTGCAAGACTCGCTTCCGGCTGGCGGGCTGCGCCTTTGCCGGGAGGGCGTCGAACCCTCTGGATCGCTGCGAAAGGCTTCAGGATCTACATTCCGTTTTCCTTTCCTGGGCTTACCCTGACGCAAGGCAGTTCATGCGCGATAATTGGCTCTCGAACCGCATCTTCTCGTCCTACGACAACGTCGTCGATCACTGCTGCCACGCGTGGAACCGCCTCATGATCAGCCATGGCGCATCATGTCCATCGGGTCACGCCAATGGGCGCATGGGTCATGATCAGAGAGTCATGGTATGAGTAGCCAGTTCGGCCCGAACGTACCGTCATCCGCCTGCCGGCCAACTATGAGGCCGTCTATCGCACCGCCATTGCCCAACTGGAGGAGCACCTCGCCGCACGCGAGGCGATTGGCTCGAAGAACATGATCCGCGCTCTGATCGAGGCAGTGGTGGTCCCTGGCGGCGACAGCCGCGGTGGCAAGCATCGCCGCCTGGAGCTGCACGGCGCCCTGTTTCGGATGCTGGATTTGGCGCAGGCCGCAGCGGCGGAGGCCAGGGGAGCGGGCTTTGTCGTAGATGGTTGGTTGCGGGGGCTCGCAACGGACGGTGTACCACAAAAGCCATTATCGAAATTTAGGTGAATTGAAGAAAGGCATTTGCGGAATGCCTGAAAGGTCTCATTCCGAACGCACGCTGGTCGCAACCACAATCACGAGTATCAGGCGCTAACCGGCGCCCCGGCCGATCAACATTCTACGACGTTTACCGCGAGACCCCCGAGCGACGTCTCCTTGTACTTCTCACTCATATCTCGACCGGTCCGCAACATCGTGCTGATCACCTGATCCAGTGTCACATGGTGTGTGCCGTCACCGAGCATGGCCAACCGCGCTGCTTCGATCGCCTTCACCGCACCCATTGCATTCCGCTCGATGCAAGGAATCTGCACAAGTCCTCCGACGGGGTCGCATGTGAGTCCCAGATTATGCTCCATGCCGATTTCCGCGGCATTTTCTACCTGCGAGGCTGTGCCGCCAAGGACGGCAGCCAGGCCCGCTGCCGCCATGGAACATGCCACGCCGACTTCACCCTGGCAGCCAACTTCAGCGCCGGAAATGGACGCATTCTCCTTGAAGAGTGCGCCGACTGCTCCTGCGGTGAGAAGGAAGTCTTCGACTCCCCTGGCATTGGCGCCCTCAACAAAGCCGAGATAGTAGTGGATAACTGCGGGAATGATCCCCGCAGCTCCATTTGTCGGCGCGGTCACCATGCGGCCTCCGCTGGCATTTTCTTCATTGACAGCCATTGCCCAAAGCTTGACCCAATCCAGTGGGCGTGCACCTTCTACAGCGTCACATCTACGCAATCTCGCGTAAATGGAGTGGGCGCGACGCTTGACGCCAAGAGATCCAGGCAGCACGCCATCTTGGCGCAGGCCGCGCTCGATACACTGCGTCATCGCATCGACCAGTTGCTGCGCCCGTGCGGAAAAGCACTCAGGCGACATCATCCGCAACTCATGCCTGCGTTGAACATCCGCGATAGAGCCGCCCGCTATGGCCGCCATGTCCAGCAGTTCCCCGGCCGACATGAATGGCCGCGTTAACAGCCGCGTTGCCGGTTCGACTTCGTCGCTATCATCCGCATAGACGACAGCGCCCCCTCCGACAGAATAGCACGTCCGTTCCGCTACCAGCTGACCTGCTTCGTCCCACGCCATGAAACGCATTCCGTTGGAGTGGGCGTTCAGCCGCTCGCGTGGGCGCCAGATTATATCCGTCGACCCATCGAACCTGATGGCACCGCCATCCGGCCGGGTGATTTCCTGCCGCAATTGTACGCGCGCAATCGTGACTGCCATCTCATCCGGGTTGACGCTTTCTGGCCGATGTCCGGCCAATCCGGCTATGACGGCGGTATCTGTCGCATGGCCTCGCCCGGTAAGGGCGAGAGAGCCGAACAAGACGACCTGCAACCTAGCCGCTTCTCGCCCTACGAGCTGCATGAAGTCGGCGGCTGCCGTCATTGGACCCATGGTGTGCGAGCTCGACGGACCTATGCCGATCCTGAATACGTCAAATATGCTGGCGGCCATGATGTCTTTCACAGTGAACTGCGCGGTGTCATTCCGATGAGGCATGATCCGGCCGGGGGCGGGGAAGGTTTCAACAGATGGTGACCAAATCCCCGGAACGATCAACGGATGGGAGGCATCACTTTTGGTTATATGGATAACATGATTTCATTTGTCGGCTGATGATCGGCCAAACAACATGATCCCAGGCGACCGGGCCAGAAGAGCCCGCTGAACGTCGCAAAATCCAATCAAAAATGGGGGCATGTAGACGATGTATATCGAGAGAATTCTGCGCGTGACCACTTCAGCTCTGGCGCTTGCGACTGTGCAACCGGTGTATGCTCAAAGCGGCCAAGTCGCCGGGTCTCAAGGTTCGCAAAATTTTCCATCTTCATCTCCAGACGAGCAGGTCCAGGAGGGGGGTGGCGATATCATTGTCACGGCGCTGCGGCGCAAGGGTACTGTTCAATCTACCCCGCTCAGCATCTCTGCAATGACAGGGGACAGCCTTGCGGCTATGGGCGCAACGCAGTTGCAGGACTATTTTCGGCAAGTGCCCAACTTGAACGTGGCGCAGGGCGTCCTCGGCCAGAACCGTGTCAGCGTGCGTGGCATCGGCGGCATCGGCGAAGCCACGACCGGATTGTATTTTGGTGAGGTACCGGTCACCGGTCCCAGTGGTACGGTCGGCGATCCGGGCAATAACGCGCCTGACCTTAACCTCTACGACATCGAGCGGGTGGAGGTGATTCGCGGGCCGCAGGGGACATTATATGGCGGCAGTTCCATGGCCGGCACGCTGCGCATCATCTTCAACAGGCCCAAACTGTCCAAGTTCGAGGCCGGCATGGAAGGTCAATATGCAACTACTCAAGGCGGGAGCGACAGCTATTTCGCCAAAGCCATGGTCAATGTGCCCGTGGTGGATGGTGTGCTCGGCGTGCGTATGTCCGGCTATTATGAGCAACGCGCGGGCTATATCGACAATATCAGGCTTGGACGTAAAAACATCAATGACATGACCGCGCAGGGCATACGGCTGCTTATCGGTTTCGAGCCTGGCCCGGACACGAACGTGACCGGCACGTTCATCTATCAGCGCAGCGATGCCGATGACGCGCAGGGGTGGTTCCCATCGGTCGGCGACCTGAAGACCAACACTCCAGTGATCCTGCCGTTCAATAATCGCTTCAAGCTCTACAATCTCACGGGCACGCACGACTTTGGGGGTGTTACGCTGACCGTATCGGGCGCAATCTACCGCTACGACGTCCTGCGCACGCTGGACTTCACCCCCAGCGTCACGGCCATCTCCTACTCGCCCGCCGCATGCCAAGGCTACTATGCGCAGGCGACCCCATGCAGCGACGCGCAATATGCGGCCTATAATTCCTATGGGCTGAGCCAAACCCCGGCGCTTGGCTACCAGCCGGGATATCTGCGCACCCAAACGGCCGAGGCGCGCCTTGCGTCGGATGGAGACGGCTGGCTCCAGTGGACCGCAGGCCTATTCTACGAGCGTCGCCGGGATTATATCGACAGCCATGTCACTAAAGCCGCATCGGATGGATCGGCTCCTGACCCTTTGCAGGACATCAGCTATCGCTTCATCGCCAATCGCCTGCGTCAGCTTGCGGGATTTGCGGAAGTCTCGGTCAAGCCGGTCGAGGCGCTGACGCTGACCGGAGGTCTGCGCTATTATGATTATGAAAAGACGACGGCCGGCCAGGCGTTGCTGGGCAGCGTGCTGACGAGCAGCATCGTTTCGCCCTACACGGAGCGGACAGCCAAGAGCAACGGCTGGCTGGTTAAGCTCAACGCCAGCTATGAATTCTCGCCTCGCTTCATGGCCTATGCGAATGCTGCCCAGGGTTTCCGTCCGGGCGGCGCGAACAACATCCCGTCTCTGCAAGGCGATCTTGTCACCTATGCGCCGGATAGTCTCTGGAACTACGAGGTCGGCGTGAAATCCCGCTGGTTCGGGGATGTCCTGACCGCAAATGCCGCGCTGTTCCAGATCGACTGGCAGAATATACAGGTTGCCGCGCGCACGTCGGATGGCCTCTTCACCTTCCTGGCGAATGCAGGCGGCGCCCGCATTCGGGGCGCGGAACTTGAGCTTTCCGCCGAACCGATCAAGGGTCTGAACCTGACAGCGGCCGTTGGCTATGTCCGGGGTAAGCTGACCTCGGACCAGGTGATCGCCAGCTTCCAAAACGCCAGCGCAGGCGGCAAGAAGGGGGACCCGCTAGGAATGGCGCCCTGGTCGGTATCGGCGAGCGCGTCCTATGACTGGGAATTAACGCCGGAACTGGACGGGATAGTACGCGCCGACCTGACCTATTCGGGCAAGGGGCGCAACGGCTTCAACCCGGCCGATCCCTATTTCACCACGCAAGGGGATTTTGCTACCCTAAACATCCGGACTGGCGTCCAGAACAAGCGCCTGGGCGCTTATCTGTTCGTCCAGAATGTCGGCAATGTGAACGGGGTAGCAAGCCGCGTGTCCACTTTTGGATCGACGAACATGTCGTTCAGCATCCCGCCCCGCACGGTCGGGATCAACGTCCGGTTGAACTACTGATCTAAGCTCCTGTTAACATGACTTCCATTGGCTCGGAAATTGAGCGAACGTCTCTGCAAATATTTCGTCATTGCGCGAGCCATTGGAGGCAGGAACCCGTATGAAACTCCATCAACTCCGCGCCCTGGCCGAGGTGGCGCGGGCGGGCAGTATCCAGCGGGCGGCTCGCGCCATGCACGTTTCGCAACCGGCGCTCAGCAAGTCGATCCGCGAATTGGAACGGCAACTGGGCGTTATACTTCTGGTCCGCGGTGTAGCTGGAACCACGCTGACGCCATTCGGCGCGATACTTTCCAAGCGTCATGACGCCATTCAGAAGGAACTCGAAAGGGCACGCGAAGAGGTCGAATGGCTGAAGGGAACGTTGGGCGGACGATTGCTGGTCGGCATATCCCCGCCCGTCGCGGGCACCAACATAGCCAGCATCGTAACGAGCTTTCGCGAGCGGCAACCCTCCGTGGAACTGGGGCTGTTGGAGTTACGCCCAGCGCAGATCTTCGATGCGGTGCGCAGCGGCACACTCGATATAGGCATCGTGCACCATTATGGTGGCATGGACCTCGCCGGCCTGCAATGCATCACGCTAAGGACCTACGGGACGATGCTGGCGATTGGAGGGCGCGATCCCGTCCTTCCAGAAACGGTCGATCAGCTCTGGTCGCTGGAATGGATCACGGGCGACCTATCCGACTATCACCATGGCTATATTCCCATTATGGCGGACCGGCTGGGCCGCAACGTGCCCCAGCGCATTTCCCGCTGCACGTCGATCTCCGTTTACTTCGACCTTGCAGAGCAGTCGGGGCTTATCAGCCATTGGGCCGAGATCGCCAGCTCGCATCTAGACCTGAAGCTGCGGAGCGGGGCGCTCACCCGCATCGACCTCGGCATCGATCTGCCCGACATGCACATCGCGCTCGTCTACAAGGATGAGGAGCTGCTGACGCCGGGCGGCGCGCTGCTGACGAAGATCATCAGGTCGTCACTGCAATAAGGCCCTATTACCTGAGATTATACCCATGAGAAGAGGATTGAGGCGCACCATGCCGCCGCCGGTTATGCCGGACGTACGATAACAGAATGATCTGGAGGACATATGAAGCGATTTTCGGCTATCGCAGCGCTGATGCTGCTCCCCGCAACGGGCGTGTCTGCGCAGGATAAGGCCTCGGGGCCTTCAAGCCGCGCGGTCAGCGCGCCTGCCGATGCCGCAGCAGCGGTCGACAAGACAGTGATCGATCATTTGCTCGATCCAAATATGAACGCGCTGGAAGCGCTGTACCGGGACCTCCACCAGCATCCGGAACTGGGTTTTCAGGAGCATCGGACGTCCGGGCTGTTGGCCGAGCGGATGCGCAAGATCGGGTTCGAGGTGACGGAGAATGTCGGCAGGACCGGCGTCGTCGCCGTCTATCGGAACGGCTCCGGCCCAGTCACGCTGGTGCGGACCGAGATGGATGCGTTGCCGATGGAGGAGAAGACGTCGCTCCCCTTCGCAAGCCGCGCACAGGCCATGCTGGACGGCAAACAGTCCTTTGTAGCGCACAGCTGCGGCCATGACGTGCACATGGCCTGGTGGGTCGGCGCGGCGGAAGCTCTGGTCAAGATGAAGCATCGGTGGCGCGGAACATTGCTGTTCATTGCGCAGCCTGCCGAGGAGCCGCTGGGCGGAGCGAAGGCAATGCTGGACGACGGCTTGCTGACGCGCTTTCCCAGGCCCGATTTCGCCTTGGCGGCGCATGTGGGCGGGGGCATGCCGCTCGGTACTGTCGTGATGAAGGAAGGGGTGATCCTGTCCGCGTCCGACGCGTTGGAAATCGTCTTCAACGGACGCGGTGCGCATGGTTCGGCGCCAAGTTCGGCGATCGATCCTATCGTCATGGGCGCGCACTTCGTCAGCGATGTCCAGACCGTCATCAGCAGACAGAAGGATGCGGGCACCTTTGGCGTCATCACGGTCGGCGCGTTCCAGTCCGGCAGCGTCGGCAACATCATACCGGATACCGCCACGCTGCGTCTCAGTCTCCGGTCCTTCACGCCGGAAGTGCGTTCGCTTTTGCTCAACGGCGTGGAGAAGACGGCGCAGGGCGTATCTGTCATGGCCGGCGCGCCTGCACCGACGATCAGGCGTCTGAACGGCTCCGCAGCGACGCAGAACGACGCCGGCCTGATGGCCCGGATCGCGCCCGCGCTGAAGTCCGCGTTCGGAGCGGGTGTCGTGTCGATCCCTGCCACCGTTCCGGGCTTTTCCGGCAGCGAGGATTTCTCGGAGCTTGCCGCGAGGGGGATCCCGTCCGCCTATCTCATGATTGGCGGCGATCAGCCGGAAACACTGGCCGGTTACAAAGCGAAGGGCATCGTTCCGCCGACCAACCACTCCCCCCTGTACGCACCGGCGGCACGGCCCGCGATCCGCAATGGCGCGGCCGCCCTCGTCCTCTCGGTCCTGTCGCTGAACGGCGCTCCTAACCCCTGAAACATTGCCGGCTCACTTGCTGACGAGGACAAGACAACTCATGATTGTTGGACGGGTCAAGCCGCTGAGCGCGATAATGATCTGCCCCCCTGGTATTGTCAGAAGGATGGCCGAACTGGTGATTGGCTGCTAGCCGCAGTGGATGAGCAAGACCGATAATCCGTTCAGATACTTTCACTCATCGCCCGATATCATCCGCATGGTGGTGATGCTTTACGTGCGATATCCGCTATCGCTACGGAACGTGGAGGATCTGCTCTTCGAACGCGGATATGACTTTTGTCACGAGACTGTACGGCTTTGGTGGAGCCCGTTTCGGACCGATGTTTGCAGCCGAGATTCGGAGGCGGCGTGTGGACCACATGCGTGGCGTTCGACACTGGCGCTGGCACCTTGATGAAATGTACGCGAAGATGAACGGCGAGATGGTCTATCTGTGGCGCGCGGTTGATCACGAAACTGAGATCCTGGAGAGTGAGGTGGTGCCGGAAATCTGGACAGGGTGCTAAGCTCATCCCGACGTGAGGAACGGGCGGGAATGAAGAGGACGAGAAAGCGCTACAGCGCGGAATTCAAGGCGAAGGTGGCGATGGAGGCGATCCGGGGCGAATTGACGCTGGCGGAGCTGGCAGCCAAGCACGGCATCCACCATACGATGATCGGGGCGTGGAAGCGTCAGGCGATGGACGGGATGGCAAGCCTGTTCGACGGCGGGGAGCAGGCGTCGAAGGCTGAGACCGAAGCGGAAATTGAGAAGTTGCACGCCAAGATCGGGCAATTGCTGGTGGAGCGTGATTTTTTAGCGAAAGCCTCGGGTCGATGAGCGCGGGCCAGAGGCGATCGCTGATCGAGCCTGCTCACCCACGCCTGTCGATCGCGGGGCAATGCCGCCTGCTGTCGATCAGCAGGTCGTCGTATTACTACGTTCCTGTGCCTCAGAGCGAGGAGACGCTGGCGCTGATGCGGGTGATCGACGAGGTGTTCATGGACTGCCCGTGGTACGGCAGCCGGCAGATGGCGCGGCACCTGCAACGGCTCGGGCACGCGGTGGGACGCCGCCGGGTGCGGCGGTTGATGGCGAAGATGGGACTGGTGGCGATCTACCAGCGCCCGCGCACAAGCGATCCGCACCCGGAGCATCGGATTTATCCCTATCTACTGCGCGATCTAGAGATCACGCGGCCGAACCAGGCGTGATGCGCGGATGTGACGTACCTGCCGATGCGTCGGGGCTTCCTCTACCTGGTCGCGATCATGGATTGGGCGACCCGCAAGGTGCTCGCCTGGCGATTGTCCAACACCATGGATGCTGCCTTTTGCGTCGAGGCGCTGGAGGAGGCCATGGCCCGATACGGTAAGCCCGAAATCTTCAACACCGACCAAGGCAGCCAGTTCACCAGCCAGGCCTTCACTGGCGTGCTGCGCGCCGCCGAAGTGAAGATCAGCATGGATGGCAAGGGACGCTGGATGGACAACGTATTCATTGAACGCCTGTGGCGATCGGTGAAATATGAATGCGTCTACCTGCATGCTTTCGAGACCGGTTCTGAACTGCGCGCAGGTCTGGCCCGATGGTTTGCCTATTACAACGACCATCGCCCTCATTCGCGCCTTGCGGGCAAAACTCCGGCCGAGGCATATGGGCAAATCGACGCTTCAGACCATGGGGGGCATGCCCCCCATGGTCTGATGACCAGAATGGCGGCATGAACGACAACACGGATGAGCTTATCTTAGCCGCAAACCTGTCCAAATAGGCGGGACCACCTCACCGGGATCGGTGCGCTAATTGGAGGCGAGTTGTCATCCGACTGACAGCACACTCCATGACCACTGCGCCTTCGCACGAACCATGACGGCGCTCTGACGGCTACCCAATCAGCTCGTGCGTGGGGTCGGTGCAGCGGTTAGAACGCATCCGACATTCTGACTACCGCATCCACCAAGCCCTTTCTGCAATGAAATGATGTCCCCAGACCCTACAGATCAACCTGTCGCTTCGGTCAGCGCCGATGGAGCCTACGACACAAAATCCTGCCACGACGCTATCGCCGCACGCCATGCCTGTGCCGTCATCCCCGCCCGCCGCAACGCACGGGCCTGGCCCGAAAGCACGCCGGGCGTCAAAGCCCGCAATGAAACCTTTCGTGCAAGCCGCCGCCTCGGCAGGACAATCTGGAAACGCTGGAGCGTCTATCACCAGCGCAGCCGCGTCGAGACCAAGATGCATTGCTTCAAGCTGCTCAGTGAACGCGTCATGGCACGAGAGTTCGATCACCAAGTCGCCGAGCTACAAATCCGCGCCCAATTGTGCAATAAAGCCGTAAGGTCCGCTTCGGAGTGCTACGGCATCGATTCCGGTTCTGACATTATAACGAAAATTGTGCACATAGAGCTGTGCGCAACTTCGTATTTTTCTACAAGGTACATTTTCTCAGAGCAGCTTCGAATACGGCCAGGAACTTGTCGACATGCTCGTCCTCGCAGACCAGCGGAGGACGAATCTTGAGTGCATCCTCGTTAGCTGCCGTCGTGCTTATGAGCACGCCGTCGTCCCGCATGGCGTTGACCAGATCGAGCGCCAGCATCCTGCGCTCCATCGAGGAACTTGCGTCAGGCCCGATATCGACCCCGAAGAACAATCCGGCGTTTCGGATCGCGCGAATTCCGGGGGAGTGCGCGGCAACGAGCTCAAGGCCGGCCCTGAGGCGCCGGCTCACGGCGACTACCTTTTCCAACATGCCGTCGCGCTGCAGGACGGTCAGAACGGCATTGGCGGCGGCGATGCCGACCGTGTTTCCGGCAAAGGTGTTCGAGTACCGCGCGGTCTGGCCGAACAGTTCCATCGGATGCTGGCGGCCTACGACTGCGCCGATCGGAAAGCCATTCCCCATAGGCTTTCCCAGCGTGGCCAGATCGGGGACGATGCCGTGGCGCTCGAAGCCCCACATATGCGAACCGGTGCGGCCGAAGCCCGGCTGAACCTCGTCCGATATAACCAGGCCACCCGCCTCGCGGACAGCCTCGACCGCGCCGGCGATGAAGCCCGGCGGATCGATCCAGACGCCATCGCTTGAAAAGATGCTGTCGAACAACAGCGCAGCCACGCCGATACCGCGGCGTTGCAGGTCCGTAATTGCGGCGCGAACCTGGGCTTCGAAGTATGATGCCGCCTGATCATCGGGCACGCCGCTCAGTCCGGGCAGCGCGACCATGCGCACGGTCGGGCTGAGGTTCACCGCGGCTCCCAGATTGGGAGATACTGCGGCCACGGCGGCGCTGGTTCCGTGATAGGCATAGGAGGTGACGATTACGCCTTCGTTGCCGCTTACCAATCGCGCAATGCGCAAGGCAAGGTCGTTGGACTCACTGCCGGTGCAGGTAAACACCACGCGGTCCATCTCGGCGGGAAATGTCCCGACGAGCCTTTCCGCATAGTCCACCAGCTTCGGCTCAAGATACCGGGTATTGGCGCTGAGCCGGGCCGCCTGCTCGGCCATCGCCGCATTCACTTCGGGATGGCAGTGCCCGAGCGACGGCACGTTGTTGTAGAAATCGAGATAGGCGCGGTTATCCGGGTCGTAGAGCCACATCCCTTCGCCGCGCACGAAGTGGACCGGTTTGCGATACTGCAGCCTGTATGAAGCGCCGAGAACGGCATCACGCCGCGCGATCAATTCAGCCTCGCGTTGGGGAAGCTCGGCCTCGCCGGGCCTGAAGCGGTTGGGCATGAGATCTACGGTCATGAGATGCTGCCTATATTATGCGGTTGTCGTTCAGGAGGTGGGTGCGGCTTCAGGGAGGGTCGAGCCCCGCCGCGGCGCGAATTGCCGCTTCGCCCGACGACACATCGAGCAAAGCCAGGACCGCCAGCCCTTGTTCCGCCCGCTTCACGTTCTTCATGATATAAGGGGCGGCAGCCGGGAAAAGGTGTGACCGCCAGTTGTTGATCAGGACCAGAGCGCTCTGGCGCGCACGCATCAACCCGAGCAGGAGCGATGCTTCGAGTTCCGACAAGGGAGCCAGCGATGCATAGCCGGCGATGACGTGCTCCGCTCCGCCCAGCGGAGTGCGCGGATCGATGACGAAATGTCCAGCTGCAATGGCGAGGTCCTGAACTCGCGGATTCCAGCCGCCATCGCCGAAATCGATGAACCCGATGCCCTTGCCGGTATCGATCATGTTGAACGGACTGGGATCGTTGTGGGTGACTTGCCAGTCGAGGTCGGCGATATGCGGAGAAATGTCGCGAATGTACTCCGCCATGGCACTGCGCACGAGCTTCGCAGTCCGACCCTTGCTAAGATAGCGCTCCAGTTCCACCAGCCAGGGCCAGCAGGCGATGTTCCATAGCACGGGGCGCCGTGCCGCCGGCGGGTCGGTGTCTTTCATGGCGAGATTGAGCCGAGCGAGCGCCGCGCCGACTTCGCGGAGGATCTCCGGAGTGCGCGGCACCATGTGCAGCGGAATTCCGTCCATGCGCGTTTGGAGGTAGCCGCAGCCCCCCTCATGCTCGAACATCAGCCCGCCAGAGAGCGTGTCGATCACCTCTGGCGCCATGACCCCGTCGGCCCCTCGCAGACCTGCCAGCGCGGCGGACTGGAACTGAAAGCTTTCAAGGGCCTGCGGCCTCGAAGACGTCTTGAGAATGAACGCCCGGCCATCGGCCAGCCTTGCATCGAAGGTGCGCTCTACTTCGGACGACAAGGCGGTGAGAGCACCCTGCTGCCCGTAGTGCTGCTCAAGCAGCAAGACCGGCACATCGGGCTCCGATGCGTCGGGCAGCATGGCCAGGCGCTCGGCAGCGGCCTGAAAGTAGGCCCTGTCATCGCACGCTGCACGTTGATTGCCCGCCAGGATACCGATTTCCCTGACCTCCGCGTCGGTTGGATCGCCGGTGCGTGACTTCACCTCGAAGGTCCTGTCCAAAGGGTACGAGCACAACGGGACGATGCACCATGTCCCATATGAAAAGCTGCTTCGGCTTTGCAGCGAGCGCAGGGTTGACCTGCACCTTCCACCCAGTCTTTTAGCAAGACAAACAGCGACATAAATACCCTTTCCGCCCGGCCGTCCTTATCTTCACAGGCCCAGCAGGGCCGGGAGTTCGTGGAAGTCCTTGATGCGGGTCACGCCATAATGATCTGTCGGCGGTTCATGCCCGCGATCGACGAAAACCTTGGCGCCAAAACCCAGATCGTGTGCCGTCATCAGATCGTAGCGCGGGCTCGATGAAACATGCATCATGTCTTCCGGTCTACAGCCCAACCGATCGAGCATATACTCGAACGGCCGCATCAGCGGTTTGTAGGCGCCCGCTTCCTCTGCCGTCAGCACGGCATGGAAAGGCACGCCAATATTGCGCGCACTGTGGGGGATCAGATCGACCATGCTGTTGGACAGGATGACGAGCGGATATTGCTCCGCAATCAGGCTCAAGGGCCCGGGAACGTCGGCGTGGGGCTGCCAGGTGGGCACGGCATCGTAGAGTGCCTGGATGTCGCGCGCGTCATGTTCGACCCCATGCTTGCGGCAGGCGCGTTCGATCGAGTTGGCAATGACATCGTAGAACGGCTTCCATGCGCCCAACACTTCATCCAGACGATAGGCGCGGAATGAATCAAGAAAGGCATCCATCTTCGAAGGCTCGACGCGGTTCAAGAAAATCTCGCGCGCGCTTGGCCCCATGATGAAATTGATCATGGTGCCATAGCAATCGAAACTAATGTATTTTGGCCTGAACATGGGAGGACACACCTTGGTCGAAGTTTTCTGACAAGACCAAGGCTAGGTGCGGAGCGGTGCGGAATGCTGCCGTTGTCTCGATGGTCAGAAGAATCTTGTCCCGCCTTGGAGGCTCTCCTTGGAATCGGCACAGGATCGTGGTCGATCAGCAATGCCCTTGTGCTTCCATCAGCTTCGATTTTGCCAGATTCCTCTCAGGCTCAATCGAGGCATTTTCAGGGACAGGGGCACATCGACACCTGCCATCCATCGCCGACAGATCAATTGGGACTAGAAGCGAAAAGTTGATCAATTGGATAACTCTCGCGAACGATTGGAGAGTCGAGTACAATATAGCAGGAATATTTTCCTATCCCGGCTTCACTTTCCAGCAATAATTCCATGACCTTCTGGTAATGGCTAACGCTTCTGGCCACGACTTTAAGAAGGTAGTCATACCCTCCTGTAACATGATGGCATTCGACAATTTCACGAAATTCACTGACGTGCTGAAGAAATCGTTTGAAATTACCTGTGCGATGGCCGGTCAATGTCACTTCCGTGAACACCATCAAATGCTCGCCCAGCAATTCTAGCGCGATGCGGGCACCGTAAGATTTAATATAGCCCAGGTTTTCAAGGCGCTTGACGCGGCAGAGGCAAGGGCTGGTCGAAAGGCCGACCGCATCCGCCAATCCGACATTGGTCACGCGACCGTGTTCCTGGAGAAACGATAAGATCTTGAAATCTATCCGGTCAAGCTTTTCCATTTCATTTTCCGATGCGCGAACTGGCCTTCAAGCAATTTGCATTCTTTTCGAAATGCCCCGGCAGCGTATACGCCGCGCAGCCACAGTTATCACCGGGGAATGAAGCGACTCCAGCAGATATTAACCGCATGCGACCTGGAAACTTGAACTCTGTGCTGCTTTGCACGTCTGATCGACTAGTCCAGGCACCAACTGCAGGCCGCGCACAAGATGCTGTCGCATTGCAACGCCCAGTGAGCCAGCGACGCGCCCGTACCTTGAATGTACGACTGTTTCGTCCCTTTCTCGCATGAAACCGAACCTACCGGTCATCCCAACTTTGCTGATGTGCCTGACTCCGTCATCGGCAATGCGAACAGTCCTGCCAATCTGGATGTTGTAAGAGACATTTCGGATTGTCCGACCTCGCCGCCGAAGGATGCCCAATCGTTGCGCTTCCTCCGATGTTCGCTTCTGATGAATGAGCACGGGCGCCTGAACTTCTGAGAAGGGTCGTCGGCGGAGGGACTGATTTGTCGAAATTGCGCGATAGTTCGGTCATCGCCGTGAAAATGCCGCCGGCGTACTTTAAATCGACCATTTGCAGAACTCGAGTCGCCAAAGCGTCGCTTCGCTGCTATCGCCTGTTGTCCTGCACCCTGAAACGGGTTCTGCGGCCTTGCGTGCTACGTTCACTCGCGAGGATAGGTTTCTTCGGACGTGGTTTAAGGTATCTAACAGATGACATTCGACAGGGGAAATCGCGGCTATGGTCGTGATCGGTTCGGCGGTGGTGATGATCGTTGGGGCGGCGGAAACGATCGCTTTGGCGGTGGTGACCGCTTCGGTGGCGGCCAGCGTGGCGGCTTCGGTGGATCGCGAGGCGGCGGTTTCGGCGGTGGCGGTTCGCGTGGCGGCCCAGGCCAGGTTGTGGGTCAGGGCCGTGGCACGGTCAAGTTCTTCAACCCCGACAAGGGCTTCGGCTTCATTCAGCTTGAAGATGGCGGCGACGATGCTTTCGTGCACATCAGCGCTGTACAGTCCGCCGGCCTCGAAACGCTGGCGGAAGGTCAGCAGCTGGAATTCCAGCTGGTCGAGCGCAACGGCAAGGTTTCCGCATCTGAACTGACCATCGTCGGCGAGGTCATTGTTGCCGAACGTCGCGAGCGGCCTGCCGCTCCCGTTCAGCGTCAGTCCACTGGCGAGAAGGCCACCGGCACCGTCAAGTTCTTCAATGGCACGAAGGGCTTCGGCTTCATCGTTCGCGATGACGGCCAGCCTGATGCGTTCGTGCATATCAGCGCCGTCGAGCGCTCCGGTCTGCACGGCCTTTCGGAAGGCGATCAGCTCGAGTTCGAGATCGAGATCGATCGCCGCGGCAAGGCGTCGGCCGTGAATCTCGTCCAGCGCTGACGGACTTGGCCAGGGCCGCCGCGGGAGGCCATGGCTACATCTCGTGCTTTCCGCCGCCGATCGCATCACGATCGGCGGCGGAAAGCACCCGGCTTATGTCAAAGCCCCCTGAACAAAACCGCCTTCGACAGGCTGGCAGCGGGACCGGGGGCGAGTGTTCTCGATTCGAACGCGCAAAACGCGGGCGGACCAGCTTCCCCTCGGAACTGATCCCCGCCCACAGTGCTCAAACCTTAGACCGTAGGCTTTTCATCCCTGCCTGACGGCCTGGGACCCTAGCCTTGTCCTGGCGCGATCATCGTCAGGGACAGGCCCATAAGACGACAACGGATTGCATGACTAACGACGATCGCAGCGGCGACAATGACTCTCCTCTTCTCGACCTGGACAAGGGCTCGGTCCAGCGGTTCATCGCGCGCGCCAAAAGCAAGGGCGTCATCACGGTCAAGGAGTTGAATGCCGCTCTGCCGCAGGACCAGATGACCACCGATCAGATCGAGGACATCATGGCCGCGATCTCGGATATGGGCGTCAAAATCATCGAGAACGACGATGATGACGATGAGGAAGGCGAGCAGGAAGACGGCGTGGACGCCGTTGATGGTCGCGATGACGATTCCGGTTCAGATTCCGAGTTCGCCGAAGGCAATTCACGGCGCCGTCCCGGCGAGACGCGCAAGGCCGACACGCTCGCGCGATCCGACGATCCGGTGCGCATGTACCTGCAGGAAATGGGCGCCGCCGAGATGCTCAGCCGCGAGGGTGAAGCGGCCATTGCCAAGCGTATCGAAGCTGGCCGTGACATGATGATCATGGGGCTCTGCGAAAGCCCCTTGACCTTCCACGCGATCATCGGGTGGTCCGAAGCGCTCAATAACGGCGACATGCAGCTTCGCGAGATACTCGATCTCGACGCGATGCTCTCAAAGGAGCCGCAGCCCGAGAATCTGGGCGAGGACGGTGAGGCCGACGGCGAGATTTCCGCTGCCACCGCCGGTCCCACCTTCAAGGAGGACGACGATTCCGTCGAGGACAACTCGGAGGAAGTCGACGAAGACGGCAATCCGATCCCCAAGCGCAGGGGAGAGGAGGATGAAGAAGATGACAACATTCTATCACTCGGCCAGATGGAAGCCGCGCTCAAGCCGGAAGCGCTGGCAAAGTTTGCGCTCATCACGGAATTGTTCCGCACCTTCGAACGTCTACAGAGCGAGCGGCTCGACGCTCTGGCACTGGGCATCGATTTCCCGGGCGCCAAGGAAGACCAATACCAGCAGCTTCGTGAAGACCTTACGGCTCAGGTCGAATCGGTGCAGTTCCACGCAACCAAGATCGAAACTCTCGTCGACAATCTTTACGCATTCAACCGTCGCCTGACGACGCTGGGCGGCCAGATGCTGCGCCTGGCCGAACGCCACAAGGTCAAGCGCGCCGATTTCCTCGATGCCTACACGGGCCGGGAGCTTGACGACGCTTGGCTCACTGAAATGGCCAGCACGGACAAGAAGTGGGCTGCCTTTGCAGAAAGCGAAGCTGAACCTGCCGAGCGTATCCGCCTGGAGGTATCGGATATCGCCGCCGCAACCGGCATGGCGCTTCCCGAGTTTCGCCGCATCGTCAACATGGTCCAGAAGGCGGAGCGTGAAGCGCGCATCGCCAAGAAGGAAATGGTCGAGGCGAACCTGCGCCTGGTGATCTCGATCGCCAAGAAGTACACCAACCGCGGCCTGCAGTTCCTGGACCTCATCCAGGAAGGCAATATCGGCCTGATGAAGGCGGTCGACAAGTTCCAATACCGCCGCGGCTACAAGTTCTCGACTTACGCGACATGGTGGATCAGGCAGGCGATCACCCGCTCGATCGCGGATCAGGCGCGCACGATCCGAATTCCGGTCCACATGATCGAGACGATCAACAAGCTGGTACGCACCAGCCGCCAGTTCCTCCATGACCAGGGCCGCGAGCCCACGCCCGAGGAAATGGCCGAGAAACTGTCGATGCCGCTCGAAAAGGTGAAGCGGGTTCTGAAGATCGCCAAGGAGCCAATCTCCCTCGAAACGCCGATTGGCGACGAGGAAGACAGCAGCCTTGGCAACTTCATCCAGGACGAGAACGCCGTCATCCCGGTGGACGCGGCGATCCAGGCCAACCTGAAGGAAATGATCACTCGCACGCTGGCATCGCTGACCCCTCGCGAGGAGCGCGTGCTGCGCATGCGCTTCGGCATCGGCATGCCGACCGATCACACGCTGGAGGAGGTCGGACAGCAATTCTCGGTGACTCGCGAGCGAATCCGTCAGATCGAAGCCAAGGCGCTACGCAAGCTCAAGCATCCGAGCCGTTCACGCATCATGCGAGCGTTCCTCGACTAAGCACAGACCGTTCAACATCTGCCCGGATTGCGGACGGTCTTGCACCTGAGGACCAATTACGGCCGAAGGACTGCGATGGATCGACGGTTGCCAAGCTCCGGCGGCGGTCATCGCCGCGGCCGGAGCTGATTCAAACCCGTCATTGCCGGAACCAAGGCTGTTTAAGAAACCCGCCGTACGTTCGCCGGGCCCTGCCAGTTGTCGAACGTCCGGAATTGACGCCCTTGACCAGGCGCGCAGACGGCGCCTTCGTAGGATGGAGCAATCGCTGCACGCTGGCGCGAGGTACGTTTTCGGTGCTATGGGGGGACTGCAAAATGGAGGGGTCAATGAAGAAATCCATATTGCTGCTTTCTCTCCCAGCGTTGCTTACCGCATGCCAGGCAAGCGAGACGCCTGCTGACGCCACCGCAATGAATAGCGTCACCGCTGTCGACACTGCCGCGGAAGAAAAGTTGATCCGAGGGCAAATCGAACACTGGCTTCAGTTCGTGAAAGCAAAGGATGCCGCAAGCATTGCTGGTCTTTACACCGAAGACGGCGCGGTGATGCCTCCCAATTCGCCGATTGGCCAAGGACGTAACGCGATCCAGCAGACCTGGGCAGCAATGATGCAGACGCCTGGGTTTGATCTGACTTTCGTTCCAGAGCAGATAGTGATGTCGACCTCGGGCGACATGGCACTCGATCGCGGAACGTATCGTCTGAGAATGGCGCCCGATGGCACCGAGCAAACCGACACGGGCAAGTACGTCGTCGTCTGGCGGAAAGTCGGTGGTGACTGGAAAGCTGCCGCGGACATTTTCAACAGTGACCTTTCAGCGAGCGGGCGCTAATCAAGCGCGAGGCGCCGCCTGAGGCCGCCAAGTCGTGAACCGCGTCGGCAAGGTCGGAGGGTTCGAAACAGGGCTGTCCGGACTTAAATGTGGTTATGCTGATGCAGCTTCCGCGGACGATCCCGGATACCGATTTCCCGAGGCGTGGCTCGAACACCGGACGCCAGAAGCAGTGGATCAGACCCGGGTCGGTCAACGCAGCAGGAAAGCGGCGGACAGCGCAAAAATCGTCAGTACCGCGAAAAGCGCAGGAAAGCCGAGCGCAGGTACAAGGGCGAGCGTCAGGGTGGGCACTATCAGCGAAGGCAGGGTATTTGTGAGGTTGAACAAGCCCAGATCCCTCCCCCGACGCGCACTGTTGGGCAGGATGCGCAAGGTCTGCGCGCTGTGCAGGGACAGGAACATTGTACTTGAAATACCGAACACGACGTACCCGCCCATCGCCAGATCCGCGTCATTGGCCAGTGCCATGAGCGCGAGGCCCGCGGCGCTGACGATCGTGCATATCCGCAAGGGCGCAATCGGTCGCCCGGCCAGATCGGCCCAACGTCCGGCCAGAAGAGCCGCGGGCGCGGCAAGGATGAGGACGAGGGACAGCAACCTAGCAACAGACGAATCGTCGAAACCCCGATCGATGCTACGGAACCAGATGTAGACATAGGCGAACAGGGAGGCTTCGGAGATCTGCACGAGGAGACGCGCAAACCACATGCGCGTTACGGTCAAGCGCAGCCATTCGGCACTATCGAATCTTGCGTCGCGCTCGTGCAGCTCGGCCTTGGATCGGCGTGGCCCGCCTCGTCCGCCGAAGATCAGCAACGGCACTACGCAGGCAATGGTGATAAGGACAACGAGAACAAAGCGCATCTGCGCGTCGGCCATTCCCGGGATCGTGACAAAGGCGCCGGAACTCGCGCCCAGGGCCGGGGCAAAGGCAAGCAGCCCGCCAAAGATGCCTTTGTGCCTGTCGGACACTCCATCACCGGCCCATGCCGCGAGTGGACCCATCATCAAATTCAGTGCCAGCTGCCAGCCGATCACCGCCACAATCAGGACGGGCAACGTCTCGATGCTCGGGATCATGAGCAGGATGGCCCCGGACAGGACAAGCCCCAAAGCGACCCAGATCCGTCGTTGCCCGCTTAGGTCGCTCAGCCAACCAAAGGCGATATTGCCGAGACTGGCGGCGATCGCACCGGCGAAAGTCGTCGCAGCGAGCCAATGCACCTGCTGGCCATGGGCCAGCAGTTCAACGCGAACTGGCAGGAGTATCGTCAGGAACGGTGTGTACGCGATCGTCGCACCGGCCCATGCCAGAGCATAGAGTACCAGGAAACTCCCGGCAGAAATGGAACTCTGCGGACCGGATGCCGCGTCTGCGGCGCCGATCCTAAGCACCCTGCCCCGGCGGAGCAGTCGATCCGCGCACGACGAGATCGGCCGAAATCACTTCGGCAGCATATTCTGAAGTCTTGTCGCGCTGCCACGCAATCAGCATCCGCACGGCGCGCGCGGTCATGTCCGCAACCGGCTGGTCGACGGCCGTGAGCGGCGGCCGGGTAAAGCGAACCGGCGGCGTATTGTCGAAACTGATCAGCGAGAGGTCTCGGGGGATCGAGAGGTCCAGCCGACGCGCAACCTCGACAGTGGCAAGCGACATCTGGTCGTTGCTGGCGATGATCGCTGTGGGTCGATCTTGCAGCGAGAGCAGGGTCTCAGCCGCCTGCTCGCCCGAGGAGAAGGTAAAGTCGCCGGTGGCCAGAAGTCCATCTGCGGCATGGCCAGCGGACGCCATCTCGCCGCGCCAGCCGTCGATGCGCCATTGCGAAAGACTGTAGTTCGCCGGCCCCGCGATGAACCCGATCCGCGTATGCCCAAGGTCGAGCAGATGGCGCGTCGCGAGGCTCGCCGCGCCCTCTTCATCCATGGCGACCTTGAAACCGTCATGCCCAGTATCGTTGACCTCGGCGCGCGACCCCATGCGGGCATAGGGGATATTGAACCGGTCGAAAGTCGCAAGGATCTTCGGGTTTTCGCAGTGCGGCGGCGTCAGGATCGCTCCATCAGGCTGCAATGCGGCAATCGCGGCCGCCAGCTCACGTTCGACATGATCGTTACGCGTATCGACCAGTTCGAAGATCAGACGATAGCCGTGCTCGGCACACTCCAGCATACCGCCAAGCAGCATCTGGTCCACCCAGTCCGTACCCTGGCGCGCGCGCCAGTCGGCGATTGTACGTTCCCGGTCGTTGAGGGCGAGGATCAGGTAGGACCGCGATCCGCTCATGCGCTGGGCGGCGATCGAGGGAACATAGCCCAGCTTGTCGATCGAAGCCCGGACGCGCTCGCGCATTTGGGGGCGCACATTGGGCTCGTTGTTGATAACACGACTTACCGTCTGCAGTGAAACTCCTGCGTCCGCAGCAACGTGCTTGATCGTGACTGACTGACGCCTTCGCCCCATGATCTACGGATTTCCCCCTGCGCCTCTCGCCGTTTACTAGCTGCGCCTTTCGGCATTTGCCAGACGCGACCCCGGTCGTTCGGCATGGACCTGGGTAGACCCCGATCGTCGGCGCCGCGGTGTTGCGACATCCATTCCATCCTCGCCCGCGCCGGGAACAGCCGCCCATTCTTGTGAACGTTCACCTAGATTGGAACGTTCACTCGGTCAACAGGACTGCCGCATGGATTCAATCCGCTCCTCAAAGTCCCGTCGCAAAATGCACCCCATATCTCGAGCCGCGCTCTGAGCCTTGGCAGTTGAACACAGGGACTTTTCACGGTCCCGTCTCTCCGGTGCATCAAAGGTGCGCAAATGATTGCCAGTCGTGAATCTTGTCCTGTAAGAAAGATATGGAACCCATCATGATGAGGTGTCGATCCACGTATGACGCCGGCAACCTATTCCGCCATACGCAAGGAAGTGGCCCAGGACCCACGCGCCGCCCTTCGCGACTGCGAGCTGTTGCTGGCTCGAAATTCAGACGACGCCGAAGCCCACCGCCTCGCCGCCCGGGCTTTGCGCGCCTTGGGCCATGACGAACGGGCCAGTTTCGAAGAGCTGGCCGCAATCGACGCGGCAACCCTCGATCCGGTTCTGATCCAGGCCGGACACGCAATGGTCCAGAACAGGCTTGAACAGGCAGAACCGCTGCTTCGCGGTCGCCTGCGCGAAAACCCGTTCGACGTCGCCGCCATTCGCATGCTTGCTGAAGTTGCAGGCAGGATCGGGCGCTATCAGGATGCAGAGAAACTTCTGCGCCGGGCGCTGGAACTCGCTCCCGCCTTCGTCGCCGCGCGCACCAATCTGGCCATGGCCCTCTATCGCCAGAGCAAGACCGTGGAAGCCCTCGCCGAACTGGATCGCTTGACCGATGAAGGCCCCGGAAATGGCGTGCTGCGTGCCGCGGTCGTCGGGCGGCTGGGCGAGTTCGCCGAAGCGATCAGCCTGTACGAAAGCGTACTGGCGCGTCCAGGCAGCGAACGCCAACCGCGCATCTGGACCAGCTACGGACACGCACTGAAGACTGTGGGTCGGCAGGCCGATGCGGTAACCGCATATCGCCGCGCGCTGAACTTGCGCCCTGCATTCGGGGAGGCATGGTGGTCGATCGCCAATCTCAAGACGGTGCGCCTTGAAGAAGCCGATATCGCCGCGATCCAAACCGGACTTGCCGAACCCTCGGCCAACGCCGAAGATCGCTACCATCTCCATTTCGCGCTCGCCAAGGCGCTTGAGGATGCCGGGCGCCCGGAGCAAGGCTTCGACCATTATCTCACGGCCAATGCCCTGCGCCGTAAGCAGTTGCCCTATAGCGCCAAAAGAACGAGAAGTGCCGTCGATCGAACCATTGCCCTGTTCGATGCTCCATTTCTGGCGCAGCGCAAGGGCATGGGTTGCCCGGCACCCGATCCGGTATTCGTACTGGGCCTGCCTCGCGCTGGATCGACCCTGATAGAGCAGATCCTATCCTGCCACTCGATGGTCGAAGGTACGATGGAATTGCCCGATATCCTCTCGCTCGTCTCACAACTCGGCAAGGAAGGCAGCTATCCCGAAGTCATCTCCGATCTCGGTCCCGAGCGATTGCACGACCTGGGCGAAAGCTATCTCGAGCGCACGCGCATCCACCGCCGCGAAGGCAAGCTCCTGTTCATCGACAAGACGCCGAACAACTGGCTGCATGCCGGATTGATCCACCTGATCCTGCCCAATGCGCGCATCGTCGATGCCCGCCGCCATCCGCTTGACTGCGGCTATTCGAACTTCCGCCAACACTTCGCTACCGGTCAGGCGTTCTCCTACGACCTTGCCGACATTGGCCACTATTACGCCGATTACGTCCGGTTGATGCGCCATTTCGATACGGTCCTGCCTGGTCGCACCGTAAGGGTCATCCATGAGAACCTGCTGGATGATCCGGAAGCGGCGACCCGCAGCCTTCTGGATGCCCTGAACCTCCCGTTCGAGGATGCCTGCCTACGCTTCTTCGAAAATGACCGCGCCGTACGCACAGCCAGTTCGGAACAAGTCCGCCGCCCGATCAATCGCGACGGCGCCGGCCTGTGGCGCGCGGTGGAGGACCGCCTGGCGCCGCTCCGCGAAGCCCTCGGGACCACGCTCGACGACTACGCTTGCCGTTAAGACTGAAGATAACACTGTGGCGCGGCAGCAACGCGACGTTAAAAAAGCAACACTGAACACGACGTCCTGAAACAATTCGCTTTGCGAACAGTCGCGCATGGCAAACTATGCCGCATCATTTCAGGGGGGTTTCCGTATGCTTCGAGGAATCCGAAAAGGCCGGTTCGCCTTCACTCTGCTTTCTACGACATCTCTTATTGCGCCCATCGCCGCCCATGCCCAGCAGGCCGGCGACGAATATAGCGGAGAAATCATCGTCACCGCCCAGCGCAGGGAGGAAAGTCTCCAGAAAGTCCCGCTGAGCATCAATGTCCTCGGCTCGGAGAGCCTGGAAAACGCAAACGTCGCTTCGTTCGACGACTACGCGAAGATCCTGCCCAGCGTCAGTTTCCAATCGTTCGGGCCAAGCCAGTCGCAGATCTTCTTCCGCGGCGTGGCATCCGGCGGTGATGGCCTGCACATCGGCCCCCTGCCGACCAGTTCGATGTATATCGACGACGTGCCCGTCACGACGATCGGCGGCACGGTGGATTTCCACGTCTATGACATCGCCCGCATCGAGGCTCTCGCCGGACCGCAAGGCACGCTCTTCGGTGCATCATCGCTTTCGGGCGTGCTGCGGATCATCACCAACAAGCCCGATCCGGGCAAAACATCCGGCTCGATCGACCTGCAGGCCAACAAGTGGGGCAAGGGCGACTTCGGCGGCGCAGTCGAAGGCTACGTCAACCTGCCGCTCAATGACATGATGGCGCTGCGCGTGAGTACGTTCTATGAAAAGCAAGGCGGCTATATCGACAACAAGCCGGGCACGCGCACATTCTATCTGGACGACAACGATCCGGCGACAAACGTTACCGTCACCAATGCGGCGCTTGTGGAAGACGACTTCAACGATGTCGAGACGGCAGGCGGGCGCGCCGCGTTGGGCATCGAACTCGACGATTCCTGGACGGTTACGCCCTCATTCATGTACCAGCACCAGGTTGCCCACGGCAGTTTTCTGTGGGGTCCGGTGCGCGGTGTGCCGGCAAACGCGAACCGTCCGGCTGTTACAGCCAAGCCCTACCTCACGGTCACTTCCTATCTACCCGGCTACAACAAGGATGAATGGTGGCAAGCTGCGCTGACCGTACAGGGCAAGCTGTCGGACTGGGACGTCACCTATGTCGGAGGCTACTTCGAGCGCACGGTCGATAACCGCCCCGACTATTCATATTACAGCGTAGCCTACGACAGCTACACCTACGAGTACGACGGCGTCACCTATTTCAGCGATGCGACCAAGTTCATCGGACCCGACGGTCAGTTCCTCGATCCGACCCAGAACGCGATCCTGAAGGACAAGTATACCAAGTTCACACAGGAACTTCGCGTCAGCTCGCCCTCAGACAAGCCATTCCGCCTCACGGCCGGCCTGTTCCTGCAGATCCAGACCGACAGGCTCTTTGCCGATTACGATATTCAGGGGCTTGGCAGCGCAGTCGATCCCTCTTGGGTCGTCCCCTTCCCGAATTCCGACACGGCCTTCCGCACCCGGATAAACCGCAAGGACCGCGACTACGCGATGTTCGCGCAGGCCGAATACGACATCGTCCCTTCGATCACGCTCATCGGCGGCGTCCGTGGCTTCATGGCCAAGAACACGATCTTCGGATTTTCCGGCCTGAATTTCGGCAGCAGCGTTGATCCGGCCATCTGCTTCCCCACCGACATCCCCGACGTGCCATGCCAGAGCGTGGACAAGAAAGTCGACGAATCCGGCGTCATCTGGAAGGGCGGCGTCAAATGGCAGGCAACGCCGGACATCATGTTCTATGCCACGGTGTCTCGCGGCTATCGGCCTGGTGGCAACAACCGCCGGCCGGGCGTCAGGCCATTCAAGGCCGACAACCTCGATAACTATGAGATCGGCTGGAAAACCCGCCTCGGGCCTGCCATCTTCAATGGCGCGGTATTCTACGAGAAGTGGAAGAACCTGCAATTCGGCCTCGTGCCTTTCGGTCAGAATGGCGTGACCAATACCTACAATGCCGGCGATGCACGCATCTACGGCATCGAGGGCGACCTTTCGATGCGCTTTGGCGGACTCTCGCTCTCGGCCGGCGCCACGTACGTCGATGCGCAGCTTTCGCGCGGTTTCTGTTACCTCGACGCGACCAACAATCCGGACTGCTCACTGGGCGAGTCCACACCCTCAGGCACCCGACTGCCGGTCATGCCCAAGTTCAAGGGCAATGCCACCGCACGATACGAGGCGCCTGTAGGCGCCGGAACGGCGTTCTTCCAGGCAACGGTCAGCCACCAGGGCGGCACTCGCTCGTTCCTGACCGTCAGCGACTTTGCCGCGGTCGGTCCAACAAAGGCCTTCACGACTGCCGACTTTTCGATCGGGATGAACTGGGATCACTATCGCGTGGAGGGCTTCATCCAGAATGCCTTTTCGAGCCACGGGATTCTGTCACTCAACACTTTCTGCGCCCCGCAATTCTGCGGAGAATACGCGATGGCCTATCCGACAAAGCCCCAGCTATTCGGCATCAAGGTCGGCTACGACTATTAGTGGTCGGCCAAACGGGAGCGACCTACGCATTGATCTGAACACCAGGCGATCCTGGAACCTGTTGGCGGTATCCGTCAGATTCATGAGAAAGAGATATTTTTAAGCAAATCAGAAACCTGAACCTCCTTTTTCACTACCTAATCGACGATAGAAATTTCTTTAACGAATCTTGCTAGACCGGGCGACAATGGTCGCCAAAGTACGTGAACAGAAAGAGGACTGGCAACACTGCGTCGATAGCGCGCTTATCGGCGCTCTTGCTTATGCCTTGCTAGCCTGGACCACGATCTACGTCACTTCCGATCAGCACGCGCACGCCACGATGTGGCCTGCCGACGCTGTCATTCTTGCCCTTCTGCTGAAACATCCGAAGCGTGACTGGCCCTACTTGCTGCTTGCCGGCTGGTGCGGCAATCTGGTTGCGAACGTCCTGACTCGGGAATGGACGCCGGGGCTGTTTCTTTATGGCGGCATCAACATGGGCCAGACCTGGCTCGCGGCCTGGTTACTGCTGCAGGTTAACAAAGGCGAAAACCCGCTTGCCAACGCTCGCACCGTCCTGGGCTTCGTGGCCTGCACAGGGCTCGCCGCGCCCCTTGTCGGAGCCGGCGCCGGAACGCTCGTCACCTTTCTCAATTATGGAGAGGCTCTCGGTTCTTCCTTCCTGCGCTGGTTCGTAAGCAATTCGCTGGGCTACATTGTCGTCACGCCATTCCTGACGGCACTGTTTGACGGGAGCTACTACCGCGGCTTTCAATCGCGCAGCCCCTTAGAGAAGGCCAAGGTCCTGGGATTGGTCGGCTCGCACTCGTTGCTGACGGCCTTCGTCTTCACCCAAGGCAGCATACCCCTTCTATTCCTGCTGACTTCCTCGCTACTGGTGCTGGCCTTCAGACATGGCAATTCGTCAGTCATGGCGGGCGTCATCATCATCGCCATCATAGGCGCGGTCACGACGATCAAGGGTCTGGGGCCTGTCGCGGCCATGCCCTATTCCAAGGGCGCTCAGGAATTCTATTTCCAGTTCTACCTCGTCCTGCTGCTTGCCACCGTACTGCCGGTTGCGACAATCGTCTCGTCAAGCAAGTCCGTCCTTCAAGACCTGGCCGAGCGCGAAGAAGCCCTGCGCCTGATGATGACCCATTCACCGGACGGAATCCTCGGCTTCGACGTGGACGGCGTGTGCAAGTGGGCGGAAGGGCCGCTCAGGAAGTACCTGGGCCTCGAACCCGGCCAGATCATCGGCCGCTCGCTGGACACCGTCTCGCCTCTGGCGCAGGATCTCGTCCAGGAGATGCGCCGGGCTGCAAGGAAGGACATCGTCCTTCCCGGGACTTTCGAATTCACTCCCATGATGCGCCCTGAACTGGTTCTTGAAGGCTCGATCGGCCTGCTCAAGCGCAACGGCGGCATCGCTGGCGCGGTGATCAACTTGCGCGATGTGACAGTACGCAAGGACAACGAGGTCACATTGGCATCGAAAGCCTTCAAGGACGATCTTACCGGCCTGCCCAACCGGCAAGGACTGCGCGCCGAGTTGGAAGCCCTCGCCCAATCCGCGAGCGGGCCCGCTGCCCTGGCAATCGTCGATGTCGATTGCTTCAAGGCCATCAACGATTCCCACGGTCACTGCGTGGGCGACATTGTCCTGCGGGAAATAGCCCAGCGCATGAGGACAAGCATGCGTGAGGGCGACTTCATTGCCCGGATCGGCGGCGATGAATTCGCAATCTTGCTGCACTGCGATCTGGAAACGGCGCGACATGCCTGCCTGCGTATCGTCGAGTCCGTCAGGCAAACGCCTGCCTTCAGCCAGGATACTGTCCATATCCTGGCGACAGTCAGTTGCGGCGTCGCAGAATTTCGCGCGTCGGACCTACCGGACCAGGTGTTCCACGCTGCCGACGTGGCGCTTTACGAAATGAAGCGCTTCGGCAGGAATGGCGTTCGGGCTGCTGCCTGACCCGCACCCGCCTAGCTCAGGCCGGCGCAGGCCATGAGCGAACTCAGTCTTCCAGCTGGAGATCCGGTACAACCAGATGGATGAATGCCAGCGCGCACAGGTAAGCAACACTGCAAATGCCGAAGATCGGACCGTAGCCCAGTCCACTATCCAGCGACCAACCTGCGAATTCGATCATCGCCGTTCCTGACAGGTTGCCCGCCACCGCGCCCACCGCGATCACGCTTGCCATGCGCGCCGAGGGAACGATGTCAGCGGCCATGCCGAAAATGTTCGTTGAAAAGCCCTGGTGAGCGAACAGCCCGAACCCTATGAACACCGCGGCAAGCCAGGGGTTTTCGGTCTGAAGGGCCAGAAGCATGATGAGGACCGTCACCGCGAAGAACAGCATCGACATCTTGCGGGCCCGATTGACGGTATAACCGCGCCCCAGAAGGATCGGGTAAAGGCCCCCGGATGTAATCGCGCCGAGCGCGGCAAGCACGAAGATGATCGCGATGGGCCACCCCAGATCGGCCTGGCTCATCCCGAAGGCCCTGTTGAAGAAGTCGGGCATCCAGAACAGCACGAACCACCAGACGCAGTCGGTGAAGGCCTTGGCGCCGGTAACAGCCCAGGTCCTGCGGTCCCGCAACATCTCCCCCCATCTCACGGGAGCGCGCTCCGCAACATGATGGAGCGGCTTGATTCCGCGCATCGTCGGCCACCAGAATGCCAGCCAGATGAAGCCCAGGCTCCCGGTCACGATGAAGGCCGCTTTCCAGCCGAAGGCAATCGCGAAAGGCGGGATCAGCAGCGGCGTGATGATTGCGCCAATGTTGGGCGCGGTATTGATCAGTCCGATGGCCACGTTTCTCTGCCGGGCAGGCAGATAGATCGCTGCGGCCTTGAGCCCGGCTGGCGTACTCACCGACTCGCCGACGGCCAGAACGACACGCGCAGCAACGAACTGCTGCACGCTTGCGGCAAGGGCGTGCGCCATGCCTGCAGCGCTCCAGACCGCAATGGCGATGCCATAGGCCAGCCGCACGCCCAACCGGTCGACGAACCAGCCTACCCCCAGCAGGGCGGCGGCAGCAGCGATCTGGAACGTCGCGCCGAGATGGGCATAATCCGTATCGGTCCAGTTGAACTCGGCCTCGAGCGTGGGCTTGAGCAGGGCAAGAACCTGCCTGTCGACGTAATTGAGGGCATTGCCCACGAAAAGAAGTACGACCAACAGGACAACGATCCTGCTCGCCACCTTTTCGCGCATCATCTCCTCTTGCGATACCACCTGCATTCTCCCGGTCCCCGGCCCTGCCGGCCGATTTGTTGTTGCAGCTTAGCGCCGGCGCCTGATAAGGGAAGCAAAATATGACACCGTTAGACATATCGGATGGGAGAGAGGGATGAGAGGTGTGGACTGGCGGGCATCGCCCCATGCTGGCGACTTGTTCGGCGAACTGCAGCTCACCGGGGACACTCCGCCGCCAGGCAGGCGTGCGCCATCGCACCTTGTCCCCGGGTTGCTGGCGTGCAGTGCCGCGGCAGGAGCAGCGGCATGGCTTTCGGACCATTATGGCTTCCCGATCATCCTCATGGGCCTCCTGATCGGCCTCGCCCTCAATTTCATATCGCGCGATCAGGATACGCATGCAGGCCTGGACTTCGCCTCGCGCACCTGCCTTCGACTTGGCATTGTCGTTCTCGGGCTGCAGATCACCTTCGTCCAGATCGAGGCGCTGGGCATCCAGCCCTTCGCGGCCCTGTTGGTCATCATGGCGCTGGCCTTCGGCGCAGGCCTGGCAGGTGCCCGCATATCCGGACAATCGCGCTATGCCGGAATTCTGGCAGGCGGGGCGACGGCCATCTGCGGTGCCAGTGCAGCTCTCGCGCTTTACGGCGTGATCGGCAAGGAAAGGCTCAGTCAGGCCCAGTTCGCGCTGACGCTTGTCGGCGTTTCGCTGGCCAGCGCCATTGCCATGTCGATCTATCCGGCCTTGGCCGCACAGCTCGGCTTCGACGACAAGCAGGCCGGCTTTCTGATCGGCGCGTCCATTCACGATGTCGCGCAGGCAATCGGCGGCGGTTACGCCTATTCCGACATCGCCGGATCCTATGCCACAATCGTCAAACTCGCCCGCGTAGCTCTGCTGGCGCCGATCGTCATGCTGGTCAGCTTGTGGCTGGGTCCCAGTTCAGGGCAGGAGAACCACCCCGCCTGGCGCAGGTTCAGCCCGCCGTGGTTCATCACAGCGTTCATCGGTGTCGTTGCCCTCAACAGCCTCTTCGCCGTGCCGGAGGTGGCCAAGTCCGCCGCCCTGTCGGGATCGAAGGCCCTCCTGCTGCTTGCCGTGACAGCCACGGCGATGCGCTCGCGCATGGATCTCCTGATCGAACTTGGCTGGCGATCGCTGACCCCGGTCATCGTCGCGACATTGGCGAGCTTCCTGTCCGCACTGGCCTTCGTCAGCCTCAGCATTGGAAGCTGAAATTCACTCTCGGCATCAGGGCGGTCCATTCTGCCCAGATGCGCCGAATTCGTCAGTTTCGCAGGACGCAACGCAATGTCCTCGGGCTCACTCACCCGCTCTGGCCGGTTCTTCGCCAGGATCCCGCTGAATGCACCGGCGACAAGCCCGACCCGGTCATCCAGCGCTACCGCAAATCGCCGCGCGAGACCGACAATAGCCCGGGCTCACCGCCCCCCATCACCAATCTGAGGCGGTTCGTGATGGCGGAATGTTGAACACCCTTTCCGCATTTGCGTGAAGGAACATACCCCGTTCCAGGTCGCTCATCGTCATTCCATCCACGGCCCGGACGGCCTCCACGCCATTTTCGAATGGATAGTCGACCGCAAACAGTACACGCTGCGGTCCGAGCACATCCTGACAGAACCGGACGGCAGGCGACCAGTTCGTGCCGCTCGTGGTTACTACGAAGTTGCGGTGAAAGTATTCGCTGGGCTTCATCTTGAGCTTGCCCGTTCCGCCGCCGTGCATCGTCATGTAGCGATTGTCGATACGATCGAGATTGAAGGGAATGCCTTCGCCGTTGTGGCCGAGCACGATCGTCAGGTCAGGAAACCGGTCGAACACCCCGGCCATGATCAGTGAAAGTGCATGAAGGCTGGTTTCGGCGGCATAGCCCCAGACTGCGCCCTGCAGGTTGTGCTCCAGGTAAGGCTCCAGCATGTCCGTTCGCGGTTCGCGAGGATGAATGTATATCGGCACGCCCAGAGCCTGCGCAGCCTCGAAGATCGGCCAGAACTCCGGAGCGTCGAGATAGCGGTTGTGCGTGCTGGAGTTGACGATACCGCCATGCAAGCCCAGCCGGGTGACGGCGCGTTCCAGCTCCTGAGCAGCCGCCGCGGGATCCTGCGGCGCGAATGCGGCGAGTGGGGCGAACCGATCCGGCCATTGCCGTTTCCATTCCGCGGCCCGGTCATTGGCGAGCGCCGCCAGTTCGCCCGCCTGCCGTGCCTCGAAGATCTGCACGCCCGGCGAATTGAGCAGAAGCACCTGCATGTCCACGCCGCTTGCATCCATGTCCGCGATGCGCCGCTTGGGATCGAGCAACTGCGGCATGCGCGGAAACTTGCCACCGGGCCCGATCAGGCTGGCAAGCCCCGGCTCCTTGTCGGCGCGCGTCGCCATGAAGGCATCGACCGCGTCGATAAGCTCGGGTATGGAAAACCCTTCCTCGCAGGCGATCACACGTGGCCCGGGCGGCTGCACCGCCATTGCCGAGAGCCGCGGTGCGATCGCTGCGCCGGCAAGGGCGCCCAGCGCCCCCTGCACCACCTGGCGACGCGAGCCGCACGTCATGCCGGGCTCGGCTCTGCCAGCAAACGCTGACACATGGCCTGATGGCGCGCGACTTCGTCGAAGGCGTCTGCCACGCAATAGGCATGGCCTTCCCACTCGCTCGCCATCGTGCCTGTGAAGCCGCCATCGCGAAACAGCGGCAAGATCGTTTCGTAGTCGATCGCCTCTTCACGTCCCTCGTCATCGACGTGGTAGAACTTGCCATGAATGTGAATGGTACGGTCGACGAGTTCGGCCCAGCTGCGTGGGTCGTTCTTCGCCAGGATGAAGAAAGCCAGGCTTACGGCCTGGATATGCTCGGGCCTGTAGCCCTCCTTGAGCGCAATTTCGTGCAGCTTTCCGGCACGCTCATGCGGCGCGCCTGGTTCGGGCCAGATTTCCAGAAGCAGGTTTATCAGGCGTTCGGGCGCCCCGCGCTCGCGCGCTGCGTTCAGAAGGCTTGGCGGCAAGCGGCTAGCCGTTCCGCCGAAATCGGGAATCCAGCCGAGCGCCGGGGAATTCACCTGTTCATAGATTTCGCGATAGGCCTGAACGAGAGGGTGGTTCGCATGGGCAGGCGCATGCACTTCAAGCCCCATCTTGATCCCGAGTTCCTCAGCATAAGGGGCCAGATCGCGCACCATGGAAGGCGGCGTCGCAAACTGGTAGCGCACGACCGGGAAGCCCAGCTTTACGGCCGAGCGCATCTGCCGCTTGTGGTATTCGAGCAGCTGTTCGTCCGGGATCGGTTGTCCGCGCTTGAGGAAACGATCGGAATTGATCGCTAGCGACGAGGGTTCCAGCTCCAGTTCTGCCATGAGTTGCGCGAATCGATCGGCGAATGCATCGCTCACTTCGGGGAAGCCCTTGATCGACTGGAATCCCACAACTTCGACACTGGGGCCCAATCCACGCCGGGCAACCTCTCGAAGCAGGCCTTCGAAATCGTAGGCACGGGACACGAATTCGTTGGTGAAGGCATAAAGGGTCGCCCCGGTCACGGGGCCGGTCAGGGCGATCATTGCACTTTTCCCTCAAGGGCCTTGAGCGTGAGCTTCTGGCTGTTGGACCGGCGCATGCCCGGAATGTAAGGCGGATAGAGCGCGATGGTCACCGCGACCTCGTATTCGGAGCCAGGCTCCAGTGTCTGGCCTGGCACCAACAGCTGTGCCTGGTCCAGCACGAACCAGAACGTATCGGTCTGCTCTGCCAGTTGATGAAGGTCCCAGCTTTTGCCCTCGAGTTCGAAACGCACAGAGGTGAGATCGATCGGCGTCCCGCCGATGCTCAGCGCTTCGATTTCAATCGTGGATAGCGGCAGGGAACGGTACCACGGTAAGCGAACATCGATACGCACCCCATCTGCACAAATGTGCAGACCGTGTTCCGCGATGACTCTTTCTACAGGCAGCAATGCACTCTCCCTGGCCGATTCGCCAAAAGCCACGACGCGACAGGCTTTTTAGCCTCGTCGCCAGCAATTATTAGAATAAAACTTCTAATTAATGCCCGGCTCGCCGTCAACCGGGATTTCAATCTGGACAAAATCAAACCAGAATTTTAATTCTTTTAATGGGCGTGCCGGACTCGGTCGACAAGAGCACGCGGACAACGGGGCAATCGAGGGTGCGTGACATGTCCACTTACGACTACATCATCGTTGGCGCGGGTTCGTCCGGCTGCGTAGTAGCGGAACGGCTTAGCCGCGACGGCGCAGCCCGCGTACTACTGCTCGAGGCCGGCGGCAACAACCAGACACTGTTCATCCACATGGCCGGCGGCTTCGTGAGAATCCTGGGAAAGCCAGAGTACTTCTGGTCCTTCCCTGTCGTTCAACACCCCGGTCGACGCAAGGAAATGCACAGCTACGGTAAAGGCCTTGGGGGCTCATCCGCCGTCAACGGCACCTGGTACTTGCGCGGTCAGCCACGCGATTTCGATGGCTGGCGTGACTTGGGGCTGCACGAATGGGGTTGGGACGAAATCAGCCGCTGCTACGCACAGATCGAGGACTACGCAGGTGCACACGCAGATCCATCGCGCGGGACCGGCGGCCCGCTTCAGATCACGCAGTCCGAACACGATTCAAGCGTCTACAGGGCTATCGTGGATGCCTGCACCGGACTTGGCGTTCCCTGGCTCGATGACATCTGCACCCCCGGCACGCAGGGTGTGGGCCGCAGCCAGTACACTGTCGACAGAAAGGGCAGGCGCGCGTCCAGCTATGAGGCATTCCTGAAACCGATCCGTGCACGGTCCAATCTCGATATCGTGACCGGCACCTCGGCACGCCGGATCGTCATCCAAGATGGCAGGGCTACCGGCATCGAATGCGAACGCGACGGCCAGATCTTGACCTACTCTGCGAAGCGCGAAGTCGTACTCAGCGCCGGCGTCTACAAATCACCGCAAATCCTGCAGCTCTCCGGGCTCGGCAAGGGCGCGGACCTGGCGGTGCTGGGCCTTCCGGTCCTGCAGGACCTGCCCGCGGTCGGGCGCAACCTGTGCGATCACCAGAAGCTGGCCATTTCCTTCGACCTGCACGGCCACCCCGGCATCAACCGTGAATTCACCGGGTGGCGGCTCTATCGCAACGCCATGCGCTACCTTGCCTTCGGTAATGGCCCTGGCGCGCGTCGGCATGCCATTGACCATGCTTTACGCGGGCAAGGACTGCGAAGCCGACTGGCCGGACATGCAGCTTGCCGCTGCTCCCTTCGCGATGCGAACGGTCAAGGAGATGGTCGCAAAGCCCGGTAGCCCCATTTCCGAGCGCCCGGGTCTGACCATCGCGGGCTATCACTTGCGTCCGTGGAGCCGCGGCGAGGTTACACTCACCTCGCCTGACTTCCGCGCCGCGCCCCTGATCGATTCAGGCCTGTGGAGCGACGGGCGCGACGTCGCCAAGGCGCTGGAGTTGATCAAGATGCTGCGGTCCATTGCAAGGTCGGATACGATGAAAGGCTTCACTGGCGCGGAGCGCGTGCCCGGCGACTCTGTCAAGGGGGACGAGGCCCTCATCGAGGAACTGCGCAACATGGTCGATCCGGGCCTTCACGGCACGGGAACATGTACGATGGGCACCGACCTTCGCTCGTCCGTTGTCGATTCGCGATGTCGCGTTCACACCTTGAAAGGTCTTCGCGTAGTCGACTGCTCGATCATGCCGACGCCGGTTTCGGGCAACACCAATGGTCCGGCCATGGCTGTCGGCGCGCGGGCAGCCGAATTGATAGTGGAAGACAATCGCTAGAATTGCAGCCCTTCCTGCAGGGCCCGTG
>NZ_BLTI01000011.1:0-3330 GCF_017312445.1 Novosphingobium sp. PY1 | reverse complement strand
GATCCAGTAATGGGGAGCTGGCGACTGCACCGCCAGTATTTGCCCGTGGATCGTCGATTTTCACTCTTCATAACATGGTGCCGGTGGTGCCCCGTCTGCTCGGCCACTGACGGCCGATTACGAGCGGGGACAAACATGTTGGAGATCTACTTTTCTTCGTTGAAGACGCTGGAGCATCTGCGCAGCGGGCCGTGCGGACCATTTCTAGATGGCTTTGCCGGTTCGCTCGAACGGCGGGGCTATGGACCCGATACGGCGGTGCGCTATCTGCGAGCGGCAGCTCACGTTGGCCACGTCATGGCCGAGCGCGATGCCAGCGTAAGCGATATCGATTTAGCAGCGTTCGAACTGCATTTGAGGACGTGCCGATGCCCGCGCGCCAAGGGAGGACGCCGCAACCATCACACCATCTACGGTGCGAGGCTTTTTCGTCGGCACCTCGAGAAAATAGGTGTGTGCAAGCCCGCAGTTGCCGCGATGCGCCCTGCTGAACCGCAGTTGGTCGCCGACTTTAAAGCATGGCTCAGCAAGCATCGCGGTGTATCTGATGCGACCATCGGGCTATATGCGCGCAACGCGATCAGTTTCATGGCGGCACTTGGAGCGGAGCCGACACATTGGTGTCCCGCCGATATTCGCTGCTATTTCATGACGCGCGCGAGCACATGCGGGCGCGGCACCATCGAGAAGATGACCACGAGCCTGCGGGCGTTCTTGCGCTACCTCGCCACGCAAGGGTACTGCCGCGCCGGCCTCGACAATGCCGTTCCGGCCTATGCCCATTGGCAGCTTGCCGAGATGCCGCGATATCTATCGAGCGAACAGGTCAGTCGCTTGATTGCCGCCTGCGATGGAGACGCCGGCGCGCGCAGGCGTGATCGCGCCATTGTTCTGCTGTTGGCTCGCCTCGGACTGAGGGCCGGCGACGTGGCACAGCTCCGCCTCATCGATATCGAGTGGCAGGCGGGTTCGCTGCGGGTCACGGGTAAGTCGAGCCATGAAGTTCGCTTGCCGCTGCCCCAGGACGTCGGGGATGCGGTCGCAGCCTATCTCGAATGCCGACCGTCTTTCTGCCGAAGTGATCGCGTGTTCCTGAGCACGATCGCGCCCAGTCGCCCGTTCTTGAACGGTGACGCCGTTTCTTCAGTGGTCAGGCGCGTCATGAAGCGGGCTGGCCTCATGACACCGTTCAAGGGCGCGCACGTCCTACGCCACACCGCGGCAACAGAGATGCTGCGCCACGGGGTACCGCTCGACAAGATCGGCCTGGTCCTCCGACATAGTGGGATCGACACGACGGCCCACTACGCCAAAGCCGATGTCGCTCTTTTGAAGCAGGTGGCGCAGCCATGGCCGGAGGTGCTCTGATGTTGAAGACCATCGAGACCTATCTCGCACTGCGGCGTGCCACGGGCTTTGCGATGTCGAATGCCGAGTATCTGCTCAAAAGCTTCGCCGACTTCGCGGCTGAGCGCGGACAGGCGTATGTTCAAACGCAAACAGCCATCGATTGGGCCGCACTGGGACCGTCAATTGCACAGCGCGACGCTCGGCTGAAAGCTGTCTGCCGCTTCGCGCGCCATATCCGCATCGAAGACTTGCGGCACGAATTGCCCCCGGGCAATCACTTCGGTGCCCGCAAAAGGCACCGACCACCGCACATTTACTCGGGCACGGAGATCGCTCGCCTGATCGAAACCGCTGGCCAGCTTCGACCTCAAGGGAGCCTGCGCCCGCTGACTTACGCAACCTTAATAGCCCTACTCGCAGCCACAGGATTGCGTATCTCAGAAGCCCTTAAGCTCACGTTCGCCGACATATCGGGCGACGGTTTGCTGATCCGCGAGACCAAGTTCCGGAAGACCCGTCTTGTGCCTCTGCACGATACGGCGGCGGCAGGCTTGCAACGCTACCTGCAGCGCCGCGGCCCCGGCTCGGGAGATGATCCTGTGTTCGCCGATGCACATGGCCAGCCACTGCGCTACATCGCAGTCAAAGAGACCTTTGACAGGCTGGTCGGCAAAGCTGGCATCCGGCCATCGTCGGCGCGCCGCCCGCGGCTGCATGATCTGCGGCACACATTCGCGGTGCGGGCATTACAAGACAGTCCGACGGGTCGAAATCGGTGCGGTGCGCATATGGTCGCGCTCGCAACGTACATGGGGCACGTCAATATCTACGCCACCTATTGGTATCTGGAGGCAACCGCCGACCTCGTGCGCGACATCGCCATGGCCAGCGATGCGTTCATGTCTGAGGGGAAGCGAGCATGACACCCATCGCTCCCCTCATCGAAGCGTTCCTGCGCGAAACACTCGTCCATCAACGTGGCGCTAGCCGACACACCTGCGATTCTTACGCTCAGAGTTTCCAGCTCCTGTTCGAGTTCGCGGCTGAAAGGCTCAAGAACAGACCATCCAGGTTGATGCTGGAGCAGATCGATGCCGGCTTGGTCAGCGCCTTCCTCGAGCATCTTGAGGACCATCGTCATAACGCCGCCGTGACGCGAAACGTTCGCTTGGCGGCCATCAAGTCGTTCTTCCGCTTCCTCGAATACCGACAGCCGGCGGCCCTCGATCAGGTCCGTCGCGTGCTTGCGATCCCGTTCAAGAAGACCGAAACGCGTCTCGTTCCCTATCTACTACGCGAGGAACTGCAGGCGCTTCTCGACGCTCCAGACCCGGCAACGCGCGACGGCATCCGCGACCGAGCAATGTTGCATGTCGCCGTGTGTGCAGGGTTGCGCGTCTCCGAACTTACTGGCCTGACAATCGACAATATCGACATGGCGTCGATGAGCATACGCGTCGTCGGCAAGGGACGGCGGGAACGAGCGCTGCCGCTGTGGAAGCCGGCAGCCACCGCACTCCGCGCATGGCTCGCCATTCGTGGAAAGGTTGCGACGCCCGAAGTGTTCGTCAGTGCGCGCGGTGAAGCGTTGAGCCGATGGGGCTTCGCCTATCTACTCAAGCAGCACACCGCAGCCGCGGCACGGCAACAGCCAGGGCTCGCCAAAAAGCGTGTCTCGCCACATGTCCTCAGGCACACCTGCGCGATGATCATCCTGCAGGCGACCCAAGACATCCGGAAAGTATCGCTGTGGCTAGGCCATGCTACGATGACGACCACCGAAGTCTATACGCGCGGAGATCCAACCGAAAAGCTCGAAGCCATAGAAGCGGTCGTGCCGCCGCATCTGCGTCGTGGGACATTCCAACCAACCGACAAGCTGATGGCGCTGCTGAAGAGCACAACGTAATGGTGAGCGGGGCTGGCAGCGAAATGGGTCGACGAAGCCACCAGGTCGCTCCAGCTCCCCATTACTGGATC
>NZ_BLTI01000010.1:0-91436 GCF_017312445.1 Novosphingobium sp. PY1 | reverse complement strand
ACTGTCGACGCTGGGCCATCCGCTGGCAGACTTCGCCTATCACGCGATGATGTACCACATGCCGCCGCATATCGTGGCCGGCCTGGCCGGAGCCGACATCGTCGCCCTGGGCATTCCCAGCGAGGAGGACTACGTCGCGGCCTATTGCCGGCGCACCGGGCGCAAGGACATGCCGGGCTACCGCTACTGCATGGCCTTCAACTTCTTCCGCCTCGCCGCGATCTTCCACGGCATCAAGGGCCGCGTGATCCGCGGCACCGCAGCCAACGCACAGGCAAAGGAACGCGCCGAGGCCTTTCCAGAGCTCGCCCGGCTCGCGCTCGCCATCACCCGTGCCGAATGGTCGCAGAAATGAGCGAACCGGCCATCCTATACAACGTGCAGGCCGGTGTTGCGTGGTTAAGGCTCAATCAGCCCGCGACGCGCAATGCCATCAACGCCGAGATCGCCGAGGCACTCGACGAGTTGGCCGAGCGCTGCGCAAGCGATCCGACCGTGCGCTGCGTGATGCTGACCGGGCAAGGTGATTTCTTCTGCGTGGGGGGCGATATATCCCGCTTCGTTGCGGCGCGCGAAGCGGGCGAGGCGCGGGCAATCGTTCACGGCCTGGCCCGTCAGTTCAATGCCGGCATTTACCGTCTCCTGACAATGAACAAGCCGCTCGTTACGGTTATCAACGGTCCGGCGGCAGGGGCCGGCTTTGGCCTGGCGCTCATCGGCGATGTGGTGCTCGCGGCACGTTCAGCGCACTTGACTGCGGCCTATACCGCCATCGGCATGACACCCGACGGGGGCACTTCATGGATGCTGCCGCGCCTGGTTGGGTTGCGCCGTGCGCAGCGGATCCTGTTCGAAAACCCTCGCATCAGTGCTGAGGAGGCTAGCGACCTTGGCCTCGTCACCCATGTCGTTCCTGACGAGCGCCTCGCAGAAGAGGCCGATGCGCTGGCTGCAAGGCTCGCTTCAGGCGCGACCGGTGCCATCGGCGCGTGCCGAGCGCTGTTGCGCGCTTCCTCGACGCCCGATCTTGCCGCGCACCTCGCGCTCGAAGCAGAAACCATCGCTGCGGCCGCTGCCGGCGACGAGGCAGGCGAGGGCTTCGCCGCTTTCCTTGAGCGGCGCACGCCACGTTTCCCTGGTGTCTGAGGTTCTCCGGATACGGCTATAGGGGCGTCAATCCCGCTCAGGAATCCCCTCGGGGAATTCCTGCCTCGCGCCATCGCGGAACACCGCATGTTCGCGGAGGCCCTTTGAATAGGCGTAACAGACATCGTGGAGAGCTGCATTGCGCCCGATCGGCTCGCCGGTGAATGTCTCGGTCAGCCAACGCCGGCCCACGGCAAGGTAATTGAGCCGGGAAAGAACCAGTGCTGCCTCCAGTTCATCACCCGAATACAGCTCGCGGGCCCATTGCGCGAAGCCCTTGCCCACCGGTTGTCCGGCAAGTTCGCGAGGGGCAACAATCCATCCGTCAACGACGGCCCAGGAGTGGATCGTGACTTGATTTCGAAGTACGCTGATCTTGGTCTGGCCCTCGATCGTATCGGGTACCAGAATGTCATATCTCCGCTCTTGCTCGCCTCTCTCCGCGTGAGCTACGGCTAGAACGGCAAGGTCGAACAGGTGAGTGCAATTGCGGCGGGCCCGCCCGCCTGCGAACAGTGTCGCCGACGGTGTGCCGACCTCTATGCCGACGAGTTCGTCGAGTACTCTGGACGCGCCCGGGTAGGCAGTCGTTGGATAACGGATCATTTCTCCCGAGATCCGTTTCACCCGGGAGCTATCGTGTTCAAGGGTAACGGTCATTTCGTGAAAATTGTCCGAAAGCCAGCCTTCAACACGCCCGGCGCTGCCATTGAGCACAATGCGGCGGCGGCAGGCTCCTGTGCCATAATCCGGATTGGCCGGATAAGGCAGGTCGGGATAGGCTTCTGGAACAATCGCGCGCAGGTAGCTCGCGGCTCCGGTATCACTCGACAATCGCACCGCCATCGACACCGATCGCGGTGCCCGTTGTGAAGGATGACTCGTCACTTGCGAGGAATATCGTCGCAGCAACCACTTCGGCAATGCTCGCTGCTCGGCTCATCGGCACGCGCGAGAGCCTTTTCGCCAAGGCTTCGGGATCAGGATAGGCCGCACGCATCATCGCGCTGTCGATCGGCCCGGGATGCACTGAATTACAGCGGATGCCGTCCGCGCCGTGTTGCGCGGCGGTCACTCGCGTCAACATGGCAAGACCTGCCTTCGAGGCAGCATAGGCCGCGTCCATGCTACGCGACTGGGCAAGCCCGGCGACCGATGAGAGATTGACGATCGCACCGCCGCCCGCGTCGCGCATGGGCGGAATGACGGCCCGCGTGCCGAGGAATGGACCGCGCAGGTTGATCGCCATCATTTGGTCCCAATCTTCCGGTTCACGCGCGTCGATGGGAACGAGCGCCGAAGCGATGGCAGCATTGTTGACGAGCACGTCGATTCCGCCCCATTCACTGATGATCAGTGCAAGTGCACGGTTCCAGTCGGCAGGATCAGTCACGTCGAGCCGGATCGTGAGCAACGCGTCCGCATTTCCGGTAGTCGGACGCACTTCGAAATCGTTGAACACCGCGAGATCGGCAGCGAGGACTTGAGCGCCCTCTGCCAGGAATCCCTGGACGAGCCCCATTCCGACATTGCCCGCGGCACCGGTGATGAGCGTGCGCTTGCCTGCGAGACGGCCAGCGCCAAGGTGCCTCCCGGATCGAAGTCTGCCGGTTGCCAACTCAGTCAATGTCCGCTGTCCGGACTACCAGAGTTCCTTCATTGCCGCCCCTGAACAAGTCGAGATAGGAGGCCGCCAGGGCCTCGAAGCCATGGCGAATATCGAGACGATGGGCGAGAGCGCCCTCGCGGTGCCATCGCAAGAGGTCCGCCTGGGCCCGGCGCGTGGTTGCCGCGTCGAAATCGCCGATGACGAAACCCTCGATGCGCACGCGGGAGTACACCACCTTCATCATGTCGTCTGGGCCCGGCGCAGGCGCGCCACTGTCGTAGGCAGAAAGCTGGCCGCAGACGACGACGCGTCCGTGCACCGCGATATTGTCCATCGCCGCCTGCAGTATCGAACCGCCGACGTTGTCATAAAAAACGTCGATACCTTCAGGACACAGCTCAGCCAGCCGGTTGGCGACGTCTTCATTCTTGTAGTCGATTGCCGCATCGAGACGCGCTTCGTTCAACAGCCAGTCGCACTTGGCCTTGCCGCCGGCGATGCCAATGACGCGGCACCCCCCAATCCGGGCGACCTGTGCCGCTATCGATCCCGTCGATCCGGAGGCTGCCGAGACGACGACTGTCTCGCCCGGTCGGGGTCTGCCGACATGGAGCATGCCGCAGTAACCGGTCTGTGCGTTGAGGCCTGCGACGCCGAGTGCCTCCTCGATCGTCATGTCATCGGGCAAGAGGAAGACCGGCAGAGGCGAAAGGTCGGGCGCGATCACGCGATAGTCCTCCCAGCCGAGCACCGCGACGAGCCGTTTGCCCTCAGGGTAGCGGGGATGACGCGAACGCAGGATCAAGCCACCCGTGATGCCCTGGATCGGATTGCCGAGCGGGATCGAGCCGCGATGGCTGTGGCCGGCATCGTTCAGCATATTGCGAACGGTTGGGGTGCAGGCGAACAGGCCGGTGCGTACAATGACTTCACCTGCGGCTAGCTCGGGCTCCTCGAACGGTCGCTCCTCGAAGGCAAAGTCGTCAAGCGAAAGCTCGCCTTGCGGGCGTCTTGCCAGCAGCCAACGCCGATTGGTCAATGCCATGCCTACTCCTCTCGCCCAATGACATAGGTTGCGCTTCACAAGCGCGGCTACTGACCCTTGCGACAGCTCCTGACGCGATGGGCAACATTTTCGATGCGCTTCACGTTTCGGCCTGTCAGCAAAGGACCATGGACACCTTTCCCCGCCTCTTCTCGCCGCTGCAGATCGGTACGCTGGCATTGGAAAATCGCATCGTCATGCTGCCCCATGGGACCAGTATGCTTGCTGATGGGATGCTGACCGAAGGCGACATCGCCTATTACGAAAGACGGGCACGGACGCGGCCGGGCCTGATGATTACCGGGGCCTCCGTGGTTTCACCCGACACCGCGCGCCGAGGGCGCAAGCTCCTTGAGAACTATTCCGACCATGCTCTCGAGGGATTGGCCAAGCGTGTCGAGGCCGTCCACCAGCACGGCGTTCCCATCGTCGGCCAGATTATCCATTTGGGTCGCGAGTCGATCGGCGCGGAATCGGACTATCCCTTGCTGGCGCCAAGCCCACTGCGCTCACCGCGCGACCTCTTCGCCCCGCAGGAAATGGACGATGCCCAGATTCGCGAGGTCATTGAAGCATTTGCGCTTAGTGCCGCGAACCTAGAGAAGACAGGCCATGACGGGGTCGAGATCCACGGTGCACATGGTTATCTCGTTGCGCAGTTTCTCTCGCCAGCGACAAATCATCGCAGCGACCGCTGGGGAGGAACGCCGGAAAGGCGGATGCGCTTCCTGCGCGAGATCATCGAAACGATCCGCGGAACCTGCGGCGCCTCCTTCCTGTTGGGCTTGCGCCTGAGTGCGGACGAGGAGATCGCCGATGGTCTTGAAATTGCCGACACGCGGCGCATCGTCGAGGTAATCGCAAGGGACTGCCCGCCCGACTACGTCAGTGTAACGCTCGGCACGCGCGGAGCCTACGTCAAGGACGTCACACAGCCAGCAGCGATGGCGGCACGCGCGGCCGGAATCCTGCGCGAGGCTTCTGGGCTCGTGACGATAGCCGGGCAGCGGATGACTTCCCCCGAGGTGGCTGAGCACGTACTCGAGGCTGGGCAGGCCGACGCGATCGGTTTTGCACGAGCCTTTGTCGCCGACGCGGATTGGGTGGCAAAGGCGGCGTCGGGCGAGGCCGGACGGATTCGCCCTTGCATCGGCCTCAATCAGGATTGCCGGGCTTTTGCTCCTCACCTGCATTGCGCGGTCAATCCCGCGACGGGGCGCGAGCTTGAAAGCCCGTTTGCGCAGGTTCCGTCACCGACCGATGTTCCTCGCCGTATTGCCGTCGTGGGGGGCGGGCCGGCCGGGATGGAGGCGGCGCGCGTCGCGGCACTGCGGGGACATGACGTAACGCTTCACGAGGCATCGGACGGACTTGGAGGACAATTCCTTCTTGCCTCCAGCGTGCCTGAACGTGCCGGCCTTCGTCGTCTTCTCGATTACCTGCAAGGTGAATTGCGCCTGCTCGGGGTCGACGTAAGACTCGGCAGCCGGATCAGTGGGGCCGATGACCTTTCCGGGTCGTATGACGCGGTGATTGTCGCCACCGGAGCCGAGCCCAATCCGATCGATGCAGAGCGTTTCGGTCCAGGTGCAATGCGTTGGTTTGAAGTCCTTACCGAAGGCGCCCCGGCACCGCGCGGGAACAACAAGGTGCTGATGGTCGACGACGGCAGCGGCTTCTGGTGGACCTATGGTGTGGCCAATGCGCTCGTCGACGCGGGCTGGCAACTGACCCTGGCAACGCCATCTGCCACGATTGCGGCGGCAATCCCGACCGAGAGCGTCGCTCCGCTTCTGGGCCGGCTTGGCGGGGGGCAGGCTCGCTACCTGCCGCTGACTGAGGTGCTTGGCGCGGACGAGGAGGGCGTCGACCTCGTCAACCTCGCGAGTGGCGAGGTTATTCGAGAAACATTCGACCTCCTCGTCGTTCAGACCGGTCGCTCACCCGTCAGCGAGCTGCGCAAGTCTCTCGCCGCAGTCACGAAGGAAATGCGCTCGGTCGGAGATTGCCTGGCGCCTCGACGCGTCTCGCATGCCATCTTCGAGGCTTTCAGGGCAGCTGCGACAATCTGATGGACGAGCACTGCCCGGGGTGCTCGCCGATGTCAGCATATCCTTGTCCCCGTGTTGCCGCCGAGAGGCCCTAACGAGACGCCTTTGAGGTGCGGGACTGCGCCTTGATCGCTGGTGGAAGCCATTTGCCCTCGAACATCTCGGGCTTGGGCGAATAGGCGCGGATCACGATGAAGAAGGGCCCATCGGGCGCGGGCAACCAATTGCCGTGTTCAGGGGGCGAATGGCGGATATCGATGGTAATCGACCCGTCCGCTCCCCGCTTCAGGCCCGAGGTCCGGTCACTGATAAGATAGCGTTTGAGTGGATTGGCATAGAGCGCAAAGGTTCGCGCATCGTAAAGCGTCACGGACCAGAAAGCGTTAACCGGCGGGGGATCTTTCAGCTGTAGAACATAGTCCGACGCGCTCGCGTCGAGCTGCTTGCCTGTGCCGTCGACGAACGTCGTGTAGGATGAATTTTCCTCGCGAACGTTGGCTCCGAGGCCTGCTGCGTTGGTTACCGATCGGCGCACATAGTCGAAGCCGTAATTGCCCTTGCGCACCTTTGTCCAACCCGTTCCTGTAGGTGAGCCGAGTTGTGAGCGCGACCGCTCGATGAGTGCCTGCGCCTCCCGGTAGCCCTTCTCCACTGCCGCCAGCGACGTGGCATTCAAATGCGCGGGATCGAACGGCTCTGTACCCAGAATATCGAGGATGCGAAAGCGCGAGACAAGAGCCTCTTCGCCGGGCAGGCAGCCGTCGACCCGCAGCACGTTGTCCAGCACGCGCAGAAAGCCCGCCGCGCCCGCTTCAGGCGCCGGGATTTGTCCAGTGGGCGGAGCAGAGCCGATCTTCACCCTATCCTGAAAGTCACGGGCCAGCTTGAGCTCGCGCTTCGACTGGGCAAAGACCCGCATGAGGATCCAGACTCGCACCGAACTGGAGCGGTAAACGGTCACCCCCGGGGGCGGTGTGCCTTTCCAGTTCGGGGGGGCGAGCATGAAGCGCCCGCCCTTGAACCCGATTGTGCGGCTGCTCAGGTTTCCGGGATTACCGAATATATCGAAGATGTTGAGCGTGAAGTATTTCAGGCTGGTGGGAGGAATGTTCACTTCCACCGGACCGTTCTCGAGATCGATCCAGGCTGTTGAATAAAGCGTGTCTGAGTTTGGGACCTTGAACGTTGCATAATCCGGACCGGCCAGCTCGCGCTCGTGCGAGAAACGGTTGAAACCGGTATAGTTGGCCGAGTTGCGATCGTAGACCTGACGATACAGCTGCTCATACTGCAGATAGGCCGACATTCCATAGATTGTCGCATCAAATGCCGTTGATTGAAGCAATGCGTCCCGTGCCGCCCGATCATCAGGAAGCAGATCGCCTGCGCTGTCACTCGAACGACAAGAGACATCGGCTTGGGCATGTGCGGAGACCACGAAGGTTCCCGTAGAAGAGGCAATCGCCAAAAGGCAGGCAAGGGCCGTTCGGCTGGCAATTTCCTTCATTCTTGAGCCGCAGGTTCTCGCCATAGGCGACGGCAATCTACGCACGGTATCCCCTTCCGCAATATGTGTTGGATCTGTGTGGAGAACAGATCAAGGCCGCGATAATCGCTCGGGAACGGAGGCTAATGCCCGTCATTCGCAATGTCAACCGACCGGACGGTCGGCCTTCGAGATGTGCCAGTGCCGGGTTTGTGGCTACATTGGTGGGTAGGAAGCGCTCTGACTTTCAGTCGAATACTGGCTTCAGCCACAGCCTCGCGAGGTTACAGGCTATGCGCTACAAGAGCGGTTGTCACACGACATTCCATCATCGCTATCATCTCGTGTGGGCTCCGAAGTACCGCTTCAAGGTGCTCCATGGCGACGTCCGCTTGCGGGTCCGGGAGGTCATCAAGCAGGTCTGCGCAGAGATGGGCGTGACGATCATCAACGGCGCCCTGTCCCGCGATTACGTCGACATGTTCGTCGAAATCCTGCCGCATGTGACTGCCAGCGACTTCGTGCGCCGGGCCAAGGGGCGATCATCGCGGAAGATCCAGCAGGAGCTCGAGCACATCCGCAAGCGCTACTGGGGCCAGCGCTTTTGGCAGCGCGGCTACTTCTCGACCACATCCGGCAACATCACCGATGACATCATCATGCGGTATCTCGATCGACATACCCACAAAGATGGCTTCAGCCTTGCCGCATGATCCTGCCGGCGTCAGTCGGTCAGTCAATTAGCCGTGCAGCTCCATGCCAGGGTGCTTGCCTTCGTAGCTGTCGGCGACATGGATTACTTGAGACTCTGTCATTGAATGCGTGTCCGCACCGCCGGGCCGGCCGGCTCACTCGCGATGGAGCGCCTTGTCCAGTGAGGCCAGGAACTGCAGACCGTTTTCGACGTGCTGGCGCATGGCCTTTTCCGCACCCTCTACATCGCCTTCGATGATCGCGGAAAGGATCAACCGGTGGTCGTTCACGGCGTCTCGCATGCGGTTCCCGCGGTAGAACGTTTCGAACAGCAGGTGGTGAACCGGTGTGTTGAGGCGGCGTACGATGCCTGCGATGACGGTATTGCCGGTCACGCGCATGATCATCGCGTGCCACTTGGCATTCAGGCTGCCGAAGCGCTCCGGCGCGCCGTCTTCCAGGCAGCTTTCCATCTCTTCAGCGATAGCCTGCAGTTCGGCCTTCTCCGTCGGCGATGCATCGCGGGCAAAGTCGCCTGCGCAGATGCTCTCCAACGCTGCGCGCGAGCGGTAGAGTTGGCGGATTTCCGACATTGAGGCCTCGCGCACCGAGGCACCGCGATTCTCTTCGATCTCGACCAGACCTTCGGCCGAAAGGCGTTGCAATGCCTCGCGTACCTTGAATCGGCTTCCGCCTGTCTTGCGAATGATGTCGACTTCTATCAGCCGTTGCCCGGGGACGAAGCGGCTGGTGCGGATCTGGTCGCGAATCCAGTCTGCGATTTCGGAGCTCGCAGGTCCTTTCTGCGGAAGAGTCTTGGCAATGTCGTCCATGGCCAAGTACTGAATCTGATCGACAGAATTGTCAACAATATCGTCATCGATATTTTCCTTGCATGCGGACCGGCTTTGCGAAAACACAAGCGGGCAGAGGGGCTGAAATGCTCGATCGATTGCACGCACCGGGCACGAATTCCCGGGCGGACGAGGGAGGCATAGGATGCAGAAGCTAGGAAAAGTCCGTCAATTGACCGGAAATGGCCTGCTCGCAGGGGTATCGTTGGCAGTGCTCTGCCTGCCCTGCTTGGCGCATGCACAGGATGAGGGGCTCTCGGAGGAAGATGCGAACAAGATCATCGTGACCGGCAGTCGCGTCAGCTCGGGCGCGCCGGTTGGCGCTGCGGCGACAGTCCTGGGGCGCGATGAAATCACTCAGTCCGGTTCGATCACCATCGATAGGGTCATCAAGGAACTGCCGCAGAACTTCGACCTTGGCGTTTCGGAGAATTCACGCGCGCAAGCCGGCGGTTCGGGCAACATTGTCTATGGCAATACGGTCAACTTGCGCGGCATCGGACCTTACGCGACGCTGGTGCTGATCGACGGCCATCGTGCCGTGAACAACAGCCGCTCGACCGATCCTTCGGTGCTGCCCACGCTGGGCGTGCAGCGTATCGAGGTTGTCGCCAACGGCGCGTCGGCGATTTACGGTTCGGATGCGGTCGCGGGCGTCGTCAATCTCATTCCGCGGCGTGACCTCGATGGGGTCGAAGGGTTCGCCCGCTACAATACCGCCGAGGACGGCGCCTTCGACGAATGGTCGGCGGGCGCCGCGTTCGGCAAGATCTTCGATCGTGGCCAGGTAATGGTGGCCTTCGAGCATGTCGAGCGCTCCAACCTGAGCGGAGACGACCGAAAGTTCTACACCAGCAACCAGGTGCCTTTCGGCGGCAACGACTACCGCGTGACCGGGTGCGCTCCGGGGACGATGACCATTGGTGGCACGACTTATGCTTTGCCCGACCAGTATACTCAGGCCAATGCGGGAGCGATCACGCCCGGCACGTCCAACTTGTGCGACAGTCAGATCGGACAGGACCTGTTCCCGCAGCAGAAATACAATTCCCTGAACGGAACGGCTACTTTCGAAGTCAATGACTGGATGGAGCTGTTTTTCGACGGCTATTATTCGAAGCGAAAGTTCCGCCGCAAAGGCGCGGTTATCAGCACGCAGCTTGCGGTGCCCGATACGAATGCGTTCTTCGTGCGCCCGCCGGGTTTCACTGGAAGCAGCTACACAATCGACTACAGCTTCGTGAACGACATCCCGACCAGCCAGACGACCGGCTCGGCGGAAAGCTGGCAAGTTTCACCCGGCGTGCGTTTCAACCTGCCATTCCGTTGGCAAGTTGAAGCCCTGCTCAGCTACGGAAAGACCAAGGACTTTTCGGGTTCCTACGACGGTTTGAATCGCGGTGCGCTGGCGGCGGCGCTGGCCAGCGGCGATCCGGCGACGGCGCTCGATCCTTATGGGCTTGGCCGCACCAGCCAGTCGGTGCTGGACGGGCTGTTCGACCAGATTTTCCTTGCCCCGACCAGTGGTGAGCTGACTTTCTACGAGATCGGAGCGCACGGTCCGATGTTCGAATTGCCGGGGGGCGAGGTCAAGCTGGCAGTCGGCTACGAAAAGCAGGATTTCACCGCCAAACTGGGCAGCGCACGCGGCGCGCCGACGACGCCGATCAGCTTTCGCTCTTTCGACCGCAAGGTGGACTCGGTCTATGCCGAGCTGCTCGTCCCGATCTTCGGTGCGGGCAATGCTACTCCCGGCCTGCGCGAACTGGAGCTGACCGCGGCAGTCCGTTACGACGACTACTCCGATGCCGGCGACACCACCAACCCGCAGTTCGGCGTCAACTGGACGCCGTTCTACGGCCTGAAGTTGCGCGGCAGCTACGGCACCTCGTTCCGCGCGCCGACGATCCCGGAGATCTACGGCAATTCCAATGCGTTGTTCGGCCAGCTCTACCAGAACCCCTCGGGCGGTGCGCCATTGCTGGGCTATACTTTGTCCGGACCGAATCTCGATCTGGGACCCGAGACGGCGACGACGTGGTCGGTGGGAGCCGACATCGAGCCGATCGACCGGTTGCGCATCTCGCTCACCTACTTCGACGTTGCCTACGACAACCAGGTCACGGCGCTGCTGTCCAATCTCGCCATCCTGGCGCAGGAGAACCAGTATGCCGGGACGGGCGTTATCCTGCACGATCAGGCGGCACGCGATCGCATCCAGTCGCTGGTCGACCAGGGCATTCCAATCCTCCTGCGCCCGTTTCCGGGAGACGACATCGCCAACGTCAATCTCTTCGTTGATGGGCGTAGCCTGAATCTCGGCAAGTCCGTTACGCGCGGCATCGACTTCAACATCGGCTACAGCGCGGATATCGGCAAGGATGACGTCCTGACGCTGAATGCCTCGGGCACCTATATCACCGATTACAAGGTGGCGGTGTCGCCGGCGGCGGACCAGGTGGATCAGTTGAACCTGATCTTCCAGCCGCTGAAGTTTAAGGCTCGCTTCGTGGCCAACTGGGACCACGGTCCGCTCAGCCTGCGCACGATGATCAGCCATGTCGGGGGCTACACCAACAATGTCGTCACCCCGTCTGAGAAGGTGGATTCCTATACCCCGGTCGATCTCTCACTGACCTGGCGTGTGGGCGAGACGTTTTCCGGGCCGGGCCTCGAAGGCCTCGAACTCTCGGCGGAAGTGCGCAACCTGTTTGATGTTGACCCGCCCTATGTCAACGTGGCGCCGGGGCCCAACGGCAGCGGCGGATACGATGCGACCGCGGCCAACCCCATCGGGCGCCAGTTCGCAGTGGGCGCGCGGGTCCGCTTCTGAGAAGCGGCGGCGGAGAGCGTGAAGGCATGACGAAGGCGATTACCCTGGCCGTGACCGGCGACCTGGTCCTGGATGAACCCGATCCCGGTTACTGGCTCGCGGAGATCGCCCCGGTCCTGCAGGAGGCCGATCTCGCGATCGGCCATCTTGAAGTGCCGCACACCGTGAGTGCCGAGCAACTGGAAGGCGACGTTCCCGCGCCGGGCGCCCCGCTGGAGAACCTCGACGCGCTGGCGCGGGCAGGGTTCGACATGGTCAGCCTTGCAGGCAATCACATGGCCGACTGCGGTGCGCAGGGCATTGCCGATACGATTGCGGAACTCGATCGGCTCGGCATCGGTCACGCCGGGGCCGGGGCGGACCTTTCCCGCGCCCGCACCCCGGCCGTGGCCGAGGCCAAGGGCCGCAGGGTTGCCCTGCTCAGCTACAATTGCGTCGGTCCGCAGGCGGGATGGGCCAAGGAAAGGTCCGCGGGCTGCGCTTATCTGCCGCTGGACACCCGCGACGGGGCGCCGGTTGCACCCATGTCCGAGATCGTCGGCGTTCCGGCGACGGTTGCCGAAATGCTGGCCGAGGACATCGAAGAGGCGCGCAAGGTGGCGGACTTCGTGATCGTCGCCCTGCACAAGGGCAAAGTTCACACGCCCTCGTTCGTCGCCCCTTATGAGCGCGAGGTGGCCCGTCTGGCGGTTGACGGCGGCGCGGATGCCGTCGTGTCGCATCATGCGCACATCGTGCGCGGGATCGAGTTCCACCGCGGCCGGCCCATCTTTCACGGCCTCGGCAACGGCTGCGTCGTGACGCGCGCCCTCTCGCCCGATCAGGACAACGCTGCGCGGCGGGAATGGGCAACTCGGCGGCGCGAGCTGTTCGGTTTCGAACCCGACCCGGCCTATTACCTCGCGCCGTTCCATCCCGAGGCGGTAAATGCCTTCATCGGCACCCTCGCTCTGGGCGATGGCCCACCGCGTGCTGCCATCGTGCCGGTGCATGTCGAAGCGCCGGGCCGTCCGGTCCTTGCCGCTGGGCCACGCGCCCGCGCCATTGCCGACTATCTCGAGAAGATCACGCGCGACGCCGGCTTGCCCCCCATCGCCGTGAACGACAAGGGCAGGGTGGAAGCCGTCTCGTGAACCCGAGTTTCAAGATCGTGATCTGGCTGGGCGGCGCTGCGCTGCTGGCAGCCACGGCGATAGATACGCTCGCCGTGCTGGGCCGCCACCTGGGCCTGCCGGTTACCGGATCCATCGAACTGATGCAGGCTGCGGTACTGGTGTCCGGCTCGATCGGGCTGGTGGTCTCGACCATATTTCGTTCGCATGCCCGGGTGCGGCTCATCGTCGACCGCCTGCCGCCCTCCTGGCGGTCGCTGGCGGACCGCTGTTCGGATGGGCTGACGCTGCTTTTCGTCCTTGCCCTGTTGGTGGGATCGATCTGGCTTTCCGTCGACATGTGGAACGCGCACGAGGAGAGCGAGCTGCTTGGCGTGCCGTGGCGCGTGCTGCGCCTGTTCGCCAACGCCTGCCTGCTTGCCATCTGCGCCGTGTTGATGCTGCGCATCGTGCGAAGGGCCGGTGAATGATCGATACTGCGGCAAGCGGCCTCGTCGGCATCCTCGTACTTTTCGCGCTGCTGCTGGCGGGCGGGCGGATCGGCGCCGTGCTCGGGCTTGTCGGGCTCGGCGGCCTGATGCTCGTGATCGGTCCGGAGGCCGGTCTGATCAAGGCGGGTGTGATCGTCATCGACACGCTCACGCGCTACGAGCTGGGCACGCTGCCGCTGTTCCTGTTCATGGCGCATCTGTTCTTCGCGGTGGATGCCAGTCGCGACCTGTTCGATGCCGCGGCCAAGCTGGTCGGCCATCGGCGCGGTGGACTGGCCTATGCCTCCATCGCCGGGTGTGGCGGGTTCGGTGCGATTAACGGCTCGAGCCTGGCAACGACCGCGACCGTAGGCCTCGTCGCCTATCCCGAGATGAAGAAGCGGGGCTACGACGACCGTCTCTCGACCGCAACCATCGCTGCGGGCGGCACGCTGGGCCAGATGATCCCGCCTTCGGGCGCCCTGATCGTGTTCGGCATCGTCGCGGAGCAATCGATCGGACGCCTGTTTACCGCTGCCATCGTCCCCGGGATCACGCAGGCGCTGCTCTATGTGGCGGTCGTCGCGCTCCTGGTGCGACTGCGGCCCGAACTGGGTCCTGCAGGCGAGCGGGCCAGTTGGCCTGCGCGCTTTCGTGCGATCGCACGAATCTGGGAAATCCTCGTCCTTGTTCTCCTGGTGATTGGCGGGATCGCGGTGGGCTGGTTCAGCCCGCCGGAAGCGGCGGCCATCGGTGCCTCCGGGGCACTCGCCATCGCTGCGCTGCGCCGCAAGCTCAGTCTCGAGTGCCTCTTCACCGCCTTTCGCGAGACGCTGCGCACCACCGGGCTGATCTACCTGATCGTGATCGGTGCGCTGATTTTTTCGGTCTTCGTTGGCGTGACCGGGCTAGCCGATGCGGCAGGCGCATTCGTGGCTGGGCTGGGGACCGGGACATCCGGCACGCTCGTGCTGGTGGCATTGGTCCTGCTGGTGCTCGGCACCGTGCTCGACGGGCTGGCACTCATGTTACTGATGACGCCGATCCTTCTGCCGATCGTCGAAGGCGCCGGAATGAGCGCGATCTGGTTCGGCGTCTTCCTCGTTCGCGCGATGGAAGTCGGCTTCCTGACCCCGCCGCTCGGCATCAACCTTTATGTCATGCAGGGCGTGGCGGAGGAGATCTCGATCTCCAGCATCTTTCGCGGGGTGCTCCCGTTCCTCGCGGCAGACTTCCTGCACCTGCTTCTGATTATCCTCTTCCCGGCAATCGTCCTGTGGTTGCCAGAAATGCTTGGAACCTGACCGATGATTGCAATCGCTGGCCCAAATCTGCCGATTGAACTGCTCAATGCGACCGGACGCAATTCCGGTGCGATCCGCTTCGATCCGGACCTGGAGACCCCGCTCGCCGACCGCTGGCTGGAAAACAAGTTCGCTCCCTGGGCGCGGAGCGTGCTGGAGAGCTGGGCGAAAGGGACCTATGACGATCTCGACCAGGTGCTTTTCAGCCGCGCGGACGATACTTCGCAGCGCCTTTACTACTACGTCTGCGAACTCCAGCGCCTGGGGCAGCTGGGCGGCCCCGAAGCGATCATCCTCGACATTGCCAAGATCCCGCGGTGCACTAGCCTGGACCGGACTGTCGATAAGCTGCGCGAGATGGGCGAGCGGTTGGGCGTGAGCGAAGCGGATCTCGAAGAGGCCATCGTCGCAAGCCACGATACAGCGGGCGGTGAGAGTGCAGAGCCGGGCGAGGGCCGCGTCTGCCTGCTGGCTGGGAGCAATCCGCCCGACATGCGTTTGCACGATGCGGTCGCCAGGGCCGGATTTCGCGCTGCGGGGCGTACGCTCGCGCAGGAATGGGCCGACCTTGGCGCACCTGCCGAGCGCGGGAGCGGCAATCCCTACGCCGCCCTCGGCCGCAAGCTTCATGTCCGTGCCGAAGGACCGCGCAGCTTTGCCGATCCGGCGGCGACGCTGCGCGCCGGACTTGCGGCAAGCGACGCTGCGGCAGTCGTCCTCTGGCGCATCGAGGAAGACGAGGCGCAGTGCTGGCACCTGCCGCACGAGCGCGCTGCGATCGAAGCCTCGGGCTTGCCCTCCCTCATCCTCACTCGCCGCGATTGGCTGGGGCGCGACGGAGCCGCCGCGGAAATCGAGGCCTTTCTCATGGAGGTGAACGCATGAGCCTGCTGGCCGGACATCGCGTGGCCGTGCTGGGTTCAATGCACGATCGTCCGCTTGCGCGCTATCTCGCCTCGCTTGGCGCCGAATTGGGCGGATCGGTGGAAGACGCATCGTTCGTGATCGACGATCTTGGTCTTGAGGCGACCGCGGCTTTGCGGATCCCTGCCGATGCCGTCCACGTCTCGGTAACTGCCTTCGGCTCGGGTGGTCCGCGTTCGGCATGGCGCGGCGGGGAACTCGTGGCCTCAGCCATGGGCGGCGCGCTGCGCCTGACCGGCGAGCCAGGCGAGAAGCCGGTGAAGGAAGCGGGCGATGCCTGTACCTTTCACGCCGACATGGTCGCGGCGGCCGGAGCCATGGCGGCGCACTTCGCGCGTGGCACACATGGGCAGGGCCAGCACGTCGACGTATCGATCCAGCAAGTGGCGATGAGCCGCAACGTCAACGGCATCCTCGTATGGCAGTTTGACAAGCGCAAGCTCGATCGGGCCGGCGGGTGCATCGCTTATGGCCGCGCAAAAGTGCGGGTGATCTGGAAGCTCGCCGACGGCTGGTGTTTCCACGCGTTGATGACCGGGCGGCTGGGCGCACCTGCGAACCGCGCACTGTCGCAATGGATGGACGAGACCGGTTGCGACAATCCCATGCGCGAGGTCGACTGGCTGGCATACAACCGCTCGACCCTTCCGGCCGAGACGCGCGCCCAGTGGGAAGCGGCAATGGCCCGCTTCTTCGCCGCGCGCACCAAGGCGGAGATTGCCGAGGAGGGCCGCCGCAGGGGCATCAACGCCTGCGTCGTGAACGAACCGTCCGATGTCCTGCATGATGCGCATCTCGCCGCCCGCGGCTTCCTCGATACGCCGAGCGGCTTGCCCGAGCGCTTTGCGCTCGTGCGGGACGGTGCCGCCGTTGCGGCTCCGGCAATCCATGCGGGCACGCGGTCCGGGCCGCTTTCCGGCGTCAGGATACTCGATTTCGCCTGGGCGCTGGTCGGCTCGATCACCACCAAGACGCTGGGCGATCTTGGTGCGGAAGTGGTCAAGATCGAGACCCGTAACCGGCCCGATCTTGCGCGCATGGACGTGCAGGTGGCGGCATCTTCGGCCACCAGTCTCGACGACAAGCCGTGGTTCGCGAACCTAAATACTTCCAAGCGCAGTCTGACACTCGATCTCAAGCAACCTGCATCGCGCGAAGTGCTCGATCCCCTGGTGGACTGGGCGGACGTGGTGGTCGAGAACTTCTCGCCCGGGACGATGGCCAAGCTCGGGCTGGACTACGACCGGCTGGCGTCGCGCAATCCGGGTATCGTCATGGTTTCGGGGAGCGTCTTCGGCCAGACCGGTCCGCTGGCGCAGGAATGGGGTGTCGACGGAACCGGTGGAGCCTTGTCCGGCCGTACCTTCCTGACCGGCTATCCGGACGGTGAGCCGGTCATACCGGGCGCGGTGCCCTACGGTGACGTGATCGTTCCCTACGTCATGGCAGGCCATGTGGCCGCGGCGCTGCAACGCCGCCGCGAGACCGGGCAGGGGTGTCACATCGATGCTTCCATGTATGAAATCTGCGTCCAGCAGATGCGCGATTTCCTGGCGATGGCGCGGGCGGGGCAGCATCCTCGGCGGCTGGGAAACGCCGATCCCGCAGTACCGTTCCAGGATGTCTTCCCCGCCGCGGGGCAAGACCGTTGGGTGGCAATCAGCGCCTTTACGCCTGAGGAGCACAGCCGCCTGTTGGAGATTGCCGGCCCCGACATCGCCGCCTGGACCTGCACTCGCGAGGACCACGCCATCGCCGCGCAGCTGCAGGCCGCGGGCATAGCCGCCGGCGCATTGCAGGACTGCGAGGACCTGATCGAGCGCGATCCTCAGATCGCGACCCGCGAGGTCTTGTGGGACCTCGATCATCCGTTGCTCGGCAGGTTCGGGCACGTGGCGACGCCGATGCGTTTTTCGCGAGACCGGATGCAGCCTTTCCGCGCGCCTTCGATGGGCGAGCACAGTCATGAAATCGCCCGCAGTCTCTCGGGCCTCTCGGTGGCGGATATCGCCCGCCTCGATGACGACGGAGTATTCCATTGAGCCAATCCGCCAACCAGCGCAGCCGCAAGGTTCTTGCCTGTACCGCAAAGGCAACGGCCTACCAGAAGGCTTTCGGCCAGGACCTGCGCCGCCGCGTCGTCGACGATCAGGAACCCTACGCCATCGTCCAGGCCGACACACCGCACGAGCTGTTTCACGCGATGGGCATTCCCATCGTCACGAACCAGTGGTGGTCCGCCTACATTTCCGCCAAGCAGCTTTCCGGCCGCTATTTCGATGCCATGGTGGACAAGGGCTTTCCCGCCAATAGCTGCAAGTATTGCTCGCTCGGTCTTGCCTGCACGCTCGCCAACGAACCGGAGACAGCGCCCTGGGGCGGGCTGCCGACCCCGACGGTGCTGGTCGCGCGGTTGACCTGCGATTGCATCCAGCATGTCTTCGGCCTTTGGGCGAAGGAACTGGGCAGCGAGTTTTTCCCCATGGAAGCGCCCGCCTGGGAGCATAAGGAAGAGGATTGGTACGCAAACGCCAAGGCCGACTGGGAGCGCGTCTACCAGCCCGATCGGATTGCGCAGATGGTGCGGGAGATGGAAGACCTGATCGCCCTGCTGGAAGAACGCACGGGCCGCAAGTTCGACGCCGCCAGGTTCGAGACGCTGATGGAGCGGATCAACGAACAGGAAGGCTATATCTGGGAAGCCGCCCGCGCCATCGGCGAGGCGCGGCCGTGTCCGGTCTCCATTGCCGAGCAGATGCCCAATACGATGATCCCGCAGTGGCATCGCGGATCGGATTGGGCAGTTGCCCATGCCCGCGAATTCCGGGACGAGGTTCTGGAGCGGATTGCGAAGGGGCAGGGCGCCGCTGCGCAGGAGCGTCTGCGCCTGATGTGGATCGGCGCGGGGGTATGGCACGATCCCGGGTTCTACCAGGCGCTTGAGGAAAATCTCGGCGCGGTATTCGTCTGGTCGATGTACATGCCCTTTGCCGGGCCCGCTTACATCCGCGATATCAAGGGGCGGCCGATGGAGGCTCTCGCCAGCCGCGTTGCCTCGATGAATGAAACGCTGCACCTGCCGCCGTGGATGAGCGGCTGGATGACCGCGGAAGCCGAGCGCTGCGGGATCGATGCGGCGGTGATCCTGCTCCCGCCTGACAACCGCCTCTCGCAATCGGGCACGAAGCTGACCGCGCTGGCGCTGGAGAAGGCCGGCGTACCTGTACTGATGATTGATGCCGACATGGTCGACGCCAAGATCTGGGATCATGACCGGATGGTCGCGATGGTCGAGGACTTTCTGCGGGACAAGGGACTGGCATGAAGCGGTTGGCCGCCTTGCTGGCGCTGGCCTTGCTGGCGTCCTGTTCCCGGCCCTTGCCCCAGGGCGTGACCGAGCTGGTCTATGCCTCCCCTTATCCGCCTTCGCATCCCTTTAGCCGGGCCGACCAGCGCTGGATCGACTTTGTCGAGAAGCGCTCGGGCGGCAAGCTGGTGATCCGTCCGATCTGGTCGGGGGCCTTGTTGTCTTCCGACATGTCGATGGAGGAGATCCGTCATGGGGTGGCCGACATAGGCCTGATCACCCCGATCTATTCGCGCGGCGGCACGCATCTGCTTCGCACGCAGACGGGCTTCTACAGCGGGGCGGATACGATTGAATCGCAGCTCTCGCTTTATCATTGCATGGCGAGTGCAGTGCCCGAGTTCTCGCGCGAGCTGACCGGGCTGAAAGTGCTGGCCGTGCAGGGCGGGGTGCTGCCCGGCATCCTGACGCGCAACCGCAAGGTCGAGCATCTCGCAGACCTCAAGGGCCTGCGCATAAGGGCGCCGACCGAACTGCTGCCCATTCTGCAGGCACTCGGTGCCGATCCGGTCGACTTGCCGATGGGCGAGGTTTACAGCGCCCTTGCCAAGGGGGTGATAGACGGCGTCGTCGCTCCACCCGATACCTTGCGTTCGCTTCATTTCGCGGAAGTGACGCGTTATTTCTTCGAACTGCGCATCCCGCGCGGTGCCTATCCCGGGCGCGCCATGGACCTCGATGCCTGGAACGCGCTTGATCCTTCGCAGCGGGAAATCCTGGAAGAAGGCATTGGTGTCTGGGAGCAGGCGCTTGCCGAGGAGAACCGCGCTGCTGCAGCGGCAGGCAAGGCGGCGGGGCGCGGGATCATTGTCGACAGTCCGGCCGAACCAGCTGAACAGGCGCGGTTCGAGGCCCTTTATCTGCGCGAGGCAAAACAGACCGCGCGCTCGCTCGAACAATACGGAATCAATGGAATGAAAGCCTATCGCGTGGCTCGCGAAAGTCTTGTCGCCCGCAATCGGGTCAAGTGTGGAGGTCGCTCATGACGCAGCCGCTAGCCGGGATGAGGGTGGCCGATTTCAGCCATGTCATGGCGGGCCCCTTCGCCAGCCACCTGCTGCGCCTGATGGGTGCGGAAGTGATCAAGATCGAATCTCCCAATGGGGATCAGTTTCGCAACTACGGCTCGAACCGCCAGTACGATGGAATGAGCCCGGCCTTCATCGCGGCCAATGTTGGCAAGAAGAGCATTGCGCTTGACCTGAAGGACCCGAAGGACATTGAAATTGCGCGGGAAATCGTCGCGCGCAGCGACGTACTACTGGAGAACTTCAGACCCGGCGTTATCGCCCGCCTCGGCTTCGGATACGAAGCGGTGCGGGCCATTCGGCCCGGTATCGTCTTCTGTTCCGTTTCGGGATATGGCCAGGACAGCCCGCAACGCGACTGGCCCGCCATCGATAATATCGTTCAGGCGACGAGCGGTATGATGATGCTGAGCGGCGCGGAGGGCGATCCGCCAGTGCGCGTGGGCTTCCCCATCGTCGATACGCTGACTGGCCAGACCGCGGCTGTCGCGATCCTGGGCGCGCTGTTGCAGCGAGAGCGGACCGGCGAGGGTGCCTATATCGACGTATCGATGCTCGACGCGAGCCTGGCCTTCATGACTTCCGCACTTACGCCTTATCTCGTGACCGGTAGCCCGCTGCGGCGGCTCGGCAACACCGGCTACAGCGAATTGCCGACCGCTGCGCTCTACGAAACGCGCGACGGGCGGCACGTCTCGCTTGGCGTAGTGCAGGAGAACCAGTTCGCCGCGCTCGCACGCGAACTCGGGCGGCAGGACTGGCTCAGCGATCCGCGCTACGCCACGGCCGATGCGCGCCGGACCAACTTCGATGCGATGCACGGGGAACTGGCAGCGATCTTCCTGACTCGAGATTCCGGCGATTGGGAACGGGACCTCAGCAATGCAGGCATCCCTTGCGGCAAGATCCGCCGGGTCGGTGAAGCGGCGAGCCTCGCCACCCCCGACGCGCTGATGGAGATGTCGATCGCGGGTTTGCCGGGAGGCGACCGGGTCTCGGTACCCAACGCGGGTTTCCGCATGCGGCCGGGGCAACCGGGTACGAACGAGGCTCCGCCGACAATTGATCAACACCGGGAGGAGATACTGCAATGGCTGGCATCCGGGCAATGACAGGTGAATTCCGGGTGGGCCGTGCGCATCGGCTTTGGCGCAGGACGGCCGTGTTTCTCTCCGCTTTGGCCGCCGGCTCCCTTGTTGTCGCTTCGGGCGTGCGGGCCGAAGACTATCCCGATTACACGCGCAGTTCCTTCTATGTGCCGGTCAGGGACGGCACGAAACTGGCCATGAACGTCTATCGTCCCGCCAATGCAGACGGCGTCACAGACGAGAAACTGCCGGTGATCTTCGCCTTCACGCCCTATCGCGCACGCTACAAGGACAAGGACGGCAAGATCGTCGAGGCCGCACTGGGCGACCAGCTGGCCCTGCGCTCGCTGCTACGGGCAGGCTATGTCGTCGCCGTGGCCGACATCCGCGGAAAAGGGGCCTCCTTCGGCCATCGCCGCGGCTTCCAGGACCGTACCGAGGCGCGCGACGGATACGACCTCGTCGAGTGGCTGGCGCACCAGCCATTTTCCAGCGGCAAGGTCGGAATGATCGGCTGTTCCTATCTGGGCGGCACGACGATGCACACGGTCAGTACCGCGCCGCCCTCGCTCAAGGCCGCGTTCATTGGCGCGACCGATTGGGACAAATATGCCTTCGTGCGCCGGGGCGGCCTGACCGCGCAGTTCAATACCCGGCCTGACGAGCCGCCGACGGTCGATCTTGCCAGCGTGCCGGTCGACGCCGATCCCGACGGTGCGATGCTGCGCAAGGCCGTGGCGGAGCATGCCGCGAACACTTCGATGGGCGGTCTGTGGTACTCCATGCCCTATCGTGACAGCGTGTCGCCGCTGACGGGCAATGACTTCTGGAACGAAGTGGCGATCTGGCGCTACGCCGATGCGATCCGCAAGTCGGGCATTGCGACCTACATGTGGGGGAACTGGAAGGACGAACCGACGAGCCAGGTCCTGGTTGCCGCGAAGAACCTTGGCAGTCGGCTCTTGGTGGGCCCCGGGAGCCACTGCGTGCCGCCGCCGGGCTTCGATTTCACCGGGGAGATCACGCGCTATTTCGATTACTACCTGAAGGGCGCTGACAACGGATTTTCCGCGCAGCCGCCGGTGACATTCTGGTCGGCCGACGGCAATGCCGAGGGTCACTACGTGCGACAGGACGCCTTGCCTGGCGCCGGTTCGACCACCTGGTCGTGGTATCTGAATGGGGGCGACATGGTTGGCGCGCGCGCGCTTTCTTCCCGCCCCGGTGAAAGCGGTACGGACCGGTTCACGGTCGATTATGATGTAGCCAATGACGCTTATTTCGCGTTCTGGCCCGAACCGCTCGACGCCCATGGGATTACTTATACCAGTGCCCCGCTCGAGCATCCGGTGGACCTGCTCGGCTATCCGCTGGCGCATCTGCAGTTGCAGTCGGACCGTCCCGATGCCGATGTCTTCGTCTATCTGGAGGAAGTATCTCCGGGCGGGGCGGCGCAAGTGCTTTCGTTCGGGCGGCTTAAGCTGTCGCACCGCGCGATCGCTCCGGCGCCATGGAACAACCTCGGACTGCCCTGGCATAGCGGACTGCGCAAGGACGTCGCGCCGCTGGGCAAGGGCGAGACCGCTCGCATGGAAATCGCCATGATGCCGCTCTCTCACCGGATCGAGCCGGGCTATCGGCTGCGCTTCGTGATGACCGGAGCAGATCCGCGTCAGCGCAACCTGGCCGAGGTGCGCCAGGACCCGCCGCCGGTGCTGGAAATCGAGCGCGGCTGGCAGTCCGGCTCGCGCATAGACCTGCCGCTGCGCGAACCGCACGACGCTGCCATTTCCGGCCAGATCGGCGGGCCGGGTGGGCGCGGCACCTATCCGGCGGTGGCGCAGGCACGCGCCGATGCGCCGGGCTATACGATCTATCGTCCGCAAGTTCTGCCGGAAGGAAAACTACCGCTCGTCCTGTGGGGCAATGGCGGTTGCCGCGACGACGGGTTGAGCGCCGGACATGCGCTCAAGGAATTCGCCAGCCACGGCTATCTCGTTATCGCCAACGGCGCCCCGCGCCAGGAGCGCCCGGTGCTTGCCGCCCTGCCGCAGCCGGGTGAGGGTCCCATGCACATGCCGACCGAGGCCGAGCGCAAGGCCGACGAAACCTCGGCCGCGCAAATGCTTGCCGCGATCGACTGGGCCGAACGCGTCAATGCCGATCCCGCCGATCCGCTCTACGGTCATATCGATACGACGCGGATCGCCGCCACGGGGCATAGCTGCGGTGGCTTGCAGGCGCTGGCCGCGGGCGCCGATCCGCGCGTCGACACGGTGATCGCCTTCGGCAGCGGGGTTTACAATCGAACCGGGTCGGGCCTGAGCGGGGTGAAGATCGTCAAGGACGACCTCAAGCGGCTGCACACGCCCGTCGCCTATATCCTGGGCGGTCCGACCGACATTGCCTATCCCAACGGCACCGACGACTTCGCGCGGATTGCACATGTCCCGGTTATGCTGGCAAATCTGCCGGTCGGCCATGGCGGGACGCTTGCGCTGGCCGATGGTGGCGAATGGGCGCGCGTGGGTGCCACATGGCTGGACTGGCAGTTGAAGGGCGACAGGCAGGCCGGACTGATGTTTACCGGGCAAGACTGCGGGCTTTGCAAGACGCCTGGCTGGACTGTGAAGCGAAAGCAATTTCCCGCGAAGCCGTGATCCCTTCTGCCCGACGCGCCCCGTTCATGCGGCGCTTCGGGCGTTGTACTGCGACGACTTGTCCCGCGCGTGATCCCGCGCGCGATGGTGCCATGATTCTTGGCCGGGGAGCGGTAGCATTCGGCCCACCGCGAGGCATGGGCTGACCGGTAACGGGCGCGCAGATACTGAATGGGTGCCTGCAGCTGACGGTCAATCGGGCAGCGCCGCCAGTACCCTGTCGGGGGTCATCGGAAAGTCGAACAGGCGTGCGCCGCAGGCGTTGTAAATTGCGTTGGCAATCGCGCCGGCTCCCCCGCACATGGCCAGTTCGCCCACGCCTTTTGCCTGGATGGCGCTGGCGGCGGGATCGCGCTCCTCCAGCATCAGCACCTCGAGGTCGGGAACGTCGCGGTGGACGGGCACATGATATTCGGCGAGGTCGCAATTGACGAGGTGGCCGTCGCGTGGGTCGAACAGCAGCGCCTCGGTCAGAGCGGCGCCGATACTCCAGGTCATGCCGCCGATGCACTGGGAGCGCGCGGTCTTGGCGTTCAGCACGCGGCCGATGCCGAAGGCTCCCAGCATTCGTGAGACTCTCGCTTCGCCGGTATGTCGATTGACGCGCACTTCGGTGAAGAACGCGCCGAAACTTGATGCCGCGAAGTCTTCGGAGATCGCGCCTGGCTCGTAATGACCGACTACCGAAAGCGGCTGCCCCTCAAGCAGATCGCCGATCGGTCGGCCGGAACTTCCTGCGATCCTTCCGTCCTCCAGCTTCAGATCCTTCGGCGAAACGCCTGCCTTTCCGGCAAGCCGGTTGCGGATCTCCTCGCAGGCAACCGACACCGCCGATCCTACCGAGGCGGCGCCCCAGCTTCCGCCCGACCCGGGACCGCGGGGAAAGGCAGTGTCGCCCAGTTCGACGAGCACCTTCTCGCCGGGTAGACCCAACATCTCCCCCGCGATTTGGGCGAGGATGGCGTAAGTGCCGGTGCCGATGTCGGTCATATCGCTCTGGACCGTGGCGGTGCCGTCGGGATTGAGCGTGACGCTTGCCTTGGCCTCGGCGACATTGTGGACCCGCGCTGCACTGGCCATGCCGGTGCCGATCCACCATTCGCCCTCCCGCCGATGACGGGGCTTGCGCGGTCCATGGTCCCACCCGAAGGCTTCTGCACCTTTCGTGAGGCATTCGGCGAGCCCGTGGGCGGTGAACGGAAGGTCTTGGGTTGGGTGCTTGTCCGGTATGTTGCGAAGACGCAGTTCCACAGGGTCGATCCCCGCCTTTTCGGCAAGGCAATCCATGGCCGCCTCGAGCGTCGGCATGCCGACCGCCTCGCCCGGCGCGCGAACCGATCCGGCGGTCATGCGATGGACGCGCGCGACTTCGAGTTGGAGCAGACGATTTTCGCCGCCATAGAGAAAGGCGCTGGACTGCAGCACCGGTTCGGCAAAGGGTTCTGCGGGAAGGTTGGAAACGCGCGCCTCGTGACCGAAGCCTGTCAGCCTGCCTTCAGCATCGGCAGCCAGTTGCAGGCGTTGCTGCGTCTCGGATCGGCGCATGATTGTCTGGAACACCTGCCTGCGGGTCATCACAACCCGGACCGGCCGCTGCAGTTCCATCGCCGCAAGCGAGGCGGCCAGGGTTTCCTGACTGATGCCAAGCTTTGAGCCGAAGCCCCCGCCCACGTAACGCGCCACAAGGCGGATGGCGTCCTCATCCAGTCCCAGCGCATCGGCGAGTTCGGCGATGTTGTAATTGGGCATTTGCAGGGAGGCATAAACCGTCAGCTTCTGGCCGTCCCATTTGGCGATGGCGGCGTGCGGTTCCATGGCAGCGCTGGCGTGGCCCTCGGTCGTGTATGTTAGGTCGACGCTGTGCGCCGCCGTAGCCATGGCGTGTGCGAGATCGCCTGTCTGTGTCCCACCTTTCTTTAGTTTGGCGTCGACTGCGGCGGGATCGAGCGGCAACTCGGCTGGGTCCTGCGCCTCAAAGTCGAACCGCAGGCGCTTTGCCGCGTGGCTCGCCTGTTCGAAAGTTTCGGCGACGACGAGAGCGATCGGCTGGCCATGGTAGGCGATCTCTCGCGGGTCTTGCTTCGGCGCTTTTCCGGCCGTGCCCTGGGCAGGGCGCACGGTCATGCGCTCATCGTCGATGACTGCGACGACGCCATCCATCGCCAGGGCTGCCTCCTTGTCGATCCGCGAGATGCGGCCCTTGGTGAAAGGTGCGGTGACCAGCACACCGTGCAGGCACCCGGGGACGACATATTCGGCCGAATAGGGCGCCGTGCCGGTGACCTTGGCCAGACCCTCCGGCCGCGACAGCGGTTTGCCGATGATCTTCTGCCCGAAACTGTCGAGCAGGTTGCGGTTGTCGGGTTCGTCCTGACGGAAATGAACGGTCACAGTGCAACTCCCGTGGCATCGCCCAGCACGGCCTTGAGGGTCCGGCGCGCGAGAGGAATCTTGAAATCGTTCTCACCAAAACCCTTAGCCTCTTCGAGCAGCAGGTCGGCGGCTTGTTCGAAAAGAGCTTCGTCGGGCGTCTTTCCCATCAGCAGTTCGGACAGGCGCGGATCGTGCCAGGGCTTGTGGGCAAGGCCGCCGAAGGCAAGTTCGGCGCGGGCGATGCGTCCCTCGGCCATGTCGACGATGGCGGCAACCGAGACTAGCGCGAAAGCGTAGGAGGAACGCTCGCGAACCTTGCGGTAGAGCTGCTTGCCGGGAACCGGGGGCGGCAGGGTTATCGCGGTGATGATTTCGCCAGCTTCCAATACATTGTCCTTCCAGGGCGTGTCGCCAGGCAGACGATGGAATTCACGCACCGGTACCGTTCTGAGTTCATGGTCGCCCTTCGCGATCTCGACAGTGGCGCCGAGCGCCGCAAGCGCCACGGCCATGTCTCCGGGATAAGTGGCGATGCACTGGTTGCTGGAGCCGAGTACCGCATGGAGCCTCGCGATGCCGGGGATGGCGCCGCAGCCCGATCCGGGGTCGCGCTTGTTGCAGGGCTGGCTGGTGTCGGTGAAGTAATAGCAGCGCGTGCGCTGGCACAGATTGCCACCGGTGGTTGCGCGGTTGCGAAGCTGTTGCGTCGCACCGGCCAGTATCGCCCGGGACAGCACAGGCCAGTCCGAGCGGACGCGTTCATCCACCGCCACGGCCGTATTCGTCGCGAGTGCACCGATGCGCAGGCCGCCACCGTCGAGCCCGGCAATATCGCTCATCGGCAGGCGATTGACGTCCACCAGCGTGTCCGGCGCGGTCACTTCGAGCTTGAGCAGATCGACCAGATTGGTACCGCCCGCAATCGGCGAGGCGGTGTCCGCTGCACAAAGTTGCGCGGCGTGGGAGAGGCTTTCGGCGCGCTGGAAATCGAAGGGCTTCATGCCGGTTCCGCCGACGAAGCTGCGAGAATGGCCTCGACGATGTTGGCATAGGCGCCGCAGCGGCACAGATTGCCGCTCATGCGTTCGCGAATTTCTTCGTGGGTGAGGGTGACCGGGCCATTCAGGTCATCGCTCGCATCGCTTGGCCAGCCGATCGTGATTTCGTCGAGGAGCGCCGTCGCCGAACAGATCTGCCCGGGAGTGCAGTAACCGCACTGGAAACCGTCATGCTCAACGAAGGCGCGTTGCAGCGCGGAAGGGGCCTGCAAGGTTCCGATGCCTTCGATCGTCGTTACGCTGTCGCCATCGTGCAGCGCCGCCAGGGAGAGGCAACTGTTGATCCGCAGCCCGTTCACGATGACCGTGCAGGCCCCGCACTGCCCGTGATCGCAACCCTTCTTGGTTCCCGTCAGGCCCAGGTGGTCACGGAGAAAGTCGAGCAGGGTGATGCGTGGATCGCCCGGCAAGTCGTGGCTTTGCGAATTGATGGTGATGGCCATGAAGCTCTCCTTGTTCGGACAAAGCTTCAGGGCCTGCGGAAGTTCCCTGAACGATCACGACTGCCTCTCGTGGCGCAGGTTGGGGCGCAAAGCCCGGCCGGCCCGGGCTAAGGGCACCTCAGCGGAGCAAGCGTGGTTCAATCCTCCCATTCATGGCCGGAGAGCACCTTCGGTCCGCCACAGCCTTCGCCTTTGCGCCGGGAATTGTCGTGGCTGGAAAATTGATATGCAAAATAGCTATTGATCATAGCAAAAACTTTGGCTAGTACTTGTGCTATAGGGGCCGATGCGTTCGGCATTTTAGGGAGATGATCCATGGCTAAGCCATCACAACCAGATCCGCGTCCTGAAGAGGAAACCGTCCGCTACGACATCGAGGACGGTGTTGCGTGGGTCTATTTCAATCGCCCCGACAAACGCAATTGCATGAGCCCCAAGCTCAACCGCCAGATGATGCGCGTGATCGAAGATCTCGAGTTTCGTGACGACGTTCAGGTTCTCGTCCTCGCCGGTGAGGGCGTGGCTTGGTCTGCGGGCATGGACCTGCTCGAATATTTCCGCATGAACGAGGAAAAGGGCATCGGTGCCATCCGCCAATCCCAGCGGGAAGCCTATGGCTGGTGGGAACGGCTGCGCTGGTACGAGAAGCCCACGGTCGCGATGGTCAACGGCTGGTGTTTCGGCGGTGGCTATGGCCCGCTCTTCGCCTGCGACCTTGCTTTCTGCGCGCAGACTGCGCAATTCGGCCTGTCCGAGATCAACTGGGCGATCCTGCCCGGCGGCGGGGCAAGCAAGGTTGCTGCCGAGCTGCTGAGCTTCCGCAGGGCGATGTACCATGCGATGATGGGTGAGAACCTGACCGGTGAACAGGCAGCCGAATGGGGCCTCGTCAACGAGTGCCTGCCGGACGACAAGCTCAAGGCGCGCGTGCAGGAAGTCTGCGACAGCCTGAAGAAGAAGGACACCAACGCCCTTCGCGCCACGAAGTGGGCGATCCGCCGGGTGCGAGAAATGACTTACGACAACGCCGAGGACTACCTCGTGCGGACGCAGGAAGCTCTGAACGATTTCGGCGGCAAGCAGAGCCGCAAGGAGGCGACCCGCCAGTTCCTCGACGAAAAGTCGTACAAGCCGGGGCTGGGCGCCTTCGACAAGAGCAAGTTGGACTAAGAAATCATTTCCGGGAGAGGTGCGAGACATGAAGCGCCCGAAGATCATCGACAGGTTGCTCAGGCCGCGATCCGTCGCCGTCGTTGGCGCATCGGACAAGCCCGGTGCGCTGGGAGCCTCGATGTTGGCAAACCTCGAGCGCAACGGGTTTGATGGGGCGATCTACCCCATCAATCCCAAGCGCAACGAGATCGGCGGGCGCAAGTGCTACGCAGGGATCGAGGACTTGCCCGAGGGCGTCGACTGCGCTGTCCTCGCCATTCCGCGCGCGGGCATTCTCCCGGCGCTGAAGGGGCTGGCCGACCGCGGTGTTGGCGCGGCCGTCATCTTCTCTGCCGGGTTTGCCGAAGATGGCGAGGAAGGTCTTGCCGAACAGCGCGAGATCGCCGCGATTGCGGAACGGCATGGCATTGTCGTCGAAGGGCCCAACTGCCTCGGTTGTGTCAATCACGTCGACAAGGTGCCGCTGACCTTCGTGGAAACGCGCTGCCAACCGCCGCAGGGCCCCGGGATCGCAGTCGTGTCGCAGAGCGGGGCGATGGCTGCCGTGCTGGCCACGATGCTGCAGTCGCGCGAGCTGGGTATCAGTTATACGGTCTCGACCGGTAACGAGGCGGCGAGCGGGGTTGAGGACTATCTCGACTGGCTCGTCGACGATGCACACACTCACGTCATCGCCATGATCGTCGAGCATTTCCGCCAGCCGCGCGCCTTTCTGCAGGCGGTCGAACGGTTGCGTGCGGCAGGCAAGGAAGTTGTCCTGCTGCATCCGGGGCGGTCCAGCGCCGCGCGGGAAAGCGCAGCGACCCATACCGGGGCCATGGCGGGCGACTACAAGGTCATGCGCGCGATGGTCGAGCAGGCCGGGGTCGTCATGGCGGAGACTTTGGAGGAACTGGCCGATGTATCCGAAATCGCGGTCCGCTCGCCGGGCCTGCCGGAAGCGGGCGCTGCGGTGTTGGGCGAGTCCGGTGCCTTCAAGGCGTTGACGCTAGACCTCTCGGAAGAATTGGGCCTTGCCCTGGCTCCGCTTGGCAATGCCGACAGTCCCGCGCTCCGGGCGGCCTTGCCCGAATTCGTCCCGGTCTCCAATCCGCTCGACATAACGGCGATGGGATTGTCGCAGCCGCAGATCTACACCGAGACCATTGAGGCGCTGCTGGTCGACGATCGCGTCGGCGCCATCCTCGTCGGGCTTATCCAGACCGATGCGACGACTTGTGCCTTGAAGTTTCCCGCCTTGCTCAAGGCCCTCGAAGGGCGCGAAAGCAGCAAAGCTGTCGTATTCGCCGGGCTTGACGAAGGTGCCGAGGTGCCGCGCGAATGGCTGGAGCGTCTGCGTTCTGCGGGCATCGCCTGCTTTCCGAGCACGGAGCGTGCCTTGCGGGCGATTGCGCGTCTCACCCATCGCAAGGCCAAGGTTGGCGCGACACCGGCCGCCCCCTTGCCGCTTGCCGGTCTCGAGGCCGGCACGATCCCGGAATATCGTGCCAAGCAGATCTTGGCAGGGGCGGGAATTGCCTTTCCGGAAGGCCGCTTCGCCGCCAGTGCTGATGAGGCAGTGACTGCCGCTGCCGCGCTTGGCGGGCGTGTGGCGATGAAGGCGCAGGCTTCGGCATTGGGGCACAAGAGCGATGCCGGCGGAGTCCGGCTGGGGCTCGCGGGCGAGACGGTCGTTCGCGAGGCATGGGCGACCATGTACGAGGCCGTGTCGGCCTACGATCCCACGATCGCGTTGGACGGCGTGCTGATCGAAGCCATGGGGGAGCCCGGAACGGAGATGATCGTCGGCGCCAAGCGCGATCCCGAATGGGGGCCTGTGGTTCTGGTCGGCTTCGGCGGCGTTACCGCGGAAATCCTTGGCGATGTCACGCTGATCACCCCGGGCGAGAGTGTCGACGCGATCGCCGCTGCCATTCACGGCCTGGCCCAGGCGCCCCTGCTGCGAGGATTTCGCGGCACCCCGCCGCGCGATGTTGCGGCGCTGGCACGCCTCGCCGAGACGGTGGGCAGGGTCATGGAGGGCAACGATCGCATCCTCGAGATCGATCTCAATCCCGTGATGCTCTACGATGAAGGGCAGGGGCTGTCGGTGCTCGATGCGTTGATGCTCGTTGCCTGAGGCGGCGAGCGCGATCAGTCCTCGGTGTGCCAGATCGCCCGTAGCGCCGGAGCCAGGTGTTCGCGATGTTCAGCGGGAATACGTTCCAGCAGGTCGAATTCGAACTGGTCCAGAATCGCGCGGGCATCGGCCATGATGGTCTCGCCGTCCACAGTCAGGTGCAGCCCGTGCGACTTTCCGTCGAGCGGGACCTTCTCGATCAGCCCACGTTCCTCCAGCCGCCGCAGCAGGGGCACCATGTTCGCGCTCTTGATGTCGAGGACACGGCCGATATGGCTGGCGATCACGTTGGGTTCGGCATCGATCATCATCAAGACCGACGCGTCGACCTGGCGCAGGTCGAGCATCGAAAGCCGATCGTTGAGATCGCTCATTGCAGCCGCTGCAGCGCGCTTCAGCTGGTAACCCGGCCGTTCTTCCAGCGGGTCGGTCACGTCATCTGCCACGTTTTCGGTATCTCCCTGCGCATGGCGCCAAGTTGCGGTGTTAAAGCTCGTTCACAACGAAGCGAAGACTGTCAAGCTGGGTGGCCATGTTTTATCCTTGCGCTTAGCAGGATATTGCTATAGCCAATAGCTATAAATAAGAACAGTGGCCAAAGGCCATAAAAGCGCATCATCGGGCAAAATGCCCGAATTCAAGGGAGGTGGGCATGCAAAAGCATTCTAAATTCATTCGGGCATTCTATGCAGCATCGACTTGCTTGTCGCTGGCAGCGGTCGGGCTGGCCGCGCCCGCGTTGGCCCAGGAAGGCGACGCAGATACGCAGGCCAGACGCGATCAGGCCGCGGGGAACATTATCGTCGTCACCGCAAGACGGCGTGAGGAAAGCCTTCAGGAAACGCCTGTCGCGATAACGGCACTGTCTGCAGAGATGCTGGAAAGCCGGCAGATCCAGCAGACCCAGGACCTTGAGCGGGTAACCCCCAGTCTTCAGTTCAAGTCTGCCGGGCAGCTGTCGGGCAACAGCGCGGCGACCGTCGTGTTCATTCGCGGCATCGGTCAGCTGGACCCGACCGCTGCGGTCGATCCGGGCGTGGGCATCTATATCGACGAAGTCTATGTGGGCCGGGCCGTAGGCGGGGCAATCGACTTCGGCGATATCGCCGGCGTTGAAGTTCTGCGCGGGCCGCAGGGTACGCTTTTCGGCCGCAACACGATCGGCGGCGCCATCCTTGTGCGCACCAAGCAGCCGGTACTCGGTGAGTTCAGCGGCAAGGGGCGGGTGCGCATCGGCAACGACGACCTGCGCGAAGGCTTCGCGGCGCTGAACCTGCCGTTCGGCGAAACGGTTGCGGCGCGCGTATCAGGCGGTTTTCGCAAGCGCGACGGCTATGTCACGCGTGTCTATGACGGACTCGATCTGGGCAATGACAATTCCTGGAGCCTTGGCGGTTCGATCAAGTGGGAGCCGTCGAGCGACTTCGACCTGTTCATTCGCGGCGACTACAACAAGCGCGACGAGAACGGCGCGCCGTTCGTATTCGCTGGCATCAACGAGAATGCGCCGGTTCCGGCTATTGTCAGCGTTGGGGCGGGCTGTCCGGGCGCGACCATTCCGTTCGCGCCGCTCACACCCGGCGATCCCCGGTTTGGAGCGCCTTTCGTGCCTTCGATCGACGATGCGCGCTGCGCCAACGACTATCAGGCGCTGGGCAAGTTCACCAATGGCGGCACCGCGCCGGTCACCAGCACTTCCGAGACCTGGGGCCTTGCCGCGACCGCTCGGGCAACCCTGTCCGACTGGCTGAGCTTCAAGACGATCACATCCTATCGCAAGACGAAGTCGCGCGGTGTGCGCGATGCCGACAACACGCCGTTCGACATCCTGACCACCGATCTCACCACCAGTTCCGAGCAGTTCAGCCAGGAGTTCCAGTTCCAGTTCGATTTCGATCGGCTGAACATGATCGTGGGCGGGTTCTACTACAACGAGAAGAGCTTCGAGCGGGCCACGGTGCTGCTGGCTTTCCCGCCGTCGCCGCCTGTCATTTCCTCTGTCCTCACTGGCGGTCCGGGCAGCCGCGACCTTCAGCTCTCGGATCTCAAGACGGATTCGGTCGCCGGGTTCGGTGAAGTTTCCTACGAGCTGACCGACGATCTCGAAGTGTCGGTCGGAGCGCGTTACACCAAGGACAAGAAGTCCTACATCGGCAACGTCAGCAGTCTGTTCCCCGCGACGCTGCCGGACCCCGATCCGATCCCGACCGAGGCAATCCCCGATGGCGGGCCGCTGTACATATACTATCGTCCCTATCGCAAGAGCTTCTCCGCGCTCACCGGGTCGGCGAGCATCCGCTACAACGTGGCGCCTTGGCTGAGCACTTATGTGTCTTATGCCAACAGCTTCAAGTCGGGCGGCTTCAATACCCGCTACAACGCACCGCCGCCGGGCTTCGTGCCGGTACCCTTCGACGAGGAGAAGGTGACCAGCTATGAAGTGGGTGCGAAGTTTGACCTGGGCGATGTCCGGTTGAATCTTGCTGCCTTCCGCGCCGACTACAAGGACATCCAGCTCATCTTCCGCCAGGGCCCGGTGCCGCTGCTGTTCAATGCGGGCAAGGCGCGCATGCAGGGCTTCGAAGCTGAATTCAGCTATCACACGGCCTGGGGCCTGCAGATCGATGCGGGGCTGAGCCACCTCGACGACCAGATCCGTTCGGTTACCGCAATCCCTGGCGCAACCGCGACGATCGCGCCGGGTGACGAACTGCCGCTCACGCCCTCGTTCCAGGGTAACCTGGGCATCGGTTATGAAGTCATGCTGGGCAACTGGACCCTGACCCCGCGCGTGGACGTCAGCTACCAGACCAAGACGACCTTCATCACCGGCAGCGTGCCCGAGATCGAACAGGGCGACTATGCGGTCACCAATGCGTCGATCACGCTGGCGCAGGACGGCAAGGGGCTCACGGTCCAGGCCGGAGTCCAGAACCTGTTCAATGAACACTACAAGGTTCAGGGCAATGCCTCGCTTGCGACGCTGGGCTATGCCGAAGTGATCTATGCCCGGCCGCGCGCGTGGTACATGCAGGTCGGCTATGAATTCTGATCATCACCTGACTGGCGATCTCGCTTGATCGCCGCGGCCCGGTATCCTGTCGGCTAGGCAGGGCCGGGCCTTCCTTTTTTGCTTCGAGGATAAGTCCGATGGAATTTCAGCGCATCAATCCCATGACCGGTGAGGTCGCTTCCACAGCCAGGGCAATGCAGGCAGACGAGATGGCCGCAATCGCGGCCAGCGCGGCCAGTGCGCAGCCGCAGTGGGGGCAGATGGGTCCCGGCGCACGGCGTAAGGTTCTCAACTGCGCCGCGGACGCGCTCGAAGCCCGGGCGGACCGGTTCGTGGACGCCATGATGGGCGAAATCGGTGCGACCGAGGGCTGGGCCCGGTTCAACGTCATGCTGGCCGCGGGCATGGTGCGCGAAGCCGCTGCACTGACCACACAGATCTCTGGCGAGATCATCCCGTCGGACAAGCCGGGATGCCTCGCCATGGCCGTCAAGGAGCCGGTCGGCGTCATCCTCGGCATCGCCCCGTGGAATGCCCCGGTGATCCTCGGTGTGCGCGCAATTGCGGTCCCGCTCGCCTGCGGCAATGCCGTCATCCTGAAGGCGAGCGAGGTCTGCCCGGAAACGCACCGGTTGATCGTCGAAGCCTTTGCCGAAGCCGGATTTCCCGAAGGCCTCGTTCAGTGCGTGACCAATGCGCCGGCCGATGCCGGAGATGTCGTGGGTGCGCTCATCGATGCGCCCGAAGTGCGGCGCATCAATTTCACCGGATCGACTGCGGTTGGCCGGATCATCGCCAGGCGGGCGGCCGATCACCTCAAACCGTGTTTGCTGGAACTGGGCGGGAAGGCCCCTTTCATCGTGCTGGAGGATGCCGATCTTGACGAGGCGGTGAAGGCCGCGGCCTTCGGCGCATTCATGAACCAGGGCCAGATCTGCATGTCGACCGAACGTATCATCGTCGTCGATGCCGTGGCCGATGAATTCGCGCAGCGCTTCGCGGCCAAGGCCGCCTCGATGACCGTGGGCGACCCGCGCGAGGGAACGACCCCGCTCGGTGCCGTGGTCGATCGCAAGACGGTCGACCATTGCCTCGGACTGATCGAGGATGCCGTAGCCAAGGGGGCCCGGCAGGTCGTCGGCGGCGAAGCCCAAGGCGTGCTGATGCCGGCCCACGTGATCGACGGGGTCACGACTGACATGAAGCTGTTCCGCGACGAGAGCTTCGGGCCGGTCGTCGGGATTGCGCGGGCACGTGATGCCGAACATGCCGTCGCGCTTGCCAATGACAGCGAATATGGCCTGTCCTCTGCGATATTCACGCGCGATATCGCGCGTGGATTACAGTTGGCACGGCAGGTCCGGGCAGGGATCTGCCACGTCAACGGACCGACCGTGCATGACGAACCGCAAATGCCCTTCGGCGGCGTCGGTGCATCGGGCTACGGCCGGTTTGGCGGCAGGCAGGGAATTGACAGTTTCACCGAAACCCGCTGGATCACGCTGGATACCCAGGACGGCCACTACCCGATCTGAGCCTCTGCCCCTTACGGGGCGGCCGATCGAGACGAAGAACAAGACCAGCCCCCCGGCGGGAGAGAGACTTAGATGGCATCAGGCGTAATCGATCCGCGCGAGATCGTCGATTCCGGGCGGATGACATGGCGGCAGATCGTCGTTGTGGCCCTGTGCGTGCTGTTGAACGGACTGGACGGCTTCGACGTCCTTTCGATCAGTTTTGCCGCGCCCGGGATCGCTTCGGACTGGGGAGTGGACCGGGCGGCCCTTGGGATCATCCTCTCGATGGAACTGATCGGCATGTCGGTCGGCTCGATCCTGCTGGGCATGGTGGCCGACCGCGTGGGCCGCATTCCCGTCGTGGTCGTCAGCCTGCTGGTCATGGCTGCAGGGATGACGGCCGCGGCACTGTCCGGCGGCATCGTCGAACTGGCGGTGATCCGTCTGATCACCGGCCTGGGGATCGGGGGCATGTTGGCTTGCACCAATGCCATCGTGGCTGAAGCGTCGAATGCGCGCTATCGTTCGGCTGCCGTCGCGATCATGGCGGCGGGCTATCCCCTGGGTGCGATCGTGGGCGGTGCCATTGCCTCAAGCCTGCTCGTCGACGGAACCTGGCGCGACATCTTCTGGCTGGGCGCGGGCATGACCGTCGTCTTCCTGCCGATCGTCCTGCTGGTCCTGCCGGAATCGATCGATCTTTCCATGCGCCGGTTCGGCCCGGAAGGAGCGCTTGGCAAGGTGAACAAGTCGCTGCAGCGCCTTGGCCACCGCGTCGTCGAGATGGTGCCGCCGGTCGAAGTGGTGGCCAAGGCGGACCGGGCCGGGCTTTTCAAGGGAGACATGCGCCGCGTCACGATCCTGCTGACCGTGGCCTATTTCTTTCACATGACCGCGTTCTATTTCATCCTGAAATGGATTCCCAAGATCGTGGTGGACCTGGGCTTCGAGCCTTCCGCTGCTGGCGGCGTCCTCGTCTGGGCAAACGTTGGCGGCATGACCGGTTCGCTCCTGTTCAGCGTGCTGGCAACGCGCATGCCGCTGCGCAAGCTGATGATCGCGATCCTCGTGCTCAGCTTCCTGATGATTGCGGCATTCGGCTTTACCTCGGGCGGACTCGATCCCCTGAAGCGGGCGGCGGCGATTGCGGGGTTCTTCTCCAACGCCGCTGTCGTCGGTCTCTATGCACTGATCGCGGCGGCCTATCCTGCGCAGCTGCGGGCAGGGGGAACCGGCTTCGTTATCGGTATCGGCCGCGGCGGGGCGGCGATGGGGCCGGTCGTGGCCGGGTTCCTGTTCGCAAACGGTTTCGGCCTTGCGCTGGTGGCGGCTGCCATGGGCCTTGGTTCGGTCATCGCGGCGCTTGCGATCCTCGGCCTGCCGTTGGAGCGGCCGGTCGACCGCGGGTCCGCAGGCAAGACGGCACGCCGGGCCGGGTAGGCGCATTTACGTCGTGGACCGCGGGCGCAATGAAAGGTTCGCGATCTATCCTTTTGGGTTGCGATCGCGCAGGATCGGGCGATGCTACGAACTCTCTATGCCCCCATCGAACCTTACGAAACCGGCATGCTCGACACGGGCGAAGGCCATGGCATCTATTATGAAAGATGCGGCACACCGGGTGCCAAGCCCGCCGTGTTCGTGCACGGAGGTCCAGGTGGCGGTATCGCTCCGGCGCACCGCTGCCTGTTCGACCCCGAACTTTATGACGTGCTGCTCTTCGACCAGCGCGGCTGCGGCAGGTCGACTCCGCATGCCGGGCTTGAAGACAACACGACATGGCACCTGGTGGCCGACATCGAGAGGCTGCGCACGCTTGTCGGCGCAGAGAAGTGGCTGGTCTTCGGTGGGTCCTGGGGATCGACCCTCGGGTTGGCCTATGCGCAGACCCATCCGGAACGGGTAAGCGAACTGGTTTTGCGCGGCATTTACCTGTGTTCGAAGCCGGAACTCGACTGGTTCTACCAGTTCGGTGTCTCGCAGATGTTTCCCGACAAGTACGAGCGCCTGATCGCGCCCATCCCCGAAACCGAGCGCGGCGACATCCTGCGGGCCTATCATCGTCGCCTGACGACGGGGCCGATGGAGGATCGGATCGCCGCCGCCCGGACTTGGAGCATGTTCGAAGGCGAAACGATCACGCTGTTGCCCGACTCCGCGATGTCCGCGCAGCACGACGACGGCCATTTCGCCCTGGCATTCGCCCGGTTGGAGACGCATTACTTCGTCAATGCGTGCTGGCTCGAACCTGGCCAGTTGCTGCGCGATGCGCACAAGCTCCGGCACACACCGGGCACCATCGTCCACGGTCGCTACGACATGCCGTGTCCGGCCCACTATGCATGGGCGCTGCACAAGGCGTGGCCGGAGGCCGACTTTCACCTCATCGAAGGGGCGGGACACGCCTATTCCGAACCGGGGATACTCGACCAGCTCATCCGCGCGACGGATCGGTACGCCGGCAAACAGGCGAATTAGCCCGCAGATGCTGGCGGCTTGTCCGCGCTAGGCCGATTGGCTGTCGCGAACTGCCGGATCGCGAAGGTGTATGGCTAGCGCTGCGAGGTCCGATGCAAAGCGTGCTTCCTCGCGTTCGCGCGCTGGGCCGTCGAGCCGCAGCAGGTAGCTGGGGTGTACCGTCAGCAGGAGGGGGACGCCGTCGGGCATCTGCAGCATGCGCCCACGTTCGCGGCCGATCGACGGCGTGCGTCCGGTCAGGGCGCGGGCGGCACTGGCACCAAGCGCGAGGACGATGCGCGGCTGAACCAGTGCGCGCTCCGTATCCAGCCACCAGCGGCAGGTGTCGATTTCCCGCGCGGTCGGGTTCTGGTGCAGACGCTGTTTCCCCCGCGCGGCAAATTTGAAATGCTTGACTGCATTGGTGACGTAGGCCCCCTGCCTGTCAATTCCGGCGGCGGCGAGATGGGCGGTCAGTAGCTCTCCGGCAGGACCGACGAACGGGCGCCCGGCCAATTCCTCGTTGTCGCCGGGCTGTTCGCCCACGATCATCAGTCGGGCGCCGGTGAAGCCTTCGCCGGGAACTGCCGCAGTGCCGTTGCAGCCGATCTGGCAACGCCGACAGTGCGCGATCCCCTCGGCAAGCGAAGGGAGGTCGACGGGGCGCAATTCGGCAAAGAGTTCGCGACCTTGCGCAAGCATGGAAGTCTCGCGTCTTTGCGCACTGGAGATCAGTGCAGCAATTTCGCGGGCCTCGGGCAGGTTGTGCCAGTAACGGCGCGGCATCTCCTTGATCATGGCCTTGGTCTTGAGGCGCGCCGGGTTGAAGATCGACCGGTAGTAACCGCGCCATAGGTCCTCCGCGGCATCGTCGGCAGGAGCCTGCGCGCGCGAGGCTGCAGGGCCTCGTGCCAGTGTCGTACCGTCCCAATGCAAGCTCAGTCGCGGGGTGAGGATGGACCAGCGCTGATTGGCGAACCGCTCGACGAAGAAGCGCGCGTTGGCAAGTTCGATGCGATACTCCGGCTCGAACCACGCGATATAGCGCTCTGTGCCCGCATTGCCCTCGATTTGGCGAAAACGCAGGAAAGCGCGCATCTTGTGGATGTCACGGCGGACCTGCTGGGCAAGACGGCGCAGGTTCGCAACGTCGGCATCGGTGGTGTCCTCGATCAGCCGTGGGTGCTTCTGCAACCGCCATAGCGTGCGATAGAGCAGATCGAGCCGCGCCGGATCGCTGTGCATGAAGACACTGGTCGCCAGGCTGAGAAAGGCAGTCGATGCGCGCACCGGAGTTGGCGACGGTTCGGAAAGGCTGGAAGGACGCGGCGCGGTATCTTCGGTGAAGGAAAACAGGTCGGCGTTGTCCTCGCCTTCGCTCCAGGCGATCTTCTCTGGGGGGATACCGCGCGTAATGAAGGAGCGGGCCATGTCGCGCCAGGCGTCGAAATCGTCGGGATCGCCCAGCCTGGCGCCGATCATCCGAAGAGTTCCATCTGGCGCGGCCGGGGCGCGAGGCGGGCGCGCAGGTCCGCCAGGTCGAGCATGGCGACGGGGCGCCAGTCGCTTGTGACCACGAAGGGGCGCAGCTTGCGCAGGGAATTCGTGACGCGGGCCAGATCTTCGAGCCTGATCGAGCGATGGCGGCGCGCACGAAGCAGCGCATCCACCGCCTTTACGCCCAAGCCCGGCACCCGCAGCATCGCCTCGCGCGGCGCGCGGTTGAGATCGACGGGGAAACGGTCTCGGAACTTAAGCGCCCAGGCGAGCTTGGGATCGATGTCGAGAGGCAGCATTCCATTCGCATCGGCAGCCTGACCGACTTCGTGCGGTGCGAAACCGTAGAAGCGCGTCAGCCAGTCGGACTGGTAGAGGCGATGTTCGCGCATCAGGGGCGGCCGCTGCAGGGGCAGTACCGCGCTCGCATCGGGAATGGGGCTGAAGGCCGAGTAATAGACGCGGCGCAGGCCGAACCGGCCATAGAGCCTGCTCGCCTTGTCGATGATCTGCGTGTCCGAAGTGCCATCGGCGCCGACGATCATCTGCGTGGACTGCCCGGCCGGGGCGAACCGCGGGGCAGCGCGGTACTTGCGGCGGGCGTCCCGGGCATCGACGATGCGGCTGTGCAAATCGTCCATGGCACCTTCGATACGCGGCGCGTTCTTGTCGGGCGCCAGCCGGGCGAGGCTTGCCGCGGTGGGCAGTTCGACGTTGATCGAAACGCGGTCCGCCCACAGGCCGGCCTCGGCGACGATCTCGGGATCGGCCTCGGGGATCGTCTTGAGGTGGATGTAGCCCCGAAAATCGTGGACCTCGCGAAGCGTACGCGCCACGCGCACGATCTGCTCCATTGTGTGATCCGGGCTGCGCACGATACCCGAACTGAGGAACAGGCCTTCAATGTAGTTGCGGCGATAGAACGTGAGGGTGAGGTCGACCACTTCCTCGGGTGTGAAGCGTGCGCGTGCAACGTTCGAGCTCTTGCGGTTCACGCAGTAATGGCAATCGAAGATGCAGTGGTTGGTCAGCAGCAGCTTGAGCAGGGAAATGCAGCGACCGTCCGGGGCATAGGCGTGGCAGATGCCCATGCCCCCTGACGTCGAGCCCACGCCGCGTCCGTTCCTGCTACTCCGGTCGACTGTTCCCGACGAGGCACACGAGGCATCGTACTTGGCCGCATCGGCGAGGATTTCGAGACGCTCGAGAATCGCGGCATTTTGCATATGTTCTTAATATGTTCTCATCGCGAACTTGGCAATACCGCATGCTTGAGGCCGCCGTCGACGTGCGGCGAAACGAAGGTGGCTGCCGCTCAAGCGACCTCGCTTGATTCAAGGCAAGCAAGGAAGCCGCGTTCTGCCCGCGGCAGCCATTTCGTCTTTCGTGGCAGGCGCTTGTGCCGGGAAGCCCGGAAACAGCGATGGACCGGCGCTAGCGGCTGACTTTCATCAGAACGCGCCCGAAGGGATGGCCCTCGGCGACGTGACGATGCGCGGCGACGGCATCGGAAAGGTCGAACTCGGCGTCGATCGGCATCTGTAGATTGCCCGACGCCATGCGCCGGGCGATGTCGGCCAGAAGCGCATGCGCTCGCTCGGTATTCATCTCGCGGCCGAAGGAAATGCCATAGACGTGCATCGCCTTGCGGATCAGTTCGAAGAACCCGAAGCTGGGCAGGTTGCCCGTGGCAGCACCGATGACGGCGTAGCGGCCGTGCGGACGGATCGCGCTGATCAGGGCGTCCTTGCCCTGACCGCCGGCAAGGTCGAGAATGAGGTCGACGCCATTGCCTCCGGTGATCTCCTTGCACCGCGCAGCGATGTCCTCCGTGCGGTAGTCGATGCCATGGTGAAGGCCAAAAGGCACGATCCGCTCCAGCCTTTGGCGGCTGGATGCCGTGCCGATCACGACCGCGCCTGCCTGACTGGCAAGTTGCACGGCTGCAAGGCCGACGCCGCCCGCCGCGCCCTGGACAAGAACGAATTCGCCCGGCTGCACCTGGCCGAAATGGAACAGCGAGTCATGCGCGGTTCCAAAAGCAACAGGGATCGTCGCCGCCTGCTGCAAGTCGAGACCTTCGGGCACGGGATAGGCGTAGTGTTCGGGCACGGCGAATAGCTCGGCATGGCTGCCGTGCCAGTCAAAGCCGATGACCTTGTCGCCTTCCTTGAAGCGCGTAACCTCAGAGCCCACCGCGAGAACCTTTCCGGAGGCCTGGTATCCGGGCACGAACGGCGTCTTCGATGGCGGCGAAACCAACCTGTTGAGCAGGTCGCCGCCTTCGATCGAAATCCATTCGACCGCGACAAGCACAGTTTTCGGGCCGACTTCCGGGTCGGGCAGGTCGCCATATTGCATGACCTCCGGCCCGCCGTTCTCGAAGTAATAGACTGCCTTCATGATCTCGCTCGCCGATCGACTGCAGGGGCTTTCAGGTCAGGCCGCGCTTGCGGCAGCCTTGGCCCTGGTTGCGGCATGGAAGACCGACGGATCGAAGTAGTAGGGTTTGATCTCGCAGCATTTGCCGTCGCGAAACTTGAATACTTCGCACAGCTCCGCCGGTGCCAGGTCCGGGTCGGCAAAGCGAAAGGAAAGGAGGGTCACGGCGTGGTCTTTGCCTGCGGTCGTCTCGATCCGGTCGAGGCTGGCGACGTCGCACATCCCCATGACCTTGACGAAGAGTTCCTGCAGGGCGTTCTTGCCGCGATATGTCCCGGCCATGGGCAGGCTGTCGGCTTCATGTACCGCGAAGTCGTCGGTCAGCATCGAGGCGGCTTTATCCCAGTCGCCCGCGCCGGTTGCCGTGTAAAGGTCGTCGACGAACTGGATCATTTCCTGTGGGGTCATGCTCATGGCCTTGGTCTCCTCTTCCATGGGACAGACTGCGTAGAAACCTGGGGCTGCGAACCTAGCCTTAGGAATAGCCACGGGTCCCGGTCTGGCTGGCGGAAAATCTGCTGCAGATGGAAGACCGGGTCGACCTAGCGATTCCGCTAGCCTTCCGGCGGGGCTTCGGGCGGCTAAGCAGGGGCAATGGGAAAGGTTAGGCACATATTGCTCGCGCGGCGGCCGGAAGGCATGCCGGCGCCTGAAGATTTCGAAATGGCGGAAACCGACATGCCGGTTCCGGGGGAAGGTCAGTTCCTCGTCGCCATGCGGGTCGCCTCGCTCGACCCGGCGATCCGCGGTTTCCTCGACGATCGGCCGAGCTATCTGCCGCCGGTCGCGCTGGGCGCGCCGGTCAACGGCATGTCGCTGGGCGAGGTGGTGCAATCCAACAATCCGAAATATCCTGTCGGCACCATGGTGCGGGCGCTAGGCACGTGGTCGGAATACTTCGTGCTCGACGATAATGCGCTGGGCCTGGAAGTTGTGCACCAGAAGCCCGGGACCGAACTGCATCATTACATGGGGGCGCTGGGTCCCGTAGGCCTGACGGCCTGGATCGGTCTGTTCGCGGTGGGCGAGGCCAAGCCGGGAGAGACCGTCGTCATCAGTGCGGCCGCGGGGGCCACCGGGTCGACCGTGGGCCAGATCGCAAAGGCCAAGGGCTGCAAGGTCGTGGGTCTTGTCGGCTCCGACGAGAAGGCGCAGGTCATCCGCGACCTGGGCTTCGATTTCGCGATCAATTACCGCGCGAGGCCCGACATTGCCGGGGAAGTGCGCAAGGCGGTTCCCGAGGGCGTGGACGTCTATTTCGACAATGTTGGCGGCGAGACGCTGGAAGCCATGCTGCCGCTCATGCGCACCCACGGCCGCGTGCCGGTGTGCGGGATGATCGGTCAGTACAACGATGCCGACCATCCCTATGGCGTCAAAACCCTCTGGCAGCTTGTGGTGAACCGCATCAGGATGCAGGGCTTTCTGACTTACGACCACCTCGACGTAATCGAGCAGGCTCAGGCCGAACTCGATGAATGGGTGGCCCAGGGCAAGCTCAAGCCGCTGGCCAATGTACGCGATGGATTTGAAAAGCTGCCGGAAGCCTTTATCGACCTGATGTCTGGCCGCACGATCGGCAAGACCATGGTGAGGATTTGAATTGCATGAGTGATACCCGCGAACACGAACTGTGGCACGGCATCGTGGCCGAAGCTGAATTTCCCGAAGAAGGCAAGCTGTCGGCACAGGTCGATGGCTGGAGCGTCCTGGTCGTGAAGACAGACGACGGCTTCAATGCCGTCAACGACCGCTGCACCCATCAGGCGGCGATGCTCTCGCCCGGCCGCGTGCGGCGCGGGGCGATCATGTGTCCGCTGCACGGTGCGCGCTTTGAAGTGGCTACCGGCCGCTGCATCGGCGGTGCCTATGCGGACCTGCGCCGCTTTCCCCTGCGCGTCGAGAATGGCATGATCGAGGTCTCCCTGCCGGATCACGCGCCGGGACCGGACGAACGCCCGGTCGTGACCTGATCGGTCCTGTCCGCGCCCTCGCATTAGCCATAGTAGGAATGCGGGGCTGACCCGTTAGGCTCGCGTTTCGAACAGAGCATCAATCGGGAGAACAGGATATGCCCTATACAGGCCCCTTCGAGGACCGCCTCGCCATTCGCGAACTGCTGGAGACGTATGCCGATGCGGTGACGCGCTGCGACGCCGAAGCCTGGGGGGCGACCTGGGCCGAGGATGCGCAATGGTCCTTGCCGGACTATCCCGAACTCGGCACGACCAAAGGGCGCCCGGCCATCGTTGCAATGTGGGTGGAGGCGATGAAGTCCTACCCCGGCATCATGTTCGAGGCATGGCCCGGTTCGATCGAGATCGACGGGGATACGGCGGTCATGCGCAGCTATACTTCCGAGGTCTACGATCAGGACGGCACGACCATGCGCGATCGCGGCCTCTACGAAGACACCTGCGTGAAGATCGACGGCAAGTGGTTGTTCAAGAGCCGCTCGTTCCGCAACATTCATCGCCAGCACGCGCCCAAGGGCTGCTGAGGCGGACGATCCATCGCATTAAGCAGAAGGCCCGGGATGATCCCGGGCCTTTTTCGTTTCGGCACGCATGGGGAGCGTGCGTTGCGCAAGTCAGGATAGGGCGCCCTTGACCAGATCGACGACATCGCCGGTGCGCCCGGACAGGACCGCCTTGGCCGAATAGAGCGCCGTGCCGAAGACCTGATTTGCCTCGACCTTGGGCGGCATGACCAGTTCGTAGCGGTCGGTGACGACATCGAGCAGGGCAGGGCCCGGATGGGCGAGCCATTGCGCGACCGCGGTATCGAGGTCGCTGGCCCTCTCGACGCGGCGCCCCCAGAAGCCGATCACCTCGGCAAGGCGGGCGAAGTCCGGGTTCTTGAGGTTCGTATAGGCATCGAGCAGGCCTTCGACCTTCTGCTCCAGCTCTACGAACCCCAGCGAGGAATTGTCGAAGACGCAGACCTTGATCGGCAGGTCCTCCTGAATCGCCGTTAGCAGGTCTCCCAGCAGCATCGACAATCCGCCGTCTCCCGACAACGAGATGACCTGCCGGTCGGGAAACGCCGCCTTCGCGCCCAGCGCCTGCGGCATGGCATTGGCCATCGTGCCGTGGGTCAGCGAGACGACGGTGCGGTTGCGGCCTGTGGAGGGGACGTGACGCAGGCACCAGACCATTGGTGATCCGCCGTCGGCAGTCCAGATCGCATCGGCGTCGGCGTGGCGGGCAATCGTCTCGGTCAGGTACTGGGGATGAATGGCGTGATTGTCGTCGGCCTTCACATGCCGTTCCTGCTCCCTGACCGCGCGCGCCCGATGCTTGAGGCATTCGTCGAGAAACTCGCGGTCCGTGCATTCGTCGACCAGCGGGAGCAGTGCTTCCAGCGTATCGCGCACATCGCCTACGGCGGCATGGTCGACCGGGTGGCGCCTGCCGAGGTGGGTGCCGTCGATATCGATCTGCAGGATCGTAGCCTTGTCCGGGTAGTACTGGCGCCAGGCGAAATCGCAGCCGAGCAGCAGCAGCGTGTCGCAGTCCATAAGCGCGTGATAGCCGGCCTCGGACCCGAATATGCCGGTCATGCCCACGAGGTTGGGATTGTCGTGTTCCAGGAAGTCCTTGGCACGCGAAGTGTGGGCCACCGGGGCCTTGAGTTTCGCAGCAAGGGCCAGGACCTGTGCATGTGCCGCCTCGCAGCCGGAGCCTCCGTAGATCGCGATGCGTCCGCCGTCGTTGAGGGCATCGGCGAAGGTCTGCAACTCGGCCTGCGAGGGCAGGGTCCGCGGTTGGGATCGATGGACCAGAAAGGGAGGCTCGTCGGGAGCATCGGCCTGCGATACGTCGGCTGGTACGATAAGGACGGCGACGCCCTTCTTCGCGAGCGCGGCCTGAGCCGCCATGGCCGTCTTGCGGCGGGCCTGCGCGGGCGTGCGGATCTCATCGCAGAAGACGCTGCACGAGGCATAGATCTGCGTGAAGTCCACCTCCTGCGGGAACTCGAAGCCCAGTTCGTCGCGTACGATCTGGCTGGCGATGAGCACGACCGGCGCACGGTTGCGGTGACTTTCGAACAGGCCATTGATGAAGTGCAGGCTACCGGGCCCGCACGATCCCGCGCAGGCAGCCAGTTCGCCCGTCAGCAGGGCGTCGGCGCCTGCGGCAAAGCCACCGGCTTCCTCGTGGCGGACATGAATCCAGCGCATGTCGCTGCGCCGGATCGCGTCGGTCACGTGGTTCAGGCTGTCGCCGGGCACGCCATACCATCTTCTGACGCCGGCCTGTTCGAGAGTTTCGACGATGACGTCGGCGACCTTGGCGGACTTGATGCTGGGCATGCGGGAAATCTCCGTGTTTCCCTTCGACAACCAGCCAGACCCCGCCGGGTTTCGTGCATTGCGGACAATTCTTCTTGTTCCGCATGCAAGCGACCGTGACGAAACGAAAAAGGCGGGAGCCAATGGCCCCCGCCTTCCTTGACTGTTCCGGCCGGCAGGACCGGCCGCAACCGGTTTGCCCCAGGCGCTGCGATCAGAAGCGCGTGGTGACCTGGACGGTGACCGTGCGCGGTTCGGCACCGAAGCCGAGCTGGTCGGCATGCACGCCGCCGGGCGTGCCAGTGCCCGAACCGGTGTTCGGACCGTCGACGCCGCCGTTGATGTACTGCTTGTTGGTCAGGTTCTTGCCGATGACCGCCAGTTGCCAGCTGTCATCCTCTGCGCCCAAGCGAAGGCCGGCATCGAGCGTGGCATAGGAGCTGTTGCGCGAATGGGGGACGCCGAAGCCCTGGACCAGGTAGGAGGAGCTGTAGCGCATGTTGCCGCCAACGCCTGCCTTCAAGCCGCCGCCCACCGGGGTGTCGTAGTTGACGCCCAGCGAACCGGTCCAGTGCGGGGCCATGCCCAGCACCATGCCATTCAGGTTCTGGCGGACGCCGGGCGTGCCGCCCGTGATCTCGGCCGCCGTGAGGACGCGATAGCCGCCTGCACCGTCAGCGGTGAGGTTACAGCCTTCGTCCGGCGTCTGGCCCGCATAGCAGGGGGCGTCGGGGAAGCTGTCGTACTTGGCGTCGTTGTAGTTGAGGCTGCCGTGCACGTTCAGGCCCGGAACCGCGTAAGGCGCAAATTCGAAATCGAGCTCTACGCCCTTGGTTCGCGCGTCGGCGGTCAGGGTCTGGAACGCGATGATCGACGAGTTGAAGAAGTCGATCTGCAGGTTCTTGTACTTGTAGCTGTAGGCACCCAGGTTCAGGCGCAGCTGGTTGTCGAAGATGGTGGACTTCACACCTGCTTCGAAGCCCTTTGCCGTCTCCGGATCGAACAGCAGGTCGACCGCCGGATTGCCGAAGGCGGAGTCGATGCCGCCGTTCGAGAAGCCGCCCGACTTGTAGCCGGTCTTGTACGACGCATAGAACATGACGTCCTGAATCGGCTTGTAGGTCAGCGAGACTTCCGGGGACCAGTTGGTGAAGGTCTGGTCGCCCAGCGTCGTGCGGCCCTGTACCCAAGCGCCAGTGAAGGCGGGGCTGACGTAAGGCTGGGTGAAGGCGCTCTTCTTGGTCTCGTGGGTGTAGCGCACGCCGCCGTCGAGTTCGAGATTGTCGGTCAGCTTCCAGGTTACCTGGCCGAAGCCCGAGATCGTCTCACCCTTGGTGTAGCTGGTCTTGTAGGCGTCGATGTACTGGAACCTGCCCGCGGCCGGAATGTCCGAGAGGCTGAAGCTGACGAACTGTTCGAAGTCGCGCTTGGTCTTCTGGTAAAGCAGGCCGACCATCACGTTGAGCGGACCGTCGAAGTGCGTAAGTGCGCGCGCTTCGTTCGAGAAGGCCTTCCAGCTCGAGTTTTCGGTGGCCCACACGGAGAACGGATTGGCCTGGAATTCGCAGGCGCACAGCCAGCGGTTGTTGTTCCAGTTGTAATTGGTGACGTTTGTCAGCGTGACCGTGCCAAGCTCGTAGTTGAACGTGTTGGTGATCGCTGCGGAACGGTACTTGTTGTAGAGGCTGCCGTCGCCCGCATAGGGGAAGTTGGTCGCTTCCTCTGCCGGCATGTCGTTCTGATGGGTCTGGAAGTTCAGGCCGCAGGCATCGCCCGACAGCGCGGTGAAGCCGGTCGGGCAGTTATAGGCGACGTAGTTGTAGCTCGAGTTGTTCGCCTTGTTGTAGTTGTACGAGACCTTGAGCGTATTGGTGATTTCGCTGGTCGGTTCGTACTTCAGCGTAACGCGGCCCAGGAACTGGCGGTTGCCCGGCTGGTCCGAACTGGTCGGGGTCGAGGTGAACGGCAGCAGCGCAAGGTCATAGTCGCGCGAGACGTTCTTGTAATATCCGCCCCAGGCCTTGCTGCCGCGCACGGCGACGCGAATACCCAGATCGTCGGCCAGCGGGCCGGAAGCGACGCCTTCGAGCTCGGCTTCCTGAGCCTTGAATTCGTAGCTGGCGCGGGCCTTGAATTCCCATTCGGGGGTGGGATCGGCCGTCTTGATCGAGATAACGCCGGCAGTGGCGTTCTTGCCGAAGAACAGGACCTGCGGGCCCTTGAGCACTTCGACGCCGGCAAGGTCGAAGAAGCCTTCCTCCAGAATGCGGCCCTGGCCGTAATAAACGCCGTCGACGACCGTGGCGACCGATTGTTCGATGCCGATCGAGGTCGAAGACGAGCCAATTCCGCGCAGCGTGACTTGCGCGGCCGAGCCGTTCGAGGCGTGGCCGACGGTCAGGCTCGGCGTAGCGGCTGCGATCTTTTCGATGCTGGTGATGTCGCGCTGCTCGAGCGTCTGGGCCGAGATCGCAGTGACGACGACAGGAATGTCCTGCGCACTTTCAACGCGCTTACGGGCGGTCACGACGATTTCGCTCAGGCCGGTGTTCCTGGTCGCCTCTTCGCTGCCGGTCGTATCCTGGGCCAGGGCGGGCCCGGCAATGGACACGGCGGCAAATGCCGTTGACGCAAGCAGAATGGACTTGGGGAATTGCATATCAGGTACCTCCCATTATTCTTAAATCGTTTGAGGGGTATGTATCTCCTAGAAACGGATGGGCGGTCCTATGCAAACGGATAGGCCTATTAATTTGGTGAGGTTCCGTGCCTTTCTTGCAACGGTCACCGTGCGGGGCATGAGGAGACCTGAATGACAACTTTCCATTACTGGCGTCTTGATCGCCATCCCCAAGGGAATACTGATTTTTCCCAGTATCTTACACTTTGTGAAGAAGAGCTTTCTCCGATTGGTGATGGTGAAGTGCGGATCGCCGTCGATTACCTCTCGATGGACGCGGGCACCCGCATGTGGATGAGCCCGCGCACGGACGGCTATCAGCCGCCGCTGCCGCTGGGCTCGAAAATGGTCGGACTTTGCCTTGGCCGCGTAAGCGAAACGCGCGACCCCGCCTTTCCCGCAGGCTCTCTGGTGCGCGGCTTCGGACAATGGTCCGACTATGCCACGCTTACGCCTGCGCTGGCCGGGCTGGAGATCGTCGACGACACGATTGCCGATCCACGTCAGCATTTCGGCGCTCTGGGGATGAATGCCTGGACGGCCTATGTCGGCGTCAAGGAAGTGGCTGCAGTCAAATCTGGCGAGTGGCTGGCGGTTTCCGCTGCTGCCGGCGCGACCGGGAGCCTTGCCTGCCAGGTCGGCAAGAACCTGGGTGCCAAGGTCGTCGGCATAGCCGGCGGGCCGGACAAGTGCCGCTATCTGCTGGAAGAGCTGGGATGCGACATGGCGATCGACTATCGAGGCGAGGATGTCGAGGCGCGGCTGGCGACGGTCGATGGCGGGATCAATGCCTTCTTCGACAATGTCGGCGGGCCGATCCTCGATGCGGTCCTGCCGAACATGGCCCATTACGGGCGCGTGGCGATTTGCGGTCTGGTGGCCGGCTACGACAATGACGCGCCGATGCCGGGGCCTGCGCGCTTCGACCAGATCCTCATGCGGCGCCTGCGCATCGAGGGTTTCTTCATCCCCGATTTCTTGGAGCGAGGAGCCGAGTTTCTGCCGCAACTGCGCCAGTGGATGGACGAGGGCAAGCTGTCGACCCGCTTCGACGAGACGCAAGGTCTGGAAAACGTCCTTGTCGCCTATGAGCGGATGTTGACTGGAAAGAACATCGGCAAGGCCATCGTCAGGCTCTGACGGAGACTGGATGCCTGGGGCAGGGCCGAATGGCCGGCCCCGGGCACCCGTGCGGTCACATTGCGGTAACGCCGCCGTCGACCACGAATTCGCAACCGGTGATATAGCGGCTCTCGTCCGAAGCGAGGAACAGGTTCATGTTGGCAATGTCGAGCGGCTCGCCCATGCGCTGCATCGGAATGCCCGCGACGATCTGCTTGAAGCCTTCCGGATTGTCCTTGCGCGCAACGTCCTGCATGGCGGTTTCGATCATGCCCGGGTGCACCGAATTGCAGCGGATGTTCTGGGCCGCGCATTCCTGCGCGATGACCTTAGAGAACAAGCGCACGCCGCCCTTGGCCGCAGCATAGGCGCCGCACATCTGCACGCCGACCAGGCCGGCAATCGACGACAGGTTGATGATCGAGCCGCCGTGGCCGATCTTGCGCATCAGCGCCACGGCGCGCTGGGTGCCGTAAAAGACGCTGTCGAGATTGACCCGGTTCTGTTTTTCCCAGTCCGCGGCCGTCAGTTCGGCGATCGGCTTGAGCACGGCGATGCCGGCGTTGTTTACGAGTACGTCGAGGCGGCCGTGGCCGTTCTCGATCGTCGTGAAAACGCGGTCCCAGTCCGCTTCGCTGGTGACATCCTGCGCGAGCGCCTCGGCCTGACCACCGCTTTCGCGGATGGCTGCGGCGACGGCTTCGGCTCCTGCGATGTCAAGGTCGGTAAGATAGACGAAGGCCCCTTCCTCGGCGAAGCGTTTGGCGGTTGCCCCGCCGAGCCCGCGGTCGGAGCCCGCTCCGGTTACCAGCGTGATCTTTCCTTCAAGGCGGCCCATCGTACTACTCTCCTCTATCGTGGTAGGACGCGGAGAAACCCCATGGCTTCCCCGCGTCCCCCCTATGTACTTACCCTAGGAGCTTGCGCCTGTAAGGGCGAGTCGCGGACTCAATATCTGATGCCGATCGTCGCGCCGTAGGTACGCGGTTCGAGAGCCATGCCGAACGAGAACAGGCCGGCGACGGTAAAGGCGTGCGTCGTGGTCTTCTCATTGGTCAGGTTGCGGCCGAAGACGCGGAAATAGGCTTCCGTATCGCCGAGATCGAAGTTGAAGGTCAGGCTGCTGTCGACGAGATCCTGCGTCGTGGTGCGCACGCGTGGATCGTTGCCGTTGACGATGACCTGGGTGACGTTGCCCGAACCGTCGGTGACCGGGGTCAGCGAGGCAGCCGAGATCTGTTCGTCGTAGGGGCTGATGTGGCGCCAGCCGGCCGTGGCGACGATCTTGCCGAAGCTGGTCGGCACTTCGTAGTCGGCGTTGAGCGACATCGTGAACTTCGGCGCGTAGATCAGGCGGTTGGCCGAGTAGTCGAAGGGTACGATGTCGGTGCCAAGGACGCCGTCGGTGATGAAGTTGCGGAAGTGCGACTTCATGTAGGCGCCCGAGGCGGTGATCCGGAATTCCGGAGTGACGCGCAATGAACCGTCAAGCTCGATGCCCTTGATGATCGCGCCGCCAGGAACGTTGCCGGTAATCGTCTGGTTGCCCGTCGGGCCGCCGGGGACGGTCAGGTTCTGCTGCATGTTCTTGTAGTCGGACACGTAGCCGGCGAGGTTAATGTCCAGCATGCGGTCGAACAGCGAGAGCTTGGCGCCAACCTCATATGCATCGACGGTTTCCGGCTGGAACGGCGTGCTGGCCGTTTCCGCAGTGGCGGCGCGGGGGCTGAAGCCGCCTGAACGGTAGCCGCGCGACCAGCTTGCGTAGAGCATGGTGTCCGAGTTGGGGCGATAGTCGATGCCGATCTTGGGCGTGAACTTGGTGAAGTTGGCATCGCCCGATCCGATCAGGCCCGACTGTTCGAAGGCGTTGGTCAGCTTCTTGTTATCGTGCGACCAGCGACCACCGAAGGACAGGCGCCACTTGTCGGCGAAGGCCCAGTTGAAGTCGCCGAAGAACGCGTAGCTAGTCGTCTTGCCGTTGACGAACTGCGGGTTGCTGTCGAACTCGTCCGCCGGCACCGAGGAATCGAAGCCGAAGAAGCGGGTGTACTGGGTCAGGTCGTATTTCGAGTGGAAGTAGTATCCGCCCACGACGTAGTCGAAGCCGTCGAACAGGTTGCCTGCAGCGCGCAGTTCCTGGCTCCACTGGGTGTAGTGCTGGCGGCGGTCTGCATAATAGAGGTCAACCGAGGAACCGTCGAAGTCCTGGGTCTGCGCCTCGCGGCTGTGGCGCCAGCCGGTGATCGAGGTCAGCTTCACGGCACCGGCGTCGTAGTTCATCTGCAGCGTCGCGTCGGGAGCGTGATAGGTGCTCACCGCGGCTTCGCCGAAGGTGGTGTACAGGTCGGTCGTGTTGTTGCGGTTGCATTCCTCGGCGGGAATGAGGCCGCAGAACAGTTCCGAGCTGTTGGTCAGGTTGCTGACGACCGGGTTGAATTTCTGGACGACGTTTTCGATGGTGAACTGCCCATCGAAGCCCGAGCCGGTGGGCTGGAACAGCACGCTGGCGCCGTAGCTGTCGCCCTTGCTCCAGCCGTCGCTCGTGTCGCGGGTGGCGTTATGGTAAAAGCCGTCGGTCTCGTTGTGGAAGTACCACGCCTTGACGCCCCAGGTCTCGCCGTCGCCGTAGTTGGCGATCGCCTTGGCTGCCCAGGTATTCCAGCGACCATAGGTGAATTCGGCCTTCACGCCGGGTTCCATGGTCGGCTTGGTGCGGGTGATGTTGATGACACCGCCGATGGTGTTCGCGCCGAACAGGGTGCCCTGCGGGCCGCGCAGGACTTCGATCTGGGCGATGTCGAAGGCATCCTGCAACTGGCCGGTGTTGGTGCCGATCGTCACGCCGTCTACGACGACGCCGACGGTCGGGGTCTGCGACTTCTCGATGTCGGCGTAAGTCAGGCCGCGGATCGAGATGTTGGCTGCCTGCGCGCCCGAATTCTGCTGGGTTATGAGCAGGCCCGGGGCCGCGCCCTGCAGATCGCCGATATTTACAGCCGCCTTGTTTTCGAGCATCGCCGTGTTGACCGCGGTAATCGCGATCGGGGTATCCTGCAGCGTTTCGGAGCGGCGACGGGCAGAAACGATGATTTCATTGGGGTTCGTCGTCTCCACGCCCTGGTCGATGCTCTCCTGCGCAAAAGCGGGGGTCGCAATACAGGTAAGGGCAGTTGTCGAAAGCGCAGCAAACCACGCTCCGCGAATTGTTGCGGATGCCATCAGTACTTCCTCCCTTGGACCAATCTCTTCTTGGCCGTAAATTCCCCTTTACTATGTCGGATAATCAAGCGCTTGCCGACCTGCCAATTTGCACAGGTGCGCGCAGGGGTGCGAAGGCCGACCCATTGGCCAATTGAAGGAGATCGATGCCATGGCAGTCAATCGGCGCTTCCTGCTTGTACGCAGGCCGCAAGGAACACCCATTCCCGAGGATTTCGAGCTGGTCAGCGCGGAAATTCCATCGCCGCCGCCGGGGGGGATCGTGGTACGCAACCACTATATTTCGCTCGATCCGGCCCAGCGCGGCTGGATGGACGATGCGCCCAGCTACATGCCCCCGATCCCGCTTGGCGATCCGGTTCGGGCGACGACCGTGGGCGTCGTTCATGCGTCCGACAATCCCGACTTCACGCCGGGGCAATGGGTCATGGGTCTCAATGCGATCGAGGACTACTCTGTCGCGATGCCCGGGGGCTTTACCATGCCCGTTGACGTCGATGCCGTGGCATCGCCTTCGAACTTTCTCTCGGCGCTGGGCGCTGTGGGGCTGACCGCCTACTTCGGTCTGCTCGAAGCGGGCAAGCCGCAGCCGGGCGAGACGATCCTCGTTTCGGGTGCGGCCGGTGCGGTCGGTTCGGCAGTCGGCCAGATCGGCAAGATCGTGGGCTGCAGGGTCGTCGGCATTGCCGGTGGTCCGGACAAGTGCCGCCGCCTGATCGAGGACTACGGGTTCGATGCCGCGATCGACTACAAGGGCAAGGACGTCGAGACGCTTGCGGCGGAAATCGCCAAGGCGGCGCCGGATGGCGCGAACGTCGTGTTCGAGAATGTCGGCGGCACGGTCATGGAGGCCGAACTGTTCAACCTCGCGCTTCATGCGCGCATCGTCCTGTGCGGCCTGATCAGCGAATACAATTCTGAGGAGAGGATCGGGATGCGCAACCTGTGGCAGGTGCTTGCCCGCCGGGCGGTAGTGCACGGTTTCCTGATCGCCGACTATGCGGATCGCTTTGCCGAAGGCGGGGCGATGATGGCGCGGTGGTTGGCCGAGGGCAGAATGCGCATCGACGAGGACGTCCAGGAAGGCCTGGAGAATGCCTTCGATGCCTTCATGCGGCTGTTCAGCGGTGCGAACACCGGCAAGCTGGTCCTCAAGATCGCGTGATCGAAGGAAGGGCGGCTCTCCTCCGGGCCGCCCCTCCAGCCTACCTCACGCTTTCATGACCGGCGCGGGGGTCTGACCGGTCTCGTCGAGGTAGTAGTCCACCCACTTGTGGAAGAACTGGTTGCCCGGTTCGTTGCGACCGAAGACCTGATGTGTCATCGCGCCGCTCTCCAGCCCGTTCTGGACCTTCAGGCCGAGGAAGTAGTCCTCCTCTTCCACCACGTCGAAGAAGAAGTCGCACATCTCGTCCAGCGCCTTGATGCCTTCTTCGGTTTCGGGCCGGATCGGGAAGACGTAGTTCATCACCGTGACGTTTTCGTTCGCCTTTGCGCCGGGGAAGAGCTGGGCGAACTGGCACATCTCGGGCGCGAGGAAGAGTGCGAAATTGGGGAAGAGCATGCGAATGAAGTCGTAGCCCCTGTTCTCCTGGGCGCCCCATTGGTCGCGAGGCAGGTCATGCAGGCCGGTGATCGTGTTTTGCGGGAAGCCGATAAGGATGTGCGGCCCGTGCCCCGCGTATATTGCGCGGTTCGAGGGTGAACGGGTGGCGACGGTATTCGTATGCGCGGCCTGGAAGTGGTATCCCTCGAGATAGCCGTCGTAGGCGACTTTCCAGTTTGCGCCGCGCATGACCTTGGACTTGTGATAGTACCAGGTCTCCAGCTTGAGGGCGGCGAAGTGTTCGTACATGTCGCCCAGCCATGCGCGCGCATCGATCTCCAGATCCGGCGTCAGGATCACGAAGATCATGCCGGCCACCTCGTCGCAGGGCAGTTGCGTCATGTTGAGGGTGGAGCGGTCGACCTCGCCGAAGGTCGAGGCTTCGGCAATTCCGATGAGCTTGCCGTCGTTGGCATAAGTCCAGCCGTGATAGGGGCAGGAAAAGGCCCGGCAGTTGCCCTTGCCTTCCGGCGCGAGGTTGGCCGCGCGGTGCTTGCATACGTTGAGGAAAGCGCGGGCCTTGCCGTCCCGGGCGCGGGTGATCACGACCGGCAGGCCCATGACGTCCATGGCCTTGTAGTCGTTAACTTGCGGCAGCTCGATAGAAAGCGCCAGCATCAGCGGCAGGCGCTTGAAGATCCGCTCCTTCTCGCGCTCCCAGCGATCCTCGTCGAGGTAGTTGGCTACGGGCACGTGGAAGACATCGCTTGCCTGGTCGGTCGTGCGGGTTTCGACGAAGTGCAGCATGCGCTCTGCGGCATCGCCGTACTTGGCCATGAGGTCGGTCATCGTGGGGGCTCCCTCAGTCGTTGAGATAGGAGTCGAGCGTCTGGTGGAAGTGGCGGATGCGCACTTCCTGGTAGTCGCCCAGTTCGACGCGCTGGTTCTTCGAGGCTTTGAGGCCCTCGTGAGTCAGCTCCATGTTGGTCATGTCCTGATCGACGACCGCGCCCAGAACGCCCAGTTCAGGCGCATCCGACCAGTCTTCGTCCTCACCCAGCATGTGCATCGGCACCCCGGCCGGGCGCGGCTGGCCCTGGGGCACGCGGGCGATCACGCGCACTTCCATCAGGCAGCGGTCCTGATCGGGCCAGGGCCGCCAGCGGTAGACGATGTTCGGCATGAACCCGCCCCAGGGCGCGAAGTTGGGGAAGACGTTGTAGACCAGGGCGTCGAGCAGCTCGCTTTCGGAAACCTGCGAGTAGTCGCCGCCGAACATCTTCTCGGAAGTCTGGCGCATCGCGTCGCCCAGCGCCTGACGGGCGGTCCTGCCTTCGGGCAGGTCGATCGCGTGGCCGTCCTTGTTCTCCTCGTAGTTGTCGGCCGAGCGTCCGTTGAACTTGCGAAACTCGTCGACGATCCACTGTTCGGAAAGCTTCATGTCGGACACATGCGGGCTCACCACGCCGAAGGGCGTGTAGTTCACGTTCACGTGAGGCGAGAGCACATGGTAGGCGGCGTTGGCGTCGCCTGTGAAAGGCATGAGCTGGGGGTGCGTGACGTAGGCGTGATAGCTTTCCATGAAGGCTTCCATGGTGATCTTCCAGTTCGCCTTCACGACCTTGCCCACCCAGGCGACCGTCACGCATTCCTCGTGGCGCCAGCGCTTGAAGAACTCGGGCAGCGGCTCGAGGAACTCCTCGAGGCTGGGCCCTTCATCGCTTTCGCGCACGAAGATGTAGCCGCCCCACTGGCCAATGTGGGCCTCGGGCAGTTGCATCTTCTCGTCGGTCAGATGGCCGAAGTCCCAGCGGCAGGGAATGTTGCGCAGACTGCCGTCGGTGTTCCATGAAAAGCCGTGGAACGGGCAGACGAACTGTTCGACGCTGCCGCTGTCGGTCTTGAGCTTGCGGCCCCGGTGGAGGCAGACGTTGTGGAACGCTTTGACGCTGCCGTCTTCCTGACGCACGATCAGGTAGGAACGACCGGCGTTCTCGTAGGTCACATAGTCGCCCGGCTCGGGCAGGTCTTCCTCGCGCGCGGCGAATTGCCACACGCGCGGCCACATCCTTTCCGTCTCCGCACGGAAGAATTCCGGGTCGTAGTAGCGCGATGCGTCGATGGCTTCGGAGCCGAGGTATCGGTATTGGTCCTGCGCGACGAAGGCGGGCGGGGCCACATCGTCTGCGGCCAGGATGTCCTCCCAGCCGGGGCCTGGGCAACGCGCCTTGTTGAAGCCTTCGCGAGAATCGAAATCTGCCATTGGTGCCTCTCCGCATGTCTTGGAGAGACAGATCCCATAATCGGGCACCGCCGCGCTTGATTCAGGTCAAGAACGGGCGCTGGACAGGCCTGTTCTTTTTGCTAGGGAGTCGCTCAAAACGGGCGATTTCATCGATTTACCGGCAAGACTGCCGGATTTTTCAGGACCAAAAAAACGGGCTCCGAAAGGGAGCCCGCCGAAAGTATCCGGTTAGGGAGGATTATCGATCAGAACTGGACGCGCTTGGTGAAGCCGCCGTCGATCACGATGTTGGCGCCGGTCATCGCCTTGCAGGCAGGCGATGCGGTGAAGACGATTGCATTGGCGAGCTCTTCCCCGGTCGTCATGCGGCCAGCGGGAATGGCGCCGACGATCTGGTTGTAGAAGTCGGGCATGGCGTCCTTGATGTGCGCCCAGGGGCCGTCTTCGGTCCAGACCGGGCCGGGTGTGATGCAGTTTGCCCGGATGCCTTCTGCCGCGAAGGACTGGGACATGGCGGCGCAGTAGTTCATCACAGCGGCCTTGATCGAGTTATAGGGCTGCACGCCCATGAATTCCTCGACCGCGCCGGTCGAGCTGATGCACACGATCGAGCCGTCTTCGGACTTGGCGAGGAACGGACGTGCAGCAGCGATGCCGCGGCGCATCGGCAGGATGTCGGCATTCAGGATGGTCTGCCAGCCTTCGTCGGTGTCCTGCCCGGGGTTGGCCGAGGTGAAGCTGATGAAGATGTCGCAGCCGCCCAGGGTGTCGGCTGCCTTCTCGACAAAAGCAGGCACGGCGGCCGGATCGGTCACGTCAAGCGCTTCGCCGTACGCATTGACGCCATGCGACTGGATCTCGCCGATCACGTTGTCGACCTTGCCCTGCGAACGACCGCAGATGGCGACGTCGCATCCTTCGGCAGCCAGTGTTCTGGCGACGACGCGGCCGATGCCGCCATTGGCGCCCAGCAGGATGGCCTTCTTGCCCTTCAGTCCGAGATCCATGTGATCAGCTCCTCTGCCAATGCCGGACATGCGTGCCCGGCTTCTTCGCGAATGCTTCCTTTCGCCGCTGGGGATCATGGGGGCCACTACACTTTTGATCAGGAATGCAGGTCCGGCGCGCGTGCTAGCTCTCTGCTGGACAAGACGATCAAGGAGAGAGCCATGGCACGACTGCAAGGCAAGAGAGCGGTCATCCTGGGCGCCAGCAGCCCCGACAACATGGGTCAGCACATTGCCCGCCGCTTCATGAAGGAAGGTGCGAGCGTGCTCGTTTCCGGGCGCAAGGAAGACGTGCTCAAGCAGTTTGCCGAAGAGACCGGCTGCGAATGGGTGCCTTGCGACCTGACCGACGAGGCCAGCGTCAATGCCCTGGCCGATGCCGCGCAGGCGAAGCTTGGCGGTATCGACATTGCCGTCAACGCGACCGGCTGGGGCCTGCTCAAGCCGTTCCTCGACACGACGCACGAGGACCTGGTGGCGATGACTGACCTTCAGTACATCGGTCCTTTCCATTTCTGTCAGGCGATGCTGCGCAAGATGATGCGCAGCAATGGCGGCGGGGGCGGCTCGATCATCCAGATCAGCTCGGCGACTGCCACGATCATGCTCAACGACCATGCCGCCTACATGGGAACCAAGGCGGGCACGGACCATGTGATCCGCTGCGTGGCCCACGAATTCGGCAGCGAGGGCGTGCGCGCCAATTCGATCTCGCCGGGACTTACCGACACGCCGATGACCGCACATGCCAAGGAAGTCCCCGGCGTGTTCGACGCCTTCCTAGCCGGATATCCGCTTGGTCGGATCGGCACTTCGGACGATATTGCCGCCGCGGCCGTTTGGCTCGCCAGTGACGAGTGCTTCATGACCGGCGAAAATCTGCAGGTGAACGGCGGCCTGACCTTGCGGCGCAATCCGATGAACAGCGAGATCGAGGCTGCGGTGGTGGCCGCGGCTCAGGCGGCCAAGTGAGCGAAGTGCAGATTCCCGCGACGGTCGCTCCCGATGCGGTCGACGCCTGGGAGCACGAGGTCGACGTCGTCATCGTCGGGCAGGGCGTTGCGGGAACTTGCGCGGCTCTGGAAGCGCATCGCGCCGGGGCCGAAGTGCTGATCGTCGAACGCGCTTCGGGTGGCGGGGGCGCCAGTGCGATGTCCTCGGGCATCTTCTATCTCGGCGGTGGGACGGCGGTGCAGGATGCCGCCGGCTACGAGGACAGCGCCGAGGACATGGCGCGTTTCCTCATGGCAAGCTGCGATCCGCTCGATCCCAATGCGACACTGGCGTTCTGCCGCGACAGCAAGGATCACTTCGACTGGCTGGAGGAGCAGGGCGTTCCCTTCGAGCGAACCTATTTCCCGGGCAAGGCAGTCTATCTGCTCGACACCACCTGCCTGATGTGGACCGGCAATGAAAAGGCGTGGCCCTACCGAGAGGTCGCCAAGCCCGCACCTCGCGGTCACAAGGTGGCAGGACAGGGCGAGAATGCCGGCTCCGAAGGCATGAAGCCGCTGCTCCAGCGCTGCATCGACGAGGCCATCCCGGCGATCTACGACAGCGCCGTGATTGCGCTGGTGCAGGACGCGGACAGGCGCGTCATGGGCGTGCAGGTCAAGCAGTCGACCGGCACGTTCTTCGTCAAGGCGCGGCGAGGAGTGGTCATCGCCTGCGGCAGCCACAACCTGTGCAAGGAACTGCTGGACGAGCACCTGCCGCTCCTGACCGAGACCTCCGAGCCGCTGGCTATCCCCAGCAATGACGGTGCGGGCGTCAGGCTGGGCATGTCGGCAGGCGGCTATGCGGTTTCGATGGACGGACTGATCCCGACCGGCTCGATCTACCCGCCGGGCCAGCTGATCAAGGGCATCATCGTCAACCGCAACGGCGAGCGCTTCGTGGCCGAGGACGTTTATCACGGCCGGCTCGGCAACTTCGTGATGGAGCAGCCGGGGCAGACTGCCTACCTGATCCTCGACAGCGAGGTCTTCGCTTACCCTGAAAACCCCTTCGCGAAGCATCAGCTGGTCGACGGTTGGGAAACGATCGAGGAGATGGAGGCGGGACTGAACCTGCCGACCGGATCGCTGGTCAGGACCATGAGCGAATACAACGGAGGCGCTGCCAAGGGCGAAGACCCTCGCTTCCACAAGCACGCCGACTGGCTAAAGCCGCTCGATGTCGGGCCCTATGCCGCGTTCGATATCAGCTTCGACAAGTCGACGTACCTGTTCATCACGCTGGGCGGGATCAAGACCGACGAGCAGGGAAGGGCGCTGGACTTGCGCTCCAACGTCATCCCCGGGCTATACGTCGTGGGCGCGAGTGCGGCGCACATTCCGCGCACGGGCAAGGCCTATGCCAGCGGCCTGAGCCTCGGTCCGGGCAGCTACTTCGGCCGCCGCGCCGGACGCCACGCGGCGGGGGCGAACTGGGGCTGATACTGAGACTCTTGCCGTTGCCCCGGACTTGATCCGGGGCCAGCCTTTTTCGTGTGGTTGTGGGCAACACGCGCGGTTCCAGCCTGCGCCGGGACGACGGAAGGGTTGCGTTCAACGCCAAGGTCCCTGGCGGAGCGATCCAGACGCTCGGGCGCGTCGGCCCCCGGCTCAACTTTCCGAAGGGGCCGCGATGCGTTCCTTCACGTCGGCACGCAGGATGTCCTTGCGCACTTTGCCCGAGGCGGTGCGGGGGAAGTCCTCGCGGAATTCGAAGCGTTCGGGAATTTTCTGCTTGGCCAGCCCGCTGGCGAGCACATGCGCCACAAGATCGTCGGACGTCGGAACGCTGCCCTCGGCGATGATGTAGGCGCACACGCCTTCGCCGAGCCGGTCGTGCGGCATCGCCACCACGGCGGCCTCGCGGACAAGGGCATGGCCGTGCAGCACGTCCTCGATCTCCTTGGCGGAGATGTTCTCGCCGCCGCGGATGATCAGGTCCTTCTTGCGCCCGGTAATGGTGATCGCCCCTTCATCGGAACGCACCCCGAGGTCGCCGGTGCGGAAATAGCCGTCGGTGGTGATCGCTTCGCGGGTCTGGGTTTCGTCGGCATAGCCCAGCATCATGGCGGGGCCGCGGGCAAGGATTTCGCCTTCGCTGCCGTCCGGCAGGTCCTTGTCCTCATGATCGACGATCCGCACTTCGTAATCGACGATGGCGCCGTCGGTGGTTGCCGCAAGGCTTTCCACGTTGGGCCAGCCGAAGGTGACGAGCGGCACTTCGGAAGCGCCGAAGACGCGGAAGGCGCGGCAATTGGCGAAGGCGGCATTGGCGGCCGGGATCAGGTCGTTCGGTACGGCAGCGCCGCCGCACGCGAAGAAGCGGAAGCTGGGCAGGCGGTCGCCGCTGGCCCGTGCCGCGGCAGCCAATTCGACGAGGAAGGGTGTTGCCGCGACCGTTCCGACCAATTGGTGGCGGTCGATCAGCGCAAGCGCTTCCTGCGCGTTCCAGGCTTCCATCAGCACGGTTCGCGTGCCGCAGATGAACGGCGCCTCGAGACCGTTGGCGTAGCCCGAGACATGGGTGACGGGCGAAGGCATAAGCGTCGCTTCGCCTTCGACGAGGCCCCAGTATGCGGCGCTTTCCCGCAAGATCCGGGCGATCGATACATGGCTGTGCAGCACGCCCTTGGGACGGCCGGTGGTGCCCGAGGTATAGAGCACCATCTTGACGCCGAGCGGATCGACTTGCGGCCGGGCAAAGCGCAAGGCGCGGCCTTCCTCGACCAGCGAGGCGTAGTCGTCCGTTCCTTCTCCGCGCACGGTAAAGATGTGCTGCAGCTCGGGCAGGCTGCCCTTGATGCGGCGCGCCATTTCGGCAAAGTCGTACTTGCGGAACGAGGAAGCGACGAAGAACGCGCGCGCCCCGCAATCCCCCAGCATGATCGACACTTCGTGATCGCGGTAGATCGGCACGATGGGATTGATGACGAGGCCGGACATCGCGGCAGCGAGGTTGATGACCATGGCTTCGCGCCAGTTCGGCACCTGGAAGGCGATCACGTCTCCGGGCCTCAGGCCCCGCGCGTGCATGGCGGCCGAGAGCGCCTCGGCTTCGGCGACTGCTTCTGCCCGCGTCATCGAGACGTCGCCGTCGAGCAGTGCGACGAAATCGGGTTCTGCTTCGGCCAGCGCCGTCGCCTGCTGCGCGATGGTACGTTCGTCCCAGGCCCCCGTGCCGGCGTAAGCGGCAAGGTGGGGTGGGGGGATCTCTAGCCATGCCCAGGGAGGGCTCTTCCTCTCAACCATGAAACCTGACTGCCCTTGCTGCGCCTTGCGGCCAACTGTCCAAAAGGCAAGGGAACGAAGCAAGAGAAGATTGCTGCAGCGGCGATCCGGGCTGTACAAGCGATCGGGCCGCTATTTCCCATGGCCTAGCAACTCTAGCAGCTTGTTCGGGATCGGCGTCTCGCACAGGATCGCGTTGAATCAAATTGGGAGAACAGCTTTGGACCGCGTCCAGCGCCTTGGCGACGTCGCCGAAATCATGCTCGATTACGTCGAGAACAAGAAGACCTTCATGACCGACAAGACACTGAAGGTCCCATCGAACAGCTACACAGACAAGGATCAGTTCGATGCGGAAATCGAGCTGATCTTCAAGCGCGTACCGTTACTGCTGGCATTCACGGCCGAACTGCCCAATCCCGGCGATTACAAGGCCATGGACGCCATGGGTGTGCCGGTCCTGATCAATCGCGACAAGCAGGGGCAGGTGCGCGCCTTCCTCAATGTCTGTTCGCACCGCGGGGCGCCGGTCGCCGATCAGGGCAAGGGCAACTGCTCGCGCTTCACCTGCAAGTACCACGCCTGGACTTACGGCGCCGACGGCCGCCTGCTCGGCATTTCCGAAGCGAGCACCTTCGGCGAGGTCGACAAGTCGCAGATGGGCCTGCGCGTCCTGCCCTGCGAAGAGCGCGCCGGGATGATTTTCGTGTGCCTGACGCCCAATGCGCCGATGGACCTCGACAGGTATTTCCGCGGCTACCTCGAAGATTTCGAAGCGCTCGACTTCGCCAACTGGACCTACCTGGGCAATCGCACGATCGAGGGTGCGAACTGGAAGATCGCATTCGACGGATACCTTGAAGGCTATCACTTCCAGTCTTTGCACCCGGAAACGATTTTCCCGCGCACCCCGTCGAACACGATGCATTACGAAGGCTTCGGCCCGAACATGCGCATCGGCTTCCCGCAGCATTCGATCGCCGATCAGCTCAAGGACGTCCCGCGCGAGAAGTGGGGCGAGTGCGAGAACAACGGCTACGACTTCGTGCGCATCTTCTTCCCCAACGTCTCGATCTTCGTCGCACCGGAAATCACCCAGATTGCCCAGCTGTTCCCCGGGCCGACGCCGGATCGCAACCGCACCGTCCTCAATTACCTGCGCCGCGAGCCGGTGAAGGACGAAGCCGACCGTGAGAAAGTCGAGGCGGCGATGAACTTCTTCCGCGATGTGACGTACGAGGAAGACTACGTGATCGGTCTCGAGATCCAGAAGGGACTCGAGAGCGGGGCGCATGACGACATCACGTTCGGTCGCAACGAACGCGGCAACCAGTTCTTCCACGAATGGCTGAACTGGTATCTCGAGGACGACGAGACGCTTCCCGAACCGCAGATGTAAACAGTCGGGCGCAAGGCCACCGGGGAGAGGATTTCATGCACCGTATTTCACTTGCCTCGGGTGTCCTTCCCGAGTTCGGTCCGGTCGACATCGTCGAGGCCGCCGCCGCGGGCGGATTCGACGAGGTCGGTATCTGGGTCGAACCGGGCGAATGGACCGAGAGCACCACGCGTGAAACCCGGGCCGCGCTGGCGGCTACGGGGCTACCGGTGCTCGATGTCGAAGTCGTGTGGATCAAGCCCGAGACTTCGCTAGACGTTCACAAGCGCGTGCTGGATGTTGGTATGGAACTGGGTGCGAAGAACGTCCTTTGCGTTTCTTCCCATCACGACGCGGGGGTGACGGTAGAGCAGCTGGCAGCGCTGTGCCGCCATGCCGAGGGCACGGGAATGCGCGTTGCGCTGGAATTCGGGATATTTACCGAGGTGAAGAATCTGTCGCAGGCGCTGGGCGTCCTCGACCGGGTTGCACATCCCTTGCGGGCCTTGCTCATTGACCCGATCCACGTCGATCGCTCGGGAACCACGGTGGCCGAGATCGCTGCGCTCGACCGGGCCTTGCTGCCCTATGCGCAGCTCTGCGACGCCCGCGCCGAGCGGCCCGCGCCAGACGATTTCGATGCCGTGATCATCGACGCCATCGACTTGCGTGAACAGTGCGGGGAGGGCGTGCTGCCGCTTGCGGCGATGCTGGAGGCGCTGCCGCCGCAGATCCCGCTGTCGATCGAACTGCGCTCTGCTGCCTTGCGCGAGGCGTTCTCCCACCCGGCGCTGCGGGCGAAAGCCGTGGCCGATGCGACCCGCAGTTTCCTGGAGACGCTGGCATGACCGTGACCGTCATCACCCTGCTCAAGCGCCGCGAGGGCATGAGCCGCGAGGATTTTCGCGACTATTACGAGACCAGCCATCGCCATATCGGCGAGAAGGTGCTGTCGGGCTATGCCACCCGGTATGTCCGCCGCTTCCTTACGCCCACGGACGGGGTGGACCAGACCTGCGATGCGGATGTGGTCATGGAGATCGATTTCCCCGACGAGGCCACGCGCGATGCGTGTTTTGCCGCGATGGGCGATCCGGAAACGATCGCGATGATCGTCGAGGATGAGAAAAAGCTCTTCGATCGTTCGCGCATCCGGACCTTCAGCGTAACGGAAGCGGTTTCGGACCTGCCTCCCGTCGGCTGAAAGCCCGGATGGGCGATGCCGATCAGTCCTCGGCGGTGTGCATCGTCGTGTATTCGCGGCGGGTGAACAGCCACTTTCCGTCGATCTTTGCCAGTTCGTCGACATAGCGGCCCCGAACGCGAAGCGTCTTCTTCGTCGCGGGGTCCTCGAAGATTTCCGAGGTGTAGGAGATCGACGTGGCGCGATTGCCGTCAACATTGATCTCGCCGGGATGGGCGACGTAGATCATCGGCTTGGTGCAGTTGTCGAGGCCATAGTGCTTCATGGACTCGACCCAGCCAGAAACGATGGCTTCCTTGCCGGTGAAACCGCCTAGGTCCGGATACTCGGGCAAGGCCCAGAAGGCATCTTCGGCCCAGGTCGCGGCCCAGGTCTCTGCATTCTTGGTCATCACGCCGTGGGCATATGTCTCGATCGTTTCGCGGATGAGCACGCGGTCTTCGAAATTGCCGGTAAAGGCCATTGCTTCGATCTCCCTTACCAGGCGTGTTCCTCGCCGTTCCACTTGTAGAAGTCACCCGACTTGTCGAGCGTCCAGCCTTCGGCGAGAGCGACGATCTGGCGCGCGCTTTCTTCCGGGCTGATATCGGCATTGGGGCCGCCCATGTCAGTCTGGACGTAGCCGGGGTGGATCAGGCCGATGACGATGCCGCGGTCCTTTAGGTCGATGGCCACCGAACGCATCATCCGGTTCAGCCCGGCCTTGGTCGCGACATAGGGATAGTAGCCGCCATAAGGCCAGGTAGAGGCAGCGAGCTGGCTCGAGAAGTTCATGACCTTCGAGCCTTCGCTCATGCGCGGCAGGAAGGCGAGCATGACGCGCATCGGCCCCTTCAGCATGATTTCAACGGTATTGTCGAAGTCCTTCCAGTCGAAGCTGTCGAGCTGGGCGGCAGTCTCGCCAATCACGCCGGCGACGTTGTAGAGGATATCGATGGGGGCGTCCCCGGTAGAGGCGGCGCCGGCTGCCACCGAAGCGTCATTGCCAACGTCCATTTCATGAACGGTCACTTTGCCGGAGGAACTTTCCGCAAGTGCGTTCAGTTCGCTCGCGCCTCCCGGATTGCGCACCAGTGCGAAGACACGATCGCCTTGCGAAAGATGCTTCTTGACGAGTTCGAGGGCGATGCCTCGACCCGCTCCGGTAATTGCCACATTTGCCATCAGGGTTTCCTTCCTTCGAGCCAGTCATTGAGCACTTCGTGAAAGAAGCGCACGCGCGTTTCCTGGGCTGTCAGGTACGCGTCGGTATAGCCGCGAGAATGCATGCCGGCCTGCATGCCTTCGGCGAGTTCCATGTCCTGATAGACGATCTGGCCCGCCAGTTCGGGGATGCCCTTGCCGTCGTCGAAATCGCGATGCTCGCACTCGGCAACCTCGCGCAGCGGCTTGGGGCCGGCCATGACCGATTCCACCATTTCCTGCCCTTCGACCGGGAAAGCCATGCACCACAGGTCGAAGTAGCACTTCTCCGGGTCTTCCGGATGCGGTTCGCTTCGGAAAAAGACGAGGTTGTCGGGCAGGAAGCTGATCGTCACATTGGGGAAGATCACCGTGTGCGGACTGTCGGTGATCTCCTCGTCGTTCATGTTCTCGTAGTGGACGTAGCCGCGCTCCTTCCAGTCGCGTTGCTTGGCCGCCTTGAGGTCGAGCCAGCCCTGCATCGCCATGTCCTCGTAGGAGGCGTAGCCTTCGGGATCGATCCCCCAGGCCTGCAGGATCATCTTGTAGGGATGCGGCTGGTCCGGCGGCAGCCGGTCGGAAAGGGAGGGGCGCATTGGCTGGACCGTGCGGCCATGGCCATTGGCCCACATTTCATGCCTTGCGGTGTCGACGTCCTGGTCGATCCATGGCGGTACTTGCGGATGCGCGGTGCGGGTGTGGTAGCTCTCGGAGAAATTGTCGGTCACGAACTTCCAGTTCGCGTTGAGCGCGATGCGGTACCAGGCGACGCGCACCGCGGTGTCCATCGGGTAGTTCTTGTACACCGCCGGCATCGGCGCGAGGTATTCCTGGAGCGAGGGACCTTCCTTGGCCATCGTGTACCACACGAAACCGCCCCAGATTTCGCAGCGCAGTTCCTGGAGGCCGAGCTTTCCGCATGGGTTGCCCTGCGGGAAGTCGATGTCGCTATCCTGGGCATGGATCAGCTTGCCGTCGATGCCGTAACGCCAGCCATGATAGGGGCAGGAGATCGCATCGACCGACGACATGCCCTTGACCATGCGCATGCCGCGATGGGCGCAGGAGTTGAAGAAGGCGCGGACCGAGCCGTCTTCCTGCCGCACGGCGATCACCGATTCCTTCATGAAGTCATGCACGACGAAATCGCCTGCCTCGGGAATGTCTGCAGTGCGTCCGGCGATGTGCCATATGCGGGTCCAGAGCATGTCCCATTCGCGCTGCATGAATTCGCGCGAAAAGTAGCGATCGCCGGTGATGGGATCGCCGCGCAGGTTGGATGGATCGCGCCCGTCGAGCGGGGCTTCGAAGTCGGCCGGCTTGTTCATGGGACCTCTCTCCCAAATTGATTCGTTATCGCTTCAAGTCTGGTGGAGGAGGAAGGCCTGCGACACCTGTCATATGTGAGAGAAAGCAGGTCGACGTGCCGGTTTTCAAGCGGGTGGATTGAAAGCCGGGCTTCCCCCCCGGGATTTCAGCGCCGGTCGTAGAGTTCCTGGATGGTGTGCGACGCGAAACGGTGCAGCACTTCCATGCGATCGGTGCCGCCGTAGATCGGTTTGTGCAGGACCATGCCCATATGGATCGCGCTGATGAAGTCATGCGAGAGCTTGAGCATGTCCCAGTGATCCTTCCATTGCGGAAAGGCCTCGATCATTTCGCCAGTCCAGACTTCGTCGAGGCGGCGCGAAGCAGGATTGAAGAGCTCCGCCAGCTCGGTGTCGGTGCGCGCGGCGACCGTCAGTTCGAGATAGGCTGCATATTCCCGACTCTGCGCCGAGCTCCAGTGCGCCTCGCAGGCAAGTTCGATGATCGCTTCGCCCTGCCGGTTGGCGAGGATGTCGAAATAGTCCGACAGGTATGCGCGCATCCGTTCGAAGACGACATGCTCGACGACCGCACTGACGAGCTCCAGGCGCGTCGGGAAATGATGGTGCATGGCCCCGCGCGAAACGCCGCTGCGTGTGGCGACGGCCGCGGTGGTGAGGCCGGTATAGCCTTGTTCGAGAAGGCAATCGACGGCGGTCGATACCAGCTTCTCGCGCATCCTGGCGCTCTTGCGCTGTTGCCACTTCGCGGGTGGCTCGGACACGTGATCCGGTCGCAGGGCGCTCAACATACGGTCCTGCAGTGCTTCGATCGTCATTCATACCCCCGGAGTTATGCGCCAGAAATTGCCCGAGGTTCCTTGGCGCGCAATACCTAGTCAAAGTGGCAGGTGGGCTGACGCGGCAAGGTATAGCATAAAAACCGGCAGGGCAGCCGGTTATTTTCGGTCACCCTGATTTTCCCAATCCACGCATCAAAAATGTGGACGGAACGACAAGAGGGGAGTGAGAGGCATGAAGAGGGCACTATCGTATCTGTTGCTGGGGACCTGTTGCGCCGCCATCGTGCAGGCGCCGGCCTATGCGCAGCAGAGTGAGGAATCCACCGGCGGACTCAAAGAGATCGTCGTTACCGCCCAGAAGCAGGCGCAGAGCCAGCAGGATGTTCCGATTTCGGTGACCGCTGTCACTGGCGAAAGTCTTGCCGCAGCGCAGGTCAACAATGTCGCTGACTTGTCCAACTCCATTCCGAACGTGCAGATCAACACGTTCTCCAACTCGCCGGATTCGGCCGTTTTCACCATTCGCGGCGTCGGTGTCAACGATGCCGACCCCTATGTCGGCACGACGGTTTCGGTGGTCGTCGACGGCGTCGTCGTCGGCGTCAACACCGCAGCGCTGCTTTCGCTGTTTGACATCGACCGGGTCGAGGTGCTGCGCGGACCGCAGGGCACCCTGTTCGGCGCCAATACGACAGGCGGCGTCATCAACGTCGTGACCAAGCAGCCGACCGGCGAACTGGGCGGCGAATTCGAAGCGGTTTACGGCAACTACAACCATGTCGAGCTCAATGCCGCGCTGAACTTCCCGATCGCCGACAGCCTTTCGGGGAAGATCAGCGTCCTGCACAATTCGATGGACGGCTACTTCCGCAACTACGCGGACAATCGCCGCATCGGCGAGCGCAACATCACCTCGCTGCGCGGTTACCTCAAGTATGCCCAGGGCAACTACGATGCGACCGTGATCGGCGAATATGTGCGCAGCCGCAACGGTTCGCAGACGGGCATCCTGCTCGCCGGCCCGGGCGAACTGTTCTACGTTCCCGGCGAGACCGAAAAGGCCTTCGATTTCAAGCGCGGTCTCAGCTACGACCAACCCGACGCGAACGATCGCGATTCCTATTCGATAACGCTGACGCAGAACCTGTCGACCGGCATCGGCGACTGGACCTCGATCACCAGCTATCGCGACTATGACAACGACCTCTATTCGGACGACGATGCGACCACGCTGGTGCTTCTGCAGACGCACCGCCGGATCAAGCATCACCAGTTCAGCCAGGAACTGCGCGACCTGGTCGACATCACCGACAGCACCCGCCTGATCGTCGGCGGCTACTACTTCCGCCAGCACTACACGCTGGACCAGCAGGGCAAGCTCGACGGCTTCCTGCCGGGTCTCGGCCAGCCGCAGACGCAGGAGCAGACCAACTGGTCGATCTCAGGCTTCGCGCAGCTTTACCAGGACATAACGCCCGACCTGCGCCTGCAGGCCGGCATTCGCTATAGCCATGAAAAGACCGACGCGGTTTCCACGACGGCCAACACCATCAATCCGGACGGGGTCGCGACTTTCGACGATCCTCTGATCCCGGGCTCGCTGATCGTCGCGAGTGGCAAAAAGGCATGGAACAACGTCGGCTGGAAGGTCGGGCTCGACTACAAGGTCACGCCTGACGTCATGTTGTACAGCTACTATGCGCGCGGCTTCAAGTCGGGCGGCTTTACCGGGCGCATCGTCTTGGCCGAGGACATCGGTCCGTTCGATCCCGAAAAGCTCGACACTATCGAAGCCGGGTTCAAGGCAGACCTGCTCGACCGCCACCTGCGCGTGAACCTCGCCGCATTCTACAATTTCTACAAGAACATGCAGGTGGTGCAGAACATTACCTATCCCTCGGGCGCGAACTCGGCATCGATCGCCAATGCGGGCAAGGCTGAAACGAAGGGCTTCGAACTGGAGATCACCGCCGCGCCGGTGAATGGGCTGACCCTGACCGGCGCGCTGGCCTACCTCGATGCCAAGTACAAGGAATACGACACCCAGATCCTGGACCCGGCAACGGGCGGCCTGGTTCCGGCTTCCTATGCCGGAAACAGCCTCATGAACTCGCCGAAGTGGAACGCCTCGTTCGGCGCCAACTGGCAGATGGCGCTTGGAAATGGTACACTGACCGCGAACGGACTGTACAGCTACACCAGCTCCAAGTTCACCAGCTATACGAACCTTCCGGTGGAACGTGTCGGGCCGGTAGAGCTGGTCAATGCCAGCCTGAACTGGGGGCCTGACGATGCCGGCTGGAAGATCGGCATTTACGGCCGCAACCTGTTCGACGAGAAGTATTTCAACCAGAAGCTGAGCCTGGCCGGCATCGGTACGTTGGCCTCGCTCGGGGCGCCGCGCGAATACGGCGCGACCTTCCGTTACAGCTTCTGACAATGGGAGAGGCAAGGTTGCTCGATAGGACGCAATCGCGGGGTTTCGGCCCCGTCGCGGAGATCCGCGACCTTGCCGCTCGCCGCAAATTCGATTTCAGCCCGCAATGCTGGCGGCCAGCCCCCGGAAGTCGAGAAGGAACCAGACCATGAACGTTCAGGCCAATATCTCACGTTATTCGAAGGAGTTCGATCAGCCGGTGCGCGGCGATACGATCACCGCCGATCGCTACATCTCCAAGGAGTGGATGGACAAGGAGATGAAGCATCTCTGGCCCAAGGTCTGGCACCTGGGCGGTGTCCTTGCCGAACTGGAGGAGCCAGGCGACATCATCCGCCACAACTTCGCCAAGGAATCGGTAATCATGGTGAAGCAGGAGGACGGCTCGGTCCGCGCCTTCTACAATTCCTGTCCGCACCGCGGCAACCGCCTCGTCCTTGGCGATGCGACCAGCGTTCCGCGCATCGTCTGCGGCTACCACAACTGGACCTTCGACCTCGACGGGACACTGGCCAGGGTACAGGATCCCGACGACTTCGAGGGCGGTAGCCCCTGCGGCAAGGTGCACCTGTCCGAGCTGCGCTGCGAGACGTGGGGCCCGTTCGTGTTCTGGTGCATGGACGATGATGTCCCGCCGCTGCTGGAATGGCTCTCGCCGTTCCCCGAACGCCTGAAGGGCTATGGCCTCGACAACTGGGTGCGCGTGCTCAACCTGTCGGCGGACTGCGAGTTCAACTGGAAGATCATCCGCGACAACTTCAACGAATCCTACCACCTGCCGACGATCCATCCGGAACTGTCGACCTTCATCAACGACGGGCTGCCCGACACGCTGTTCGAAATGTACCCGTCGGGACACAACTCGATGTGGATGAAGGGCCACCAGGCCACCACGCGCCAGGACTTCCACACTACCGAGGTTCCCGCCCCGCTCGACGAGATCGCGGCGGCCTGGGGCATCGATCCGGCGCAATACAACGGTCATACCGGCGACCTGCGCCAGGCGATCATCGAGGCCAAGCGCAAGCTCGGTCCGGGCCGCGGCTACAAGAACTACGACGACATGACCGACCAGCAGCTGGTGGACTATTTCCACTGCACGCTGTTCCCGAACCTCACGATCACGATGAGCCCGGAGCAGTGCCAGATCCTGCGCACCGAACCGCATCCCACCGATCCGGAAAAGTGCGTTTTCCAGCACTGGTGCCTTTACCCGCCGGTGGAAGGCATGAAGGAAGTCGTCACGCCGATCGGCAACCTGCCGCTTCGTCATGACGCTGAGGCTCGCCACTCGGTCTACGGTGACGGCGTGAGTCTGGGCTTCGTTGCCGACCAGGACCTTTCGATCGGTACCAGCCAGCAGCAGGGCCTCAACTCCCGCGGCTTCAAGGGCTGCATCCTGCCCGGTCAGGAAAAGCGCGTTCAGCGCTTCCACGAACTGCTGAATGACATGGTCCAGGGCAAGGACTGATCTTGGTGAACCTTCCCGCTCCCGGTGTCCCGGGCCGCCATGTCATGCAGGTTGCGCTGATGGTCGACGATATCGAGACCGCCTGCACGCGCTGGACCCAGACCACCGGGATCGGGCCGTTCCTCGTCGTCCCGCACATCGAGGTCGCCGAATACGCCTATCGCGGCAAGAAGGCTGCCGGCCTCGATTTCTCGGTCGCCATCGCCCAGTCGGGCGGTGTGCAGATCGAGCTCGTGCAGCAGCACTGCGACAGCCCCTCCGCCTATCGCGACACCATCGCGAAGGGTGAGGGGGGATTTCATCACCTCGCCATCTATACCGGCGACTACGATGCGGTTTACGCCAGCTATGTCGATCAGGGTTTCGTCGCCGCGGTCGATGGAGAGTTCGGCGGCTTCCGTTTCAGCTATATCGATACCAGCAAATCGATCGGCTGCATGATCGAGCTGATCGAGGAAAATCCGATCCAGACCGATTTCTTCGAGCGCGTTGCCGCAGCCGCAGAGGGCTGGGACGGCGTGACCGATCCTATCCGCCCCGGATTTCCTGCCGAGGCGCAATAACCAGAACGGAAATACAAGAAAAACCCGACCCGGTGCGTCGCGGAGAAGGCCGGGACAGAAGGAAAGTCTGCCATGACAAGATATCTCGAAGTCCCAGAAAAAGCCGCGACCTATCCCACGCACCCTTCGGCCCAGTTTCCCAAGGCGCGCGGTGATGCGATCACCGGAGACCGCTATTATTCCAGGGAATTCGCGGAGCGCGAATGGGAACACATGTGGAAGCGCGTGTGGCACGTGGGCGGGCGTGAAAGCCAGCTCGAAGAGCCGGGCGATTTCATCACGCACAACTTCCGCCATGAATCGGTGATCATGATCCGGCAGGAAGACGGCTCGATCCGCGCCTTCTTCAATGTCTGCCAGCATCGCGGCAACCGCCTCGTCAACGTCGAGGAGGGGGGCGTCGCCAAGCACCTGACCTGCCCGTACCACAACTGGAAGTGGAACATTGACGGCGCTCTCGACGAAGTGCAGGACCCCGAGGACTTTCCGCAAGGTAACCCTTGCGATAAGCTGCGCATGAAGGAAGTGCCCTGCGAAACATGGGGCGGCTTCGTCTTCTACAGCTTCGATCCCAATGCGCTGCCGCTGCAGGAATATCTCGACCCGGTACCGCAACTGCTTGGCAACCGCGATCTGGCGAACTGGAAGCGCGTCGTCTGGCTGACCCTGCGCGTGAACACCAACTGGAAGTTCGCCTCGGACAACTTCAACGAGTCCTATCACATCCCGGCCGTGCACCCGCAGTTCCAGCCGATGATCGACGATCACTACTCGACGACGATCTTCGAGATGTACCCGCAGGGGCACAACCGCATGATCGAGAAACTACAGCCCTCCAGCCGCTACGAAAGTTCGGTCAACGTCATGCCGCTGTGGGCCGACGTGCTGAAGGAATGGGATCTCGACCCGTCCGAATTCGAAGGCAAGGCGCAGGAAGCGCGCAAGGCCCTGCAGGAAGCACGGCGCCGGCTGGGCCCTGAGCGGGGCCATCATCACTTTGCGACGATGAGCGACGATGAACTGACCGACCAGTTCCATCAAACCTGCTTTCCGAACCTGACGCTGACCGGCACCCCCGAGGGCCTGCACATGTTCCGGACCGAACCCGATCCGGAAGACCCCAACTGGTCGACCTTCGACTACTGGTACATGGTTCCCGAGATCGAGGGCGCCGACGAAGTCGCCACGCTCTATGGCATGCGTCCCTACGAGGAGGCTGAGCACGAGACCGCGCTGTTCGGTGAGAAGAAGGCTGCGATCGCGCAGGGCGACTTCCTGTCGCAGGACCTGTCGCTGGCTGTGACCCAGCAGAAGGGCCTGCAATCGATGGGCTTCGACCGCGCCTATCTGGCCGAACAGGAAACCCGCATCAGCCGCTTCCACGAGGTCATCAACGACTATCTCGAAGGGCGCCGCTGATCGCCTGATATTCCCCTCGGGGCCGGCAGCCGGGCAGGTTGCCGGCCCCATTTCCCAAGATGCCAGACCTGAGAGGATTACCGTAGATGACCGCTTGCCCGATCGAGGATCGCCTCGCCATTCAGGACCTGTTGATCTCCTACGCTCACGCGGTGGACAGTCTGCACGACATCGACGGCATTCTCGACGTCTTTGTGGAGGACGCGGTGTTCGACCTTTCGGGCATCAATTTCCCCAGCCTCAATGGACACGGTGAGATCCGCAAGTTCTTCGAGGACACTTTCGAGGTGATGTCGGCCCATGGCCATTACCTGACCAACTTTGCAATCACCGCCTATGACGGCGATACCGCATCGATCCGCGCCTACGTGATCGGCTTGGGCAAGTACAAGGCGGGCGGCGGGATTACCGTGAACGGTCGCTATTACTTCGACGTCAAACGCACCGATGCGGGCTGGAAGGCCACGCGCTACACGATGGATTTTCTCATTCCTATCGAGGCATGATCATGGCCGGGACGGGCAGGATCGCGGGAAAGGTCGCACTGGTCACCGGGGCGGCCTCCGGTCTTGGCGAGGCGATTGTCCGCCGCTTCGTTCAGGAAGGCGCGCATGTCGTGCTGGCCGACATCGACGAGGCAGGCGGGCAGGTACTGACCGATGAACTGGGCGAGGCGGCGGCGTTCGTGAGGCTCGACGTTACCAGCGAAGCCCAGTGGATCGACGCCTTCGAACGCGTCGAGGCGCTTCATGGCCGGATCGACGTGCTGGTCAATTGCGCGGGGATCACCACCATCGGTTCGGTCGAGGACCTCGCGCTCGATGCCTTCCGGCACGAGCTGGACGTGGATCTTGCCGGCGTATTCCTGGGCTGCAAGCACGTCATCGCGCTGATGAAGCGCACCGGCGGGTCGGTGATCAATATTGCGTCGATGGCGAGCATTCGTGCCGCGCATTATCTGGCCGCCTACAATGCGGCGAAGGCGGGCGTTACGCACATGACCAAGTCGATCGCGCTGCACTATGCCCGCGAGAAGTACGGCATGCGGTGCAATTCGGTGCATCCGGGCGTGATCCATACTCCGATCCTCGACAAGGTTCTGGCTCAGTCGGACAATCCCGATGCCCTTTACGCCGAGTGGGTGGCCGGCCATCCCATCGGCCGTATCGGCCAGCCCGATGAAGTGGCCGCCCTGTGCCTCTATCTCGCCAGCGACGAAAGCGCCTTTGCAACGGGGGCGGAATTCGTCATCGATGGGGGCTCGTCGCTTTAGATCGGCAGGATTTCCGGGGTCTCGTGGATTTCCAGGATCTCGAACACGTTGCCGAAGAAGTCGCGGCAGTAGGTTCCGGAGTAGCCGTGTTTGGTCCCGTCGGCATCGACGGTGATCGATGACATGTCGGGCGGCGCATGGACCGGCAGGCCCGCCGCGACGATGCGTTCGTGCACGGCTTCCAAATCCTCCACCTGTATCGCGAAGTGCGTGTAACCATATTCGTTGACCCCGCGGTCGGGGGCGAGCGGGGCCTGCCTGGGGGCACTGTATTCGAAGACTTCGATCTGGACGTTGCCGAGGCGGCAGAAGAACTGCCTTGCGGCGCTGCCTTCGAGGCCCACGATCCTGTCGATGAAGGGATTGTCGGCCCAGCTCAGCGGTTCGACTTCTTCCACCGCGCCAAGGATATCGAGATAGAATTCGCGCGCCTTGTCGAGGTCGGGAACCGACACGCCGATATGGTGCATGCCGATCACACCGGGCAGCTTGCGGGACATTGCGCGGGTTCCTTCACTTGGCATTGCAGGGCGGGAGCCGATGGTGCAGGCGGCTCCCGTAGTATCGCGATCCGGGATCAGACCTGGCTGAAGCCTCCGTCCATCACGAGTTCGTCGCAGGTCATGAAGCTGGAGGCCTCGCTGGCTAGGAACACCACTCCGCCGGCCATTTCATCGGGCCGGCCCATCCTGCCGATCGGATGATTGGCGAGGATGCCCTGCATCGCGACTTCGCGCGAGGGGACGGCGCCCATTTCGACGTAGCGGTCCATGATCGAACCGAGCATCGGCGTGTCGATGCCGCCGGGGTGCACCGAGTTGACCCGGATGTTGTAGCCCAGTGCGCCGAACTCGGCGCCAAGGCACTTGGTCAGCATCTTGATCGCGGCCTTGCTGGTGCAATAGGCGGCGTTGAACGGCGCGCCGCGCAGGCCGCCCACGCTCGAGAAATTGATGACCGACGCGCCAGCCTTGCGGGCCTTGCCGCCAGCCTTGAGCAGGTCGAGCATGATCTGCGTGCCGATGATCGCGGAATCCACGTTGATCGCGTTGACCTTGTGGAATTCGGCCAGCGGCGTGTCCTCGAACTTCGTCACGATGGAGAAGCCCGCGTTGTTCACCAGCGCGTCGAGACGGCCATAGTTCTCGCGCACCAGTGCTTCCACCGCGCGCCAGTCGGCGTCGCTGGTTACGTCGTGCCTGAGGTAATGGTCGGCGCCCTCGATGTCTGCACTGTCGCGCAAGTCGGTGGCGATGACGGTGGCTCCGGCAGCCTTCATGGCCTTGACGATTTCGCGGCCTATGCCACCGGCCGCGCCGGTGACGACGGCGACGACGCCGGGAAGGGCGATGGTCATGGTCTTTTGTCTTCCCTTGTTGTGGTTACTGGCCTTGTAGTGGTTACTGGCCTTGTAGTGGTTACTGGGCCGTCCAGCCGCCGTCGACGACGAGTTCCGCGCCGGTCATGTACGAGCTGTCCTCGCTGGCGAGGAAGAACACCGCGCTTGCCAGCTCCGAAGGGTCCGCGAGGCGACCGATCGGCGTCTTGCCCGCGACCATGTCGACCAGGTCCTGTGCCTTTTCAGCGACGCCGCTTTCGACCCAGCGCTGGAAACCCTGTGCGAGCAGGGGTGTAGTTACGAATCCGGGGTGGAGCGAATTGGCGCGGATCGGCATCTTCTTTTCCGCGAATTCGACGGCGATGCCCTTGGTGAACATGCGCACCGCGCCCTTGCTGGCATTGTAGGCAGAGACCTCGTTCATGCCGACAAGGCCCATAATCGAACTGACGTTGATGATCGAGGCGCCGCCTTTGAAGTCCTTGCCGCTCTCGGCCATCATCGGGACGAAAGCGCGGGTGCCCATGAAGACGCCGTCAACGTTGATTGCCATGATCCGCCGCCAGCCTTCGTCTGTCAGGCTTTCGACCGGGCCGGTCAGATCGGTGCCGGCATTGTTGACCAGGATGTGCAACTTGCCGTGCCGTTCCGCAACGGAGGCGCGAGCACGCTCCCAGTCCTCGCTCTTCGTGACGTTGGCCTGCAGGTAGCTGGCTGCCTGTCCGAGCCGCTCAACGGTCGTGCTTGCAAGCTCGCTGTCGGGCGCATCGAGGTCGGTCAGCACGACTTCGGCGCCCTCGGCCAGGAAGCGTTCGACACAGGCGAGGCCGATGCCGCGCAGACCGCCGGAAACGAGGGCGACGCGGCCCTGCAGGCGTTGTGAACCCAGATCGCTCATACGCCGTTCATCCCCGCGGTGCTGGCACCGTCCATGGTGAATTCGCTGCCCGAGGAGAAGCGGGCCTCGTCAGAAGCCAGCCAGGCGACGAGCCCGGCAATTTCCTCGACCGTGGCCATGCGACCCATCGGCGATAGACCCTCGTAGGCGGCACGCGTGGCCTCGGGGTCGCCCGACTTGTCGATCAGGTTCTTGATCATCGCGGTTTCGACCACGCCCGGCAGGACGGCGTTGACGCGGATCTTGTATTTCTGGTTGCCGGCGTGAACGGCAGAGGACTTTACCAGCGCGAGAACTGCTGACTTGGAAACCGAATAGGCCACGAAATTGCCCATCGCGCGGTGCGCGTTCATCGAGGAATTGACGATGATCGAGCCGGTCGGGCCATCGGGATTCCTGGCCATGGCGCGCATTGCGTGCTGCACCGTGAGCATCACCCCGGTGAGGTTCACGCCCATGATGTTGTTCCATGCCTCGATGGTGATGTCCTCGACGCTCCCGTCGCCCGCCTCGATCCCGGCATTGGCAAAAGCGATATCCAGTCTGCCATGTTCTTCGAGGATGCGGTCGATCAGAGGTCCCCAGGCCGTGGCGTCGGTCACGTTGTGCTTTTCGAACCGTGCGCCGGTGGCAGCGCAGAGTTTCTGCGCGGCGGCCTCGTTCGAACCGGTGAAAATGACCTTTGCACCTTCGGCGGCAAGCCGCTCGACCGTGCCCGCGCCGATGCCCGAAGTGCCTCCGGTGACCAGCGCGACCTTGCCTTCAAGCCGTTTGCTCACGGCATTCTCCCAAAAATTGCTTTCCAACCGCAACATGGCCGATCCGGGCGGCGGAACAACCTATGATTTCGGCAAGGTGACTATGACTTCACGCTGGTCCAGACATGGACCAAACAGGAAATTCCGTTCTTGGGAGAATGCAGAGAGATGGCTGACCGGGACCCCGAAGTGAAACTGGGCGAAGACCGCAGCGAAGGTATCACCTGGGCCGAACTGATGGCCACGGATTCGCGAACGCCGCCGAAGATCCTGACCGAGGAGAGTTATACCTATCGCGGCTCCGACCCGATCCCCGCCGAGCGCTACACCAGCGAGGAATTCGCTCGGCTGGAGCGCGAGAAGATGTGGCCTTACGTGTGGCAGTTCGTTGCGCGCGAAGAGGACCTGCTCGAAGCCGGTGACTATGTCGTCTACGAGAACGTCGGGCGGACTTACCTGATCGTGCGTCAAGACGACGGCTCGATCCGTGCGATGCACAACGTCTGCCTCCACCGTGGTCGCAAGCTGCGCACCGAGGACGGCAGCGCCGACAAGTTCGTCTGCCCCTTCCATGGCTTTGCCTGGAACAAGGACGGATCGTTCAACTCGATGCCGTGCCAGTGGGACTTCCCGCATCTCAAGGAAAAGGAGATGGGGCTTCCCGAAGCCGAGGTCGGCCGCTGGGCGGGCTACATCTTCATCCGCGAGGAAAAGGGCGGGCCGAGCCTTGAGGAATACCTCGCGCCGCTGCCCGAGCACTTCAAGCGCTGGCGGCACGAAGAATGCGCGACCGTCATGCGCGTGGCCAAGGAAGTGCCGGCGAACTGGAAGGTCGTGATGGAAGCCTTCATGGAGGCCTGGCACACGATCGTTACCCACCCGCAGCTGCTGCCTTTCACCGGCGATTCCAATGCCGCCTACTGGACCTGGGGCGACAATGTGAATGTCAACCTTACCCCCTTCGGCGTGATGAGCCCGCACATCAAGGAAGGTAAGGGCGAGCAGTGGATCGTCGACCAGTTCATCAAGTACAACGGACGCTCGGCCGACAACTATGAGGAAGGCGCCGCCGAAAACCCGATGGCGATCGCTGTGCCGGAAGGGATGACGGCGCGCGCGGCGCTGGGTGCGGCAATGCGCAAGGCCTATACCGAACAGACCGGCTACGACCATGAGGATGCGACCGACGCCGAGCTACTCGATGCGCTGGTCTACAACGTTTTCCCGAACTTCGCGCCCTGGGGCGGTTACATGCCGAATATCGTCTACAACTGGCGACCCGGCAAGACGCCCGACACCTGCATCATGGAAGTGCGCATCCTCTCGCGCATTCCCAAGGGCCAGCCGATGCCGCATGGCGCGCCGCTGAAGTTCCTCACGCTCGACCAGAAATGGACCGAAGCGCCGGAACTGGGCATCCTTGGCGATGTGTTCGAGCAGGATATGGACAACCTGCCCTTCGTTCAGGACGGCCTTCACGCCTCCAAGAACGGCGAAGTCCAGCTGGGCAATTACCAGGAAATCCGCATTCGCCAGTTCCAGGACACGATGATGAAGTACATCAGCGGCGAATTGGGTGGCAGCAAGGAGAATGCGGCATGAGCGGCGAAGGCGCGTATGGCGGGCAAGGCGCGCATGTCGACCAGCATCCGCCCCGGATAGACTGCGTCTTCATCTGCGGCGGCGTCTGGCACGACATGGACTTTGCCCGGCTCGAACTGCTCAAGCTTCTGGCCGAGGACCAGAGCGTGCGCACGCGCGTGTTCGAGGATTATGAAAACCTCGATGCGATCCGCAAGGCCGACATCATCATCACGTATACCTGCGACGTCACGCCTTCGCTGGCAGCGCAGGAAGTCCTGCGCGACTGGCTGGCCGCCGGCGGTCGCTGGTACGCGCTGCACGGTACCAATTCGGTACTGCGCCTGCTGCAGAACGGACTGTGGGATGCGCCGCGCTGGGCGCCGCTGATGATGGACATGCTGGGTAGCCAGTTCGTCTCCCATCCGCCGATTGCCCCATACAAGGTCACGGTAGCCGATCCCACGCACCCGCTGGTCGAGGGGATCGAGGCTTTCGAGACTAACGACGAGCTGTATCACCTCGAACAGCACGGCGAACTGCACGTTCTTCTCGAGACCGAGTGCACCGAGGAAGGCACCGGGTTCGTCGAGGCGACCGATGCGCCCGGAGTCCATCCGGTCATGTATATCAAGCGCCACGGCAAGGGCGCGGTGCTCTACAATACGCTGGGGCATTGCCGCGGACACTACGATCTTCAGCCAATGCTCGACTGGTGGCCGTCAGTGGATCGCTGCGCCTGGGAGCTGCCGGTCTTCTACGACTTGCTGCGCCGCGGCATTGCCTGGATAAAGGATCGCGAGCGGGCCTGACTTCCTCCGCGGGCCCAAAAGAAGAGGGGCGGACCGGGAAAACCGGTCCGCCCCTTTTTCAGTTTGCAGGAACTTGTCCGATCAGTGCAGCAGTCCGGCGAAGCGGTCGAGCGCGGACTGGGCCGGTTCGGGCCAGCGCGAAAGAACCAGCAGGCGTTTGTGCCCGCCGCCCACCGCCAGTTCGTCGGTCACACCCATGCCGCCGTGGAACTGGATCATTTCGTGCCCCAGCGTTACCGAGGCATCGGCGATGAAGGCGCGGGCCCCCTGGACGTTGCGGGCAAAGTCGTCCGTTCCCCACGAAACGAGCGCGAGGTTGAGCAGGGCCCGGCTGCGTTCGATAGCGGCATATTGCGCGACCATGCGGTGCTGGATGGCCTGGAAGGAACCGAGCGGCACGCCGAACTGGTCGCGGGTGCGCAGGTACTCGATCGTTTCCTCGAAAATGCGCGCCATGATGCCCAGCGCTTCGGCGCTGCGGGCAAGCGTGGCAACCTGCTCGGCCTCTGCCAGGGCACCGAGCCCGCCTTCGAGTCTGGTGGCAACCACATCGTCGAGCGTGATGTCGGTGGCGACGCTGCCATCGGCAAGCGGCCAGTCCCGCGTCTTGAGACCTTCGGCGTCAGCTGGGACGAAGAAAAGTTCGGCCCCGCCACTGTCGCCGGGCGCGCCGGAAACGCGCGCCGAAACTATGTAGCCGTCAGCCCCGCCGCCTGCGATGCAATAGGGCTTCGATCCGGTGATGCGATAGCTGCCGCCATCGGCATTGGCCTTGGTCTCAACCCAGATCAGGCCATCGCGCGTGCCTGCCTCGGCATGGGCGAGGGCAAGGCGGCGCGTACCGGTCAGCAGGTCCTCGATCCATTCGGCCTTGAGATCCTCCGGCGCGGTGAGTGCAAAGAGGCGTCCGGCCAGTACCACGTTCTCCGCCAGGGGCTCGACAACGAGGCCGTGGCCAAGCGCTTCGAAGACCGTGGCAATGGCGGTGCCGTCGAGGCCGAGGCCGCCCAGTTCTTCGGGAAAGGGTGCGGCGATCAGGCCGAGTTCGCCCAGAAAGTCCCAGTTCTTCCGGGAAAAACCATTGGGTTCACTCAGAAAGGCGCGGCGGCTGTCATGGTCATAATGGTCGACGACGAAACGCTCAGTCAGTGCCTTCAGCATTTCTTCGTCTTCGTTCAGTTCGAAATTCACTTTCCACTCCCGTCTGTAGTTCCGCTTTACCACTATCGATGGGTGGTCCTCCGCTGCGCAAAAGGTTAGGCATTGTGGGCGGAAATTCGGCCTTGGGACGATTGTGCCGGCGGGAACGGCGGGGTAAGACGGGCTCGCGAGAGAGGAATTCATGAATTTGTTGTCACAGGAAAATATCGATGCCGTCCGGGTCATGACTCCGGAAGGCATCAAGCCCGCAGCTGAGGCATTGCACCGCATTGCCCTTGAGTGCGGGTTTCGAGCTGCTCCCGCGCACGATATCGCGGACAAGCGAACTCCGGTTGACGCGGAAGGCAATATTCTCGCAACGGAAGTTTTCGGCTGGAGCGACGACGAAAAGGTCTGGTGGCGCAATTCCCGCATTGCGCTGGATTCGCCGCTGACGTCGGCCTGCCGTTTCGAGAGTCAGCCGTTCTGGGCAAATGCCGAAGGTTTCCGCACCTTCGAGCCCAATGCCTATCTGGATTCTATCAATATCGCCAATTTCGAGCAGCGCGCGCTGACCCAGGCGGCGATCTGCGTTCCCGTGCATCTGCCCTTCGGCCAGATCGGCGCCGTAAGCTTCAACCCGCTGGACAAGGCCAAGACGGACCTGTCCGAGGAGTTCAAGCTCTACTCGGATGCATTGGGGCTTTATTCGCGCACGTTCATCTCGACTTATGTCCAGATCATGGGCTCGGTTCAGGCGCTGCCACCGGAATCCCGGCTATCCAAGCGCGAAGTCGAATGCCTGCGATGGGCCGCGATCGGCAAGACCGACCTCGAGATCAGCATGATCATGTCGCGCAGCCGCGCCACCGTGCGCTTTCACATCCACAATGCCGCGACCAAGCTCAACGCCGTGAACCGCAGCCAGACCGTCTTCAAGGCGGCCCAGCTCGGCTACATCTCGCTCCAGACCTGAATTCGCTGATAAAGGGAAGGGGGCGTCAGCCGCTGTCCTCCAGCATGAGCTTCGCGCCGCGCAGGCCGAGGGCCATCGCGGGAGCATTGGTGTTGCCGGTGACGTGCCACGGGATCACAGAGCAATCCGCGACGCGCAGTCCCTGAACTCCGTTCACGCGCAGGCGCGGATCGACGACCGCCCGCGGGTCCCCGCCCATGCGGCAGGAACGAATCGCGTGCAGTCCGCATGTCGACAGGCGCCGGAAGGCGGCCAGCAGGTCATTGTCGCTTTCCACTTGTGGGCCCGGGATGAGTTCGGGGCCGACCATCTCGCCCAGCGGCGGCGAGGCGATGAACCGGCGCATGGCTCTTACCAGCGCAATGGCGGACTTGCGGTCATGCTCGGTAGAAAGGAAATTGTGCAGGATTTCCGGGGCGTCCGAGGGTGAGGGACCGGTGGCGCGTACTGAACTTTCGCTGGTGAGGCGCAGCAGCTGGCCGTAGATCGTGACGCCCGGCTTGGGGTCGATCTTGTCGAGCGGGACAGGGTCGTTGTCATCGCCGATCCTGAAGGTGTAGCCGCCCAGATAGAACTGCGCGTCGGTCCGTCCGTCGGGATGCGCAACATTGAGAAAGGCGCCCACTTCGAAGGGCCCGGTGGCAAGGATGCCGTCATGCCTGACAAGATAGCGCAGCATCGCCAGCGCCGCGCCGATGCCGAAAAAGCTTTTGTTCGTGCCGCGTCCCTTTTCGAGGCGATAGGGAATGGAGATCGAGAGGTGCTCGATCATCCGCTCGCCGACATCGGGCGAATGGGCGATGACCGGGATGCCGGCTGCCGCCAGTCGGTCGGCATCGCCGATTCCCGAACGCTGAAGCAGGAGCGGGCTTTCCATCGCGCCGCAGGACACGACGATCTCGCCGGAACAGTCGAGCCGGTGCGGCTGGCCCTTGACGGTTGCCTCCACGGCAACGGCACGGGTGCCGTCGAAGACGATGCGCTCGGCCATCGCGTCAGTCATCACCGTGACGTTCGGGCGCTTTCTCGCGACGGCGAGGTAGGTGCGCGCGGCGGATTCGCGCTTGCCCTTGCGGATGTTGTGGCTGAACAACCCTACGCGCGGCCCGGTGGCGGCATTGAGATCGTCGACATGTTGCAGTCCCATAGCTTCGCCCGCCTCGATCATGCGGTCGGCGAGTGGGTAGGAGTAGCAGGCGGGATCGACGTGAACGAGGCCGCCTGAGCCGCGCATGGGCGATGGCCCCGCGGCGTGGTCTTCTAGTTCGAGGAAAGCCTCGGTCATCGAGGCACCGTTCCACCCGGTCGCCCCGGCCTCGCTTTCCCAGGCGTCGTAGTCGGCCGGCTCGCCGCGGCTCCAGATCATTCCGTTAATCGAGGAGGAACCGCCCAGGCCCTTGCCGCGAATCCACACTTCGCCGCCGGGGCCGCCTTCCTCGCGTGGCTGGGCGACGGGATAGGCCCACATGTGTTCGCTTTTCTGCACCAGTTTGGCGACGCCCTTGGGCAGGGTGACCCAGAAGCTGTCGTTCTCGCCGCCGGCTTCCAACACTAGCACGCGCGAACGCCCGTCGGCACTCAGGCGCTCGGCCATGACGCAGCCGGCAGATCCTGCGCCGACGATGATGTAGTCCCAAGTTTCGGTCATGTCCGTCTCCCTGCACGTAGGGATGCACGAACTAGCGTAATGACTACCCTAGCGTTTTGGTGAGTCGGAAAGCCGCGCCGCGAAGGCTTAAACCAACACCATGACCGGACTCATATATACCGGGGTGGGAGCATGATGCGCGCTATTGCCGAAGGCCTTTTCACGGACGAAACCTCTCCACGACTGGTGGGGGGACGCGACCTTGTGACGGGACGCATCGTTTTTCCGTGCCCCGAAGGCGACGGATACGAGCCCGTACCCCTGGGCAGGGACGGAACCTTGTGGTCCTACACCGTGCAGCGCTTTCGTCCCAAGACGCCGCCTTATGCCGGCCCCGAGGCATTCCTCCCCTGGATCGTTGCCTACGTCGAGCTGCCGGGTGAGACGATTGTCGAGGCGCGGCTGGTCGATGTCGATTTCGAAGACGTGACGATCGGCATGTCGCTGCGCTTGGCGCCGGCGCCGCTCGATCCCGATGCGGCCGAACCGGTCATGATCCCGGCCTTCGCACCAGCAGGAGGGGCAGCATGAGCGACGTTTGCATCGTCGGCATCGGCATCCACAAGTTCGGCCGTACCGATGGCGTTTCGGGCGTCGACCAGGGCGTCTACGCCGTTCGGCAGGCACTGGGCGATGCCGGTGTCGACTGGCCGCAGGTTCAGTTCGCTTACGGTAGCTCGGATGCCGCCGGCAATCCCGACACCATGGTCGATCGCCTCGGCCTGACCGGGGTCCAGTTCATTAACGTGCGCAACGGCTGCGCGGCCGGCGGTTCGGCGCTGTTCTCGGCGCAGATGGCGATCAAGTCGGGTGAGTTCGACCTTGGCCTTGCCGTCGGTTTCGACAAGCACCCGCGCGGTGCCTTCAACGCCTTGCCCAGCGAGTACAACCTGCCGGACTGGTACGGCGAAGTCGGGCAGATGGTTACCACGCAGTTCTTTGCGGCGAAGATCATGCGCTACATGCACATGTTCGGAATTTCGCATGAAACGCTGGGCCGCGTGGCTGAGAAGGCCTTTCGCAATGCCGTTCACGCGCCCCACGCCTGGCGGCGACAGCCGGTGTCGCTCGAGGAAATCCTCGAAGCGCCGCTGGTTAGCGATCCCTACACCAAGTACATGTTCTGCTCGCCCGCCGAAGGCGGTGTGGCGCTGCTGCTCGCAAGCGAGAAGAAGGCGCGCGAACTGGGCAAGCCGCTGGTTCGCCTCAAGGCGGCAACCATGCGCACCCGTCCGGCGCATTCCTTCGAAGTCTTCGCGCCGTCGCTCGATGTTGTCGAAAACGACAGCGTGCCGCGCGGCACCGCTTCGCGCATTGCCTCGGCGGATGCCTTCAAGCTGGCCGGGATCGGCCCTCAGGACATTTCCGTGGCGCAGCTCCAGGATACCGAGGCTGGCGCCGAGATCATGCACATGGCCGAGAACGGCTTTTGCGCCGATGGCGAACAGGAAAAGTGGCTCGCCGAAGGCCTTACCGAGATCGGCGGCAGGCTGCCGGTCAATACCGATGGCGGCTGCCTTGCCTGCGGTGAGCCGATCGGCGCGTCGGGGCTTCGTCAGGTTTATGAGAACGTCGTCCAATTGCGTGGTGACGGTGGGGGACGGCAGGTCCCGGGCAATCCCAGGACGGCTTACAGCCACGTCTACGGTGCGCCCGGTGTCTCGGCCGTGACAATTCTGGAACGTTGAATGGATATCGAACTTTCGCCTGAAGACGCCGAATTCCGCGCCGAGGTGCGCGCATTCCTGCGTGACAACCTGCCGGATGTCGTAAAGGACGGCGCGGCGGGTACGCCGTCGGTCTTCGTGGAACCCGAGATCGGGCAGGCCTGGAATGCGATCCTGCACCAGCAGGGATGGCTCGGCTACCAGTGGCCCAAGGAACATGGCGGCACCGGCTGGACGCCGCTGCAGCGCTATCTCTTCGAGAAGGAATGCGCTCTGGCTGGTGCGCCGAACCTCACCGTGCTCGGCCTCAAGCTGCTCGCTCCGGTGGTCTGGACTTTCGGGTCCGAAGAGCAGAAGGCCTATTATCTGCCGCGCGTCCTGTCGGGCGAGGATTATTGGTGCCAGGGTTTTTCCGAGCCCGGTTCGGGCTCTGATCTTGCCAGCCTCAAGACCCGCGCGGTGCGCGATGGCGATAACTACATCGTCAACGGATCGAAGATCTGGACGACCCATGCCCATCACGCGAACCGCATGTTCACGCTGGTCCGCACGAATACCGAGGTGAAGAAGCAGGCCGGCATTTCCTTCCTGCTCATCGATCTCGACACGCCCGGCGTCTCCGTGCGCCCGATCCTGACCGTCGCCGGGGACCATGAAGTCAACCAGGTCTTCCTTGAGGATGTCGTCGTCCCGGCCAAGAATCTTGTCGGCGAGGAAGGGCAGGGCTGGACCATCGCCAAGTTCCTGCTCGAGAATGAGCGCGGCGGATCGTGCCATGCACCCAAGCTCGGTTATGATCTAGACCAGATCGAAACCGCATCGCGCGAGGAAAGCGACGGCCGGGGCGGCAAGCTGATCGACCAGGTGGACTGGCGCCGCCGCCTTGCCCAGACGCGCCTCAGCGTCGAGGCGCTGGAGATGATCGAACTGAAGATCATTTCGGAAATTGCCAAGGGCAAGAAGCCCGGACCGCAGACGTCGCTGACCAAGATGCTCGCCTCGAACCTGCGGCAGGAGATCGATCTGCTGGCGGTCGACCTCTACGGCCCGGCAGGGCTGCAACTCGACATGGCGCGTCCGCTTTACGGCAACGAGGCCCCCCTTGCGCTTCATTCGAAGGAAGCCCAGCTCGCCTCGCCGCGCTATCTCAACAGCCGCGCCTGGACGATCTTCGGCGGCACCAACGAAGTTCAAAGTACCATCATCGCCAAGTCGGTGCTGGGCCTGTGAGCGATCACGGAACCGGTCACCGCAATTCGAACCAAGAGAGGAAGCCCACATGCAGCTGAACCGCGAGGCGTTGACCCACGCCTATCGGCAAATGAAGCTGATCCGCGAATTTGAGGAACGTCTCCACGAGGAGATCCAGACCGGTGAAATCGCCGGTTTCACGCACCTCTATTGCGGTCAGGAAGCCGTTGCCGTGGGCGTGTGCGAGCATCTGACAGCTGCCGACAAGATCGTCTCTACCCACCGCGGCCATGGCCACTGCCTTGCCAAGGGTTGCGATGTCGACGGGATGATGAAGGAAATCTGGGGTAGCCAGGAAGGTCTGTGCAACGGCAAGGGCGGTTCGATGCACATTGCCGACATCGACAAGGGTATGCTCGGCGCAAACGGCATCGTCGGCGGCGGTGCGCCGATCGCGGTGGGCGCGGCGCTTTCCAACAAGATCGACGGGCCTGACGAGGACGGCAAGCTGGCCGTCGCCATCACCTTCTCGGGCGACGGTGCCTGCAACCAGGGCACCACGTTCGAGGCGATGAACCTGGCTGTCGTCACCAAGGCTCCGGCGATCTTCGTCTTCGAGAACAATCACTATTCCGAGCACACCGGCGTAGACTATGCGGTGGGCACGAACAACGACATCGCCAGCCGCGCGGAAGCCTTCGGCATGAAGGTCTGGCGCGGGGACGGCACCGACTTCTTTTCGGTTCACGACACGATGCGCGAAGTTCTCGACTACGTGCGCACGCCCGGCAATGGCCCGGCCGCAGTCGAATTCGATACCGAGCGCTTCTTCGGCCACTTCGAAGGCGATCCGCAGCGCTATCGCGGTGAGGGCGAACTCGATCGCCTGCGCGAGACGCGCGACTGTCTCAAGAAGTTCCGCGCCAGCGTGACCGGCGCCAAGCTGCTCACCGACGAAGACATCGACAAGCTCGATGCCGAGGCGCTCGAAGCCATCGAGAATGCGGTCCAGGCCTCGCGCAATGCGGCGCGGCCCAAGCCCGAAAACGTCCTCGACAACGTCTACATCAGCTACTGAACGGCGGGAGCGAAACCATGGCAAAAATGATGTATCGCGACGCCATTCGCAACACGATCTTCCAGGAAATGCAGCGTGACGAGCGCGTCGTCGTCCTTGGCGAGGACGTCGTGGGCGGCATGGGAACGGCCGGCGGCCCCGAGGCCATCGGCGGCATCTGGTCGACCTCGACCGGCCTTTACGACGCCTTCGGTCCGGACCGGGTGATCGACACGCCGATTTCGGAAAGCGCCATCATGGGCGCGGCGGGTGGCCTGGCTCTGGCCGGCAAGCGGCCGGTGGCAGAAATCATGTTCGCCGACTTCATCGGCGTTTGCATGGACCAGCTCTGGAACCAGATTGCCAAGTTCCGCTACATGTTCGGCGGCAAGTCGGTCTGTCCGGCAGTGATCCGCATGCCGTGCGGCGCCGGTTACAACGCGGCGGCCCAGCACAGTCAGATGATCAGCCAGTTCGTCACCAACATGCCGGGCATCAAGGTTGTCATGCCGGCCACCCCGGCCGACGCTTGCGGCCTGTTGCGCCAGGCGATCCGCGATGACGATCCGGTGGTCTTCCTCGAGCACAAGTTCCTCTACGGCTTGTCGGGCGAAGTACCGGACGATCCGGACTATGTCGTGCCATTCGGTCACGCGCGCCTTGCCCGAGCGGGCGAGGACGTTACGATCGTCGCGTCCGGCATGATGGTCGGCTATGCCGAGACGGCAGCCGACGATCTGGCCCAGGACGGGATCGGCTGCGACGTCGTCGACTTGCGAACGACTTCGCCGCTCGACGAGGAGGCGATCCTCGACTCCGTCGAGGTGACCGGCCGTCTCGTCATCGTCGACGAAGCGCCGCCGCGCTGCTCGCTGGCAACCGACATTTCCGCGCTTGTTGCGCAGAAGGCCTTCGCCAGCCTGAAGGCACCGATCGAGATGGTTACCCCGCCGCACACGCCTGTCCCGTTCGCCCGCGAACTGGAAAGCGCTTACCTGCCGAGCCCCGCAAAGGTCGCGGCGGCTGTGCGCAAGACCCTGGAATATCGCTGAGGAGGGCGCACCCATGAGTAGAATTCGCGCCTTCACGATGCCCAAGTGGGGTATCGAGATGACCGAAGGAACCATCGCCGAGTGGATGGTGAAGGAAGGCGAGAGCTTCAAGCGCGGCCAGACGCTGTGCCTGATCGAAACCGCCAAGATCACCAACGAGGTCGATGCCGAATACGATGCCACCGTGCGGCGCATCGTCGTCGAGGGCGGCGGTGAGGCGGAGCCCGTCGGCGCGCTTCTGGCCGTTTTCGACGACGGCAGCAATTCCGATGCCGACATCGAGGCTTTCATCGCCGGTTTCAAGCCGGCCGAGGGCGGCGTGGCCGAAGGCGCGTCGAAGGCAAAGTCCGCTGCAAGCGCACCGGCCGCTGCCGCGTCGGCTCCGGCGGAACCGGAGAAGCAGCGGATCAAGATCGACACCAATCGGCCGATCAGCCCCGAGGCCTTGCGCCTCGCAGAGGAAGAAGGCGTCGACATAGCCGTGATCGAAGGATCGGGCCGGGGTGGACGCATCACCCACCAGGACGTCGTCAAGGCGTTGCGCGGGTCGGCGGTGCCCACGCTCAAGGGGCCGGTGGCGGTTCAGGAGGACAACCTCAAGGTCTTCGCCTCGCCGCTTGCGCGCCGCCTTGCCGCGCTCCATGGCATTTCGCTTTCCGGCGTGTCCGGCTCGGGTGCCCGCGGCCGCATCTCCAAGGCCGATGTGCTGGCGCTGGTGCCAAAGCCGTCTGCCGGTGCCGGCGTGGGAACGCCCGAGTTCGTGGCCGGTGAGAACCGCCCCGAAGTTGTACCCTTCGATCGCATCCGCAAGGTGGTTGCCCAGCGACTTACCGCCGCGAAGCAGGATATCCCTCACTTCTACCTGCGCATGTCGGCCCGTGCCGACAGGCTCATCGAGATGCGCAAGACGGCCAACCTCGTGCTGGGTTGCAAGGCCTCGGTCAACGACTGGATCGTCAAGGCTTCGGCCATGGCGCTCGCCCGGCACCCGGATGTCAACGTCCAGGTGCATGGCACCGAGATCTACCGTTTCCCGCACGCTGACGTCTCGATGGCGGTGGCGAGCCCCAAGGGCCTCGTCACTCCGGTCGTGCGCCAGGCGAACCTCATGCGCATCGACCAGCTCGCGGCCGAAACCCGCCGCCTGATCGACAAGGCGCAGGCGGGTCGCCTTGGCATCGAGGACATGGAAGGCGGGACTTTCTCTGTCTCCAACCTGGGCATGTTCGGGATCGAGAACTTCGATGCGATCATCAATCCGCCGCAGGGCGCGATCCTCGCCGTAGGTGCCGCTAAGCGCCAGCCGGTCGAGACGGAGGCAGGCGGCGTCGCATTTGAGAACCGCATTTCCTTCACGCTCTCGGTCGACCATCGCGCCATCGACGGCGCGGCAGGGGCTCAGTTCCTGCAGACGCTCAAGAGCCTCATCGAGGAGCCGGAAGGCATCTTCGCCTGAAAGGACAGACAATGACCAGTTCCGCTACTCCGGGACCGCTGAAGAAGCTGGGTGAAGTGATCCAGCTCGCCTATTTCCCGACAGACTGGGACGAGGCGATGAAATACTGGATCGAGACCGTCGGCGTCGGCCCGTTCTTTGTCCTCAATGACGTGCGCCTTGGCGAAATGAAGTACAAGGGTGAGCCCACCGATGCCGTCTTCTCCATGGCGATCGGGTACTGGGGCGATATCCAGATCGAACTGATCAAGACGGATAGCGATGCGCCTTCGCTCTACGCGGGCGAATATGCCGTTCGCGACCGGCTTCACCATATCTGCGTCTTCGTCGACGACATCCAGGAAGCGCGCCGGGCTTGCGCCGAGGCGGGAGCGCAGGTCATCGTCGAAGGCAAGGTCGGCGAGGACGGTGAAGTGATCTATGTCGATCCGGGCAAGGGTCCGGGCCACGTGATCGAGTATCTTCAACCGATGTCGGGTACGGAAGGCCTGTTCCAGATGATGAAGGATGCCGCCCGGGACTGGGACGGTTCCGATCCGATCAGGGTGCTGCAGTAATGACCGAGATTTCCCGATACGCCCTCGACATGGCCGAGCGGGTGGAAGCCTTTGTGCGCGAAGTTGTGGTACCTTACGAGAAGGACCCGCGCCGCGACCACCACGGTGCGCCGACCGACGAACTGGTGATGGAGATGCGCGGGAAGGCCCGCGATGCCGGGGTACT